>CAXUBB010000336.1:0-6141 GCA_964249105.1 uncultured Bryobacteraceae bacterium | reverse complement strand
ATGATCCGGGCTCAAAATCAAGGAGCTTTGCGAATGCATCGGATCATCGACTCCACCTTCGCCGCGACCGCCTGTCGGAAAGCGTCCGACGAGGCTTAAACGGCCATTGCCCGCCCGATTATACATAACAATGTCGTTTCTCGTAGCGTTGTTTGTGGCGGCGAAAACCGCTCCCTGCGGCTGGCCGGCTTGCGCGGACAAGTTGCCCTCGAACATGAGAAGCGCCGCAGCTGTTAATACGCTACCCATGCCGACGCGCGCCACGGCGCGAAGCCGGTTGCTGAGATAGATATTCAAATTGTGACTCCTGTAACGTGAATTTGGGTCAGGTCTCGTCTTGAGTGGAGACCTCCACACGACAGTTCCGGCCCACGTGGGAAAAAGTCACGGCGTCTCAAAAAAAACACGGGGCTTGCCGGAAAAAAAATATTGGCTGCATGCTCCGGCGAAAAAGCCGCCTCCACCTCCCGCCAGCATCGCTCCTAAATGCCAGACCATAATATGCGCCGTGTTTTGGCGAGGGCAGAAGAGGGCTAAAACGGCAACTCCGGCCAGTCCGGCGAAAAAACCTACGCTGATGCTCAGTTGCAGAGGGGAACGCGCCAAGCCTTGGCGAACCAGGAAGTAAGCGCCGAATCCGCTGATGGCCGCGCAAATGCATCCGATTCTAGACAGGGGATGCCTTGCGCCACAAAATGCTCTGTATCGAAATTATGAAACAGGGCAAACGCAACGGAGGCAACAGCAAGCAGCGAGAGGGAGATCACCATCCCTGGAGCTACTCGCCGCTTCGAGCCTGGAATCATTTCCCCCACTGTCAGCGCGGAAAACAAAATCGCGCAGGCTGTAATCACGGCGTAATACCCCAGGCGCTGAGCGGGCGTGAGGCCATAAAATCCCCCCAGCCCGACCGTCAGCGCGGCGGTAACCGAAAAGACAAGAAAAACTCCCAAGCCCGCCAGAATCATGAGCAGGTCCGAAGGCAGCGGGCGTACAGGTTTCAATGATCCTTGAATCGACCGCGTGATCCTGTCAACGTGTTCGCTGTCCGGCAGGTCGCTTGGCCCATCTAGCGCTTTCATCATGGCGCGGCATCCGGCGCACGTTTCCACATGGCTCGCCGCCAGACCGGTCAGCGGTTGGCCTTGAGAAAGAGCTTGCCTGACGTTTTCGCAGTTCATCATTCAACCCCAAAAAACTGGCGCAACGTCTTGTAAGCGCGGTGGGCTTTTTGTTTAACGGCTCCTACGCTGGTGCCCATTGTGCGCGCTGTTTCTTCCAAGCTAAGGCCTGCCACCTTTAAGAGCAGCACAGCCTGGCGCTGTGCCGGCGGCAAGTGCTTCAATAAATCCGCCACATTATGCGTCCTGCTCTGAGTGGCTGAGGCCAGGGCTTCCGGCAATTGTTCGCTTGGCAACTCGTGTTTGCTGATGCGGCTTCTGCGCCGGTAACCGTCAATTTGGACCCGGCGCGCCACCGCATAAATCCAGGGCATTACGGGTTCTCCAGGGCGATAGGTGTGTCTGGCATGGTGAATTCTGAGCCAGAAGTCCTGGAGCAGATCCTCGGCATGAGAGCGGTCGCGCACTTGTGAGAGAAAGAATCGAAACACCGGAGTGCTGAGTTGATGAATGAGCACCGACGCGGCCTCATTATTGGACTGCTGGTAAAGCAGCATGAGAGATTCCAGTTCCGCCGTGCTCAGAGTCCGTTCAGATGTAGGTTGGTCAGTCACCGCCGGAAGAGGGAAGCCGTCTGGCTCACTTTAAGGTAGCTTATACGCAAGATCCCGCGCTCACTGGTAAAATTCGGGCGATGGCAGGCCGCAACGTTTTTACAGTATTGGAACAGACCGCAGAAAAGCACGGGGACGCAGCCGCTCTCCATCAGCCGATTGGAAGCAAGGGCAACACGCAATATCAAACTTATTCCTGGAACGACTGGGCGCAAGTCTCGCGGGAAATCGCTGTCGGGCTGCGCACGCTGGGGCTGGAGAAGGGTGAGATCGCCTGTATTCTGTCCGAGACGCGGGCTGAGTTTTACCTTGTTGACCTCGGCATCATGGGCGCGGGCGGCGTGTCAGCAGCGCTTTATACGGCTTACCCCATGGCGGATCTGGCTGCAAACATTCATTCCGTACAGCCGCGATTTTTGTTCCTGGAAGATGAAAAAACTTTGCGGGCGCTGGCTCGCGCTGTTGAGGCGCGCGGAGAACAAATGCCGCCGCATCTTGTGCTCATGACAGGCGAACATCCGGCGGGTCTCTCCTTCGGACAATTACGGGAACTCGGACGGGATGCCATGAAGGGTGATCCCGATCTTTTCCGCCGTTGGCAGGAAGACATTTCACCACAGGACCCAGCCATTTTATACCTCACTTCCGGCGCAACTGGTGAGCCGAAAATGGGCTTGACTAGTCATGCGGCGATTCTGGCCAACATCGACATGGGACCAGTTGTGCTGCCCATTGGGCCGGAAGACTCCACGCTCGTGTTCCTGCCTTCGGCTCATATCGCGCAACGCATTGTGCTTGAACTGGTCCCCATGCGGATGGGAACACCGGTCTGGTTTTCGGAAAGCCTGGCGCGTTTGCCGTCGGACCTGAAATCAGTACGGCCCACCGTCTTTCTAGCCCCGCCGCGCGTTTGGGAGCGCATGTATGCCACGGTACAAACCGAGTTGAAGAAGCGTCCCCCCACGGCGCAAAAGCTGTTTGCAAAGTCGCTGGAGGTGGGTATGAAGGCCAGCCGCTATCGGCAAGCGGGAAGGCCGGTTCCGCTGCCGTTGCGCCTACTACTGCAAATAGCTGATAAATTGGCGTTTTCCAAAGTACGTGCGCGTTTAGGAGGGCGGATTCGCGTGGCGGCTTCCGGCGCGGCTCCCTTAGGAAAGGATCTGGGCGAGTTTTTCGCGGCGATTGGCATTCCCATTGTGGAAGGGTATGGATTAACGGAGGCAGGCGTGCTGGCCTTCAATCCTTTGAAACAGCCGAGGCCGGGCAGCGTCGGAAAGCTGCTGCCCGGCGTTCAGGCTCGGCTGGCCGAGGATGGCGAGCTGCAGGTACAAACATCATGCCTTTTCAGCGGGTATTACCGCGACGAAGCAGCGACCCGCTCGGTAATGACCGAGGACGGCTGGTTCTCGACCGGCGACATTGCGCAAGTCGATGAGGAAGGCTATTGGTATATCACCGGGCGCAAAAAAGAGTTAATTGTTTCTTCAAACGGCAAGAAGATTTATCCTTCCCGCATTGAGAATCTGTTTAAGATGGAGCCGGTAGTCAATCAGGTGCTTTTGATCGGTGATAAAAAACCCTATGTAACCGCTTTACTCACCTTGAATATACAGCAGTTGCAGAATATCGAGGGCGGAAGCTCGTTAAAGGATAAGAGCGCAGCGGAAATCGCGGGAGCGGAGCCTGTTACGAAAGCCGTGCAACAGGCGGTCTCACGCGTCAATAAGCATCTCGCCGATTTTGAGCGTATCCGGCGTTTTAGAGTGCTAGACCGGGAGTTTTCGATTGAGCATGGTGAGCTAACACCAACGATGAAGCTTCGGCGGTCTCGGGTGCTTGAGAATCACAAACAGCTAGTGAGCGAACTTTACCTAGGGCGAGAAGAGATTGACTGAATCTCAACTCCTCTAGTAAGTCCGAAGGCAAAGTGGTTCCGCTGGCGGGCACTACAAAGTTGAAAGAAGGGTTTGTTGGTGTCATATGCTTAAAGTCCAATCTGAAATAAAACAGCCGTTTGAGCTTCTGCCCCTGTTTCGCGAACGAGTCTGGGGGCGGGAAAGTCTCGCGCCTTATTATTCAAGTGCTGTTGCTGTAAACAAACGTATCGGTGAAATTTGGTTTACTTTTAGCGAAAATGACACCGCTCTGGGAAAACCGCTCCGGGAAGTCATCTCGGAAAATTCCGGCATCTTAGGAACTGGGGCTAATGCCGAGCATGCCGATATCTGTCCGCTGCTTGTCAAACTGATCTTTACCACCGAACGCCTGTCCGTACAAGTACACCCGGATGATGAGTATGCGCGGGAGCACCACGGCTGTTTAGGCAAAACCGAGGCATGGTACGTGATGGACGCGCAACCGCCCGGCGAAGTGGCAGTCGGTTTTCGGGAGCATCTGAAACCGGAACGTTTCGAAGCAGCAGTGAAATCAGGCGAAGTGGAGAATCTGTTGGACTGGCGGGCGGTAAAGTCCGGCGATGTCATCTTCACACCTGCCGGTACGGTGCATGCTATCGGAGCCGGGTTGACGATCTGTGAAATTCAGGAAAACTCCGACATTACCTATCGGCTCTACGACTACGGACGTCCGCGAGAACTGCATCTGGAGCACGGCGTAAAAGTCTCGCACCTCGGGCCGCACACTCATCAGCCGCAAGTTGTTGCCATCTCCGAAGGGCGTGAAGGCCTGCTCTCCTGCGACTACTTTCATATCGAGCGGTTGCGTCCGAAAGAGCGGGTCGAGATCGGCGGCAACCAGCCTTTTTACTCACTGCTGATCTGCACGAAGGGCAACGGAAGTATTGATGGCGAACCCTTTACAGCCGGCCGTTCCTGGTTCGTGCCCGCAGGCAATGAATTTTTCAAAATCGACGGAGCAGACTCGGAGTGGATTCTGACCTACACGGCAAAAGAGCCGATGCGTGGGATTATAGCGGCCTAAACTTTCGTTACAAACGCCCGCAGCAACAACGCAATCTTCATGTGCGTCGGCACGTTCACACGATGGCTGAGCACATTGTAATCAGCGTCTTCAATCTTCGCCAGTAAGGTCAAATAAATTTGCCGCAGCGCCCAGAGCGAGCGGCGGCTTTTCGGCTGAATCAGTTCCATCAGCGGCGCTGATTCGTCATAGCACTCATGCGCGCGCTTCGCTTCGAACTGCATCAGTTCTCGAAATTGGCTGTCTTCCTGTCCCGAGTGCAACTGTTCGGTGCTCACGCCAAATCGGCGCAAATCTTCGGCAGGCAGATAGACACGGCCCAGTCCAGCATCCTCGCGCACATCGCGCAGAATGTTCGTCAACTGGAAGGCAACCCCGCATTTTTCCGCCAGCAGCAGCGCCCGCACTGAATGGAAGCCAAAGATGTGGATAATCGTTAGGCCCACCACGGACGCCACCTGATAACAGTAGCGGTACAACTCATCATATGTCTGCACTTGCCGGGGCTGGAGATCAGAAGTAATGCCGTCAATCATCTCGTGAAAAAAGCGATGTGGAATGCGATACCGCTGAACCGTATCGTGAAACGCAGGCCACAATGGGTCATCGCCAAAGTCGCCGCGCAGCGCATGTTCCAACTGCAAACGCCACAGAGTAATGCTTTGACCGAGCTTCGCTTGATCGGAATCGGCAGGATCATCGCTCAAGTCATCGCACTGCCGCATGAACGCGTAAATTGCGCACATAGCGTTCCGCTGCGGCTTTTCCAGCAGCAAAAAAGAATAATAAAAGTTCTTCGCCCGTTTGCGCGCAATTTGACGGCAATAGCGATATGAGTCGTCAACGGAAAGAGAGTTTAACGGGGGAGCAGCCGCGGAAGACATCGAATAAGAATTGCAACGCGTTCCGCCTTTGAAATGCGCGGACGACGCGTGAGTACGTTATAACCACCCTCTCGGATCTTGTCCAGAATCTTCAAACCGCCACGACTGAACAATTCCAGATCGAGCGCCAGCCGTCGATTTACTGTATCAATTAAAGGCAAGCCCCGGCGAAAAAGACCTTCCGCCACATCGACAGCTTCGCGCATCAGCGCTTCGAAATTTTTATTGAATTGCAAGGCGCGCAGATCTTCTAAAAAATATCCATGCCTTTCCAGCAAGTCCAAGGGTAAATAGACCCGGTCTTTTTGGAGATCCACCGTGACATCCTGCCAGAAATTAGCAAGCTGCAAGGCCGTGCAGGTGTAGTCCGACAAGCGCTGGCGCTCCGCGTCACGATAGCCGCAAAGATAAAGCACTAGATGCCCTACCGGGTTCGCGGAGTACACGCAATAGTCAAAAACCTCCTCAAAAGTTTGATAACGCGTAACCGTCTGGTCTTGTTCAAAGGCGCGAATCAATCGTTCAAACGGCTCGACGGGAATGTTATGCCGACCCACCGTATCGGCCAACGCCATAAAAACA
>CAXUBB010000335.1:312-6155 GCA_964249105.1 uncultured Bryobacteraceae bacterium | reverse complement strand
TCCTTAGCAGCCTAACGCTGCTGGATCTGGGAGACCAGCCCTCTCATCCCCATTCACCTTACCGGCCCTTAAAAAGCGTCTGGACTGTATAGAGCGAAGTTCGAGCCGGGATAAACAATGTCCTGCCGTCTTTGCCGCCGAAGACGAGACCGGCGGGCCGTTCGGGAACATTGATGGTGTCGATCAGCTTTCCTTGCGGATTGTAGACATAGATCTGGCCGGCCGCGATGTAGACGTTTCCCTTCTCGTCCGTCACCGCCGCTTCTCCGCCCCGCTCAGCAAACAGCTTTAGATTCGAGAGCGTTCCATCCGGTCCGACCGTAGCGCTATAGGTCTTCTCTTCATTCTCATCGCAGACATAGTAATATTGACCCACGGAAACAGAAACAAGGCCAAAGGCGCGCAGTACATCGTGGATTTTGGAACCGTAGTAAAGCTGGCCTGTGACAAAATCCTCGCCGGCCGGTATGAAAGTCGAGCCGTCCGGAGACACAAATTGATAAGGCTTGGGGCGCACGACGGCGGTTTCGAAATCATGCTCGTTGCGCCAGAACTCAACCGGCACAACGGCTTGTTTGCCTTCCTGGGCGCTGGCGGGAGCGGCTTTCAGTAATTTGATCTCGTCACCGGGAGCATCCGGCTTAAAGGTATACACCACGCCCTTGCCGGCGTAGGAAACAACAAGCAGGTTGCCGCTTTTATCAAAAGCGAGGTTTACCGGCTCAAGCGGGCTGTCTCGCACGAGAGAAACTTCGCCCTTCTCAGGCTCCCATCTGAAAATACGCTGCCAGTGCGTGTCAACGAAGTAAGGTCGGCCGGCGGCGTCCACGGCGGCTCCGGAGATATTGAAGAAGCCGCCTGCCGCTTTTTCGACGGTTGCGCCCGGCGCAAGCACCGGGGAGGAAGGCCGCTCTGCAATGGGCTGCCGGTCATGCGTGATGTTCAGCCAGGCAAACTCGCGTTGCCGGATCTCCATATGCTGACTCGCATCGTACACGGCGTTATCGAAAGAAGCTTTGCTGTCGCTGTAGCAATGCAGGTTGCGGAAACGGATGTCGTCCGAGTCCGTGACCTTTACCGCATAAGGAAACGGCTGGTAGCTGCTGACAACGCGATATTGATGGAGGTTGGCAATCGTGATATGCCGCGAATTGGCTATCTCCAGCGGCAGCGCGAAAGCGCTTTCTCCGCGCTCCTCTTCGGTTTGCAGGGCGTAAATATGCCAGTTCGCCACGTTGCGCAGCTTGATCTCGTTTCGTACATGATGCTCGCTCGACATTTGGTAAACGCGGCCTTCGGTTGCGGTGTCGGAGACGTACATCCCGGCCTGCGAGAACGTGTTGGGCGTCCAGATGTCCATGAAGGTGCCGCCGCCTCCTGCGGTGACCCAGAGACTCGGATACTGGCTGTCCCAATGCCGGGTGGGATTCGGGTCCGCCGTATGCGTGTTGTTATAAATGTCTTCGCTCACGCCGTTCAGTTTGGATGTGCCGTGACCGCCGAGAAAACGAACATCGTTCATCAGTGAATCTTTACCGGCCATCCACTTGACGGCAACCGCGCGCGGATTAGCGCCGTTTGTATACACGCCAATTCCCATGACAATGTTGGCTCCGCCCTGAGGCGTCTCCAGAACAGGCTTCGGATTGCCGATACCGGCGAAGGCCGGGGTATCGTCGGCGATGAAAATACGAGTGCCGCTCGGGTGCAGGCCCAGGAGCACGGTATCGGGCTTAAGAACTACCGTGTCGGTCACGCGGTAGGCTCCCAGCGGCAGGTAAACAATTTTACTTTGCGCCACGGCCTTCCGCAACGCCTCCGTATCGTCTGTTTCCCCATCGCCTTTAGCGCCGAAGTTTTGCGCGTTTGCCCAGGTGTTCGAGGGAGGAAGAGCGGGAATATCGCATTTGGCGGGTGAGAAAGCCCCGGTCAGAGGCTTTGCTTCGAATTGAGTTTCAATTTGGGGAGGAGCGCCCGAACGCGTGTACTGCAAACCATGAGAAAACACGCTTACCGCGTAGGAGGACGCCGGACCGTTTACCTTTTTTTCACTGGTTCGGAAGGAGGCAAAGACAGGCACGCGGCGGCAGATGGCGTCCTCGAAATTGATCTCCGTCCGGGCGCTCGCTTCATCGCTGATCACCACGGCTGGACCGCTAATATCGTCGAAACGGGCATCCTTTGCCCAGAGTTCATCGGCATAGTTGGGATCAATGGAAACAGCGGTAGGCACATGCTGAAAAACTGGCCGGATCAAAGTCAATCCCGCTTCATGCTCTTTGATTGCCGCAACACTCTGGCCTTCGAAAGTGGCGTCCACCAGGGTAAACTGCCAGCCGGGTGAAGGCTTTCGCGTAATGATGGCGTACTGGCCGCCGTGAAAATGCACGTCTTCGGCCAGGTTGCCTCCATCCTGAATGCCGGTCAAGCTGGAGCCGAGGAAGAAATCCATGTGAGCCAGAAAGCAGTGCTGGGCGTAGTGAGCGCGAACGGCGGCAGCGCCGGGATTGCCGTCCGCGATTTCAATATCGACATTGCTCAACGCGGAATAAAAGGTGCCTGGGTTGGCATCGGGGGGCGTTGCGTTTCGCCCCTCGCGGGCACGGTTGGAAAAGCGCGTGAAGTCACGCTGCGCCTGCGCGGTTTCTTCAGGCGTGGGCTGACGAAACATGAATCCACGGCTGAAAGGACCCGCGCCGGGCCGGCCTCCCACGAAGAAAAATAGATAGCTGGGGCCGGTCTGGTATCCCGGCGTGTTCTGGCCGAGCAAAAAGACTGGACGCTTTTCTCCATAGCCGATCAGCCGGATACCGGGCCAGATGTAAACGGTTTTGCTCAGCCGGTATCGTCCTTCCGGGATAAACAGAATGCCCTGCCCTGTTGTCTCCTGGACTTTATTGATGGCGTTTTGCAGGGCTGCCGTGTCATCCGCCACGCCGTCCCCGCGCACCGGAAACTGATCACGGGTTAGGTAAACGGCGCGTGCATCAGAGAGCCGCGTGGGATAGAATGAGGCGGCGGGAGCAATGGCGGCGCAACAGACCGCCGGCAACAGCATCTTGCAGAGAATTGTCATAAGGAAAAGCTATTCAGGAATGTCAGCGTCCGTGCGATCCTGCTTGCCGGGCTGCAGGCGCATGGCTTGATACAGGTTTTGCAGATTATTTTTCATCTTCTTGAGCTTTTCAAATTCCGCCAGCTCACGTTTGGCTTCCGCCGTTTTGCCGAGCTCGCGATACACCACGCCCAAACGATAATGCACAATGGCGTCGTACGGCTCTATCTGTACGGCCCTTTGCAGATGAGACTCGGCCTGGAGCGGCTGGTGCGTCGCCATCAGCAGCTTAGCCAGCCCGAGATTGGCATCGACATTGTTAGGCTGCAACTGATAAGCGCGCGAGTAGTATTCCAGCGCGGCCTTCGTATCGGATCGCTTGCCGGCTAAATCGCCTAAGCGGCAGAGAGATTTTCCATCAAAGGGATTGAGTTGCACTGCCGTTTTGTACTCCTTTTCGGCTTCCGCCTGATCGGCTGCCGAAGAAGAACCGTACAGCATATCAGCCAGTTCGAAGTGCAAATCGGACAGCTTGGGATCGAGCGCAATGGCGGCCCGGTAATCGGCGATGGCACCCGCATTATCGGCGCGGCGTGCCAGCTCATGCGCCATCAATTGCTTCATTCGGGCCGACTGGGGAGCGGTCATGGCAAGACCGAGTGTGGTCTCGTCCGCCAGATCCGAGTAGATGCGGTGAGCAGTAAAGAGAATGTCGGGATCAGTCGGCTCCAGTTGCCGCAAGGTGTTCACCACTTCTGCAGCCTTGCCCAGATCGTTCAAAGCGTAATCGACTTCGATCAACTCCAGCCCGGTTTGTACGCGCAACTTCTGCTCCTGCAAACCGGCAAAGGCGGATTGGAGATCGGTTTGCGCCGTGCGGGTTTCTCCCAACCGCTTTTCACTCATGCCCAGGAGCGCCCGCAGTTTTAATACGTTGGGCTGGATAACCAGAGCGGCGCGGAGTTGCTCGGTGGCTTTGGCGAAATCACCCATGAAAAATTCGACGACGCCGAGGTTGGCAAGAGCATCGAGATTCTTCGGATCTAGCGCCAGAATGGCTTGGTATTCCTTGATTGCGGCAGCAGGCTGGTTAGCCTGTAGACTTTGTTGCGCGAGCGCGGCGTGATTCTGGATCTCCCCTGCGTGGTCCGGCTGTGATTGACTCGACGCAGCCAAACGAAAAATCAGGAATAGTAACGCGGGAATGATCGGGACTCTGATCATGAAACTTCATCTTCCGATATCGCAAACAAAAAAGCGGCTGGACGGTATGAGTCGTCCAGCCGTGAAGTTGTTTTTAACGCTCTCAGCAATTAGAACGAGAAGCGCGCTCCCAACTGTAGTTGCCGGGGACCAAACGGATTCAGGTTGGAGTTATAACTCCCGGTAATTGCCGTGATGGTTCCCACGTTGGATGTTCCGATTCCCGCGTTCGGGATATCAAAGTTCGGATGGTTCAGCGCGTTAACGGCATCAAAACGAATTTGAAGATTGCCGGTTTCATGAGGCAGCGGGAAACTGAAGTTCTTACCCAATGAGAAATCCACGCCGATAATGCCCGGACCGCGAAGCGTGTTGCGGCCGGAGTTTCCAAATGTTCCCGGCGCGGGTATGGCGTAAGCCAAGGGATTGAACCATTGCTGGGGCGACGGATTGGCCACACTGGGGTTGCCGATCACATTGGGATACCAGTTCCCGGCGAGCGCGCCGCTATTGTTGGCGGTACCGACCACGACCGTGTAGGGGCGTCCCGATTCAAGCGCAAAGATGGTAGAGAACTGCCAGCCGCCCAGAACGCCGTCCAATATCCGGTTCTGATTCATGAAAGCCCTTCCTCGGCCAAAAGGCAGTTGATAGGTAAAATCCCCCTTGAACATATGAGGAATGTCGAAATTGGACGGGCCGTAATTAGCTTGCCTATTATAGGCGTTCTGGTACACCTGACCGCCGTCGCGGCTTCCCCAGCCGGAGGAGTCCTGGTCATCGAGCATCCTCGACCAGGTATAGTTCATGTCAAACTGCAAACCATAGCTCAGGCGCTTCGAGAATGTAAGCTGGGCGGAATGATAGTTTGAAATACCGTTGTACAGATTGCCGCTAATGCCCTTATATTGCGGAAAGGGGCGCAGATTCTGGCTGTTCGAAGCAGCGACGCTCTGCTGCAGCAGGCTTGGCGAAACCTGGTTCAGGTCGATCGGGAATGACAAGCCGGTGCCGTGACTCCCGACATAAGCGGCCTGAATCATCATGCCGCCGCCAAACTGATGCTCCAGGCTGAGCGACCACTGATAGTTCCGGGCAATAGGAGTGTGATAGGGAAAATAAGGAACGCCCTGGCCGTTGAACGCGGCAGCACTGACATTCGGTCCCACATAATTCAAATTAGCGGGTTGCGAAAGGATAAAGACCGGCGCTGTATTGCCGGTCTGGCTGAGCGATCCGTGACTGTTCGTTCCCAGACCCTCCGCTGCGCCGGCGTAGGTGTCGATGCTCCAGCCATAGCTGTAGATTCCGGTGCCCCCGCGCAGAACCCAGTTCCGGGCGGGAGAATAAGCAAAGCCGAGCCGAGGTAGAAAGATTTTATTATCGTTAGCCTGCAACTGGCCACCGAAGCGCATGGCGCCGAGCGTCCCCGTAGCTGGATTGATGATGGTCGGGTCGAAAGTTCCGATACGGCCCGCCACTTCGTTCCAACCGCGCTGAATCTGGTAGCGCAGCCCGAGGTTGACGGTGAGGTTCGGAGTGACTTTCCAATCGTCCTGCACATAGGGCGCGAAGTACTTGAGAT
>CAXUBB010000335.1:0-302 GCA_964249105.1 uncultured Bryobacteraceae bacterium | reverse complement strand
ACCGAGATTGAGGGTGAGATTCGGAGTCACTTTCCAGTCGTCCTGCACGAAGAATTGCGGGACTTTCTGACGCAGGCCGACAATAGGCGTGTTGCTGGCGCTCCAGTTGTCGGTATAACCGAGCAGGAAATCAGCCAAACCAAGTCCGCCGCTGCCATGCGGGCCGGATTGGGTGAACACGCCGCTGAATCCGAAAGTTCCGCCATTAATGTTTCCCCAGGGCGTGGAGTTGGCCTGTTACATGAGAAATTCGCGGCAAAATTTCAAAATGTGATTGCGCCTATGGAGAGTGCAAACTACCC
>CAXUBB010000334.1:0-6187 GCA_964249105.1 uncultured Bryobacteraceae bacterium | reverse complement strand
ACAATTATCAGACTGGCGGACACGGTGAAATTCCCCTGGCGGCAGTTGCGCCCGCACCGGAATCTGCTCCTGGTCCACTTGCTCCTTGGGTCGTCGTAGCTTGCGCCGACGCTTCGCTCAAGGAGAGGGGCAGTCCCGATCCGCCTGCCGGTCTCGGTTCCTTTTCCTTCGCGGTTGATAAGGATAATTTGCTGATCGGGCGGCGCAACGAAGCGCGCGGCATTTTTCCCGAAATCCCGCTGGATTTTGATTCGGCGATCTCGCACCGCCACGCTCTCCTGATGCGCAAGGCGGACGCCACGCTGCTGCTGCGGGATATCGGATCTTCGAACGGCACGCGCGTGAATGGATCGGACATCCCGCCCATGGTTGATGTTCCGGTGCGCGAAGGTGATCGCATCACCCTGGGGCATTGGACCTGTTTGACAGTGGAAAGAGTGAAGTAGCATGGCAACCCTGATGCCCGTGCCCGCCACTGCGCGAGTACCGGCGGCGCTCACCACGCCGCAAATCCTGAGCCGAAGCCTCTGGGTCATTTGGATTCTTGACGTCTTATTGTTGATTGCTCTGCTGAACGGCGGACAGATTCACCGGGCTGGAATGCAGAAAATCGGCAGAGATACCGCTCTCAGCATTATTGCCGCGCAACACATCAAATCAGCTCTGGCGGACATGGATGCCAACGCGGCCAATGAGTTGCTGAGTGAAGGAACGCAGGCCGATAACGCTGTACAGGCTTATGAAAAACGCCGCAAGGAAGCCTCGGAAGAGCTGATTGCGGCTGCTCAGAATATCACTTACGGCAACGCGGAACGCGATCCGATCCTGCGAATACAACTCGGGCTTGGGACTTACGAGGCTCGCATTCAAAAGGCGCGTGACCTGCGCCAGGAAGGCAATGAAGGGTGGATCGCGGCTTACGGCATCGCCGCTGATTTAATCGACCGCGAGCTTCTGCCCGCCACCGACGCTCTCGACCAGGCGAATTTGGATGAGCTCAACCGCGCCTACGAATCGCAGCATGGACGGTCCGTGGCTTCACGCGGCTTAATTGTGGTAGCAGCGCTGATCGTTCTCGCTGTTCTTGCCCTGGTTCAACTATTCCTGACCGGCAGGACGCATCGGCTCATCAACCTTCCGCTCTTGCTTGCTACCTGTCTCATCGTCGGTCTGACTTACTACGGCGTGCGCGTTCTGGCGCAGGCGCAACACAGCTTGAAAGTTGCAAGAGAGGACGCGTTTACTTCGATTCATGCGTTATGGCGCGCCCGCGCCTTGGCATACGCGGCCAATGCGGACGAGAGCCGGTATCTGCTGGATCGGCAGAACGCCCCAAAACACGAGCAGGACTTTTTCACGAAGCGGGATGCCCTCGCCAAACTGCCTGAAGGCGCAACATTTGAATCCGTGGCACAGATGAGACGTTCGCGCGTAAGTGGCTTTACTGGATACTTAGCAGATGAGTTAAATAACATCACCTTTCCGGGCGAGCGGGAAGGGGCTCTGGCGACGTTACACAGCTTCAGCATCTATCTCATAGTAGATGGGCAGATCCGTGCTTTGGAACGTGGCGGCCATCACAAAGAAGCCGTCGCGCTTTGCACTGGCAGCAAGCCGGGCGAGTCGAATTGGGCCTTCGAACAGTTCGATAACGCGTTGGATCGGACGCTTACGGTAAATCAGACCGCCTTTGACCGTGCGATCGCTGATGGTTTTACGAAGCTGACTCATTTTGAACTCAAAATGTCGATCGGTGTGGTGATCACCGGCATCTTGACTCTTCTCGGACTGATGCAGCGAATTCGAGAGTACCGGTAAGAGTCCAAAACCGGCTTTCACTCCCTTTTGTTATTCTCAAAAGTTAGGAACAGTTGAGGTTTTTTCCATGTCTGGACATAGTAAATGGGCCACGATTAAGCACAAAAAAGCGGCCCTCGATGCGAAGCGGGGTAAGGCGTTCACGCGGCTCATCAAGGAAATCATGATCGCTGCGCGGAACGGCGGTGACCCGGATGGAAATCCGCGTCTGCGCACCGCGATTATCGCCGCGAAAGCCGTCAGCATGCCCGCCGACAACATCAAACGCGCCGTCATGCGCGGCACGGGTGAGCTCGAAGGCGGACAGATCGACGAAATTCTGTTTGAAGGCTACGGCCCTGGCGGCGCGGCCGTGCTGGTGAACGTAGCGACCGATAACCGCAACCGAACCGTCAGCGAAGTTCGTCATTTGTTCTCCAAAAACGGCGGCAACCTGGGCGAGCAGGGCAGCGTTTCCTGGATGTTTGAGCGTAAAAGCCAGATCGTGGTGGATGCCGAAAAAACCACCGAAGATCAGCTCATGGGCATCGTGCTCGACGCGGGTGCGGATGATATCCGTGACAGCGGGGGAGCCTGGGAGATTTTATCTCCGCCGGAAGCGCACGAAGCGGTGTTGAGCGCTTTGGAAAAAGCGGGCATCCCGAACGAATCGGCGGAAATCGCCATGGTTCCCAAGAACACCGTCAAACTGGAAGGCAAGAACGCCAATGCCATGCTCAAGCTCTACGATGCCCTCGAAGAGCACGATGATGTGCAGAACGTTTACGGCAACTACGAAGTGGATGAGGCCGAAGTAGAAGCTCTGGCGTAGCGCCGCCCCAGATCATAGCTGAATGCGAATCCTCGGAATAGATTGCGGAACGGAACGAACCGGCTTCGGCGTTATCGATTCCGACGGACGTACTCACCGCTTGGTCACGGCCGGCGTCGTTCGCACGAAGCCGTCGTATCCGCTCGAACACCGGCTTGTTCAGATTGCCAGTGGATTGCGGGCGGTGCTTTTTGAGTGCTCTCCCCAAGCGGTTTCCGTGGAACAGGTATTTCATTCAGTCAATACGAAGTCCGCGCTGAAGCTGGCGCATGTGCGCGGAGTGGCGTTGTTGCTGGCCGCTGAAGCGGGAGTGCCGGTCAGCGAGTACTCGCCGCTCGAAGTAAAAATCAGCGTGGTGGGCTATGGCCGGGCCGAGAAGCAGCAGGTGGAAATGATGGTGCAATCGCTTCTCGGCGTGGACCGTCAGTTTCAGTCCTATGACGCCACTGACGCTTTGGCGGTCGCCATCTGCCACGCAGCGCGTATGAACTTCCCCGTGGCCGTTGGAGGGGCGCGGTGAAACGAACGCTCCTGACGCTTCTCTGTTCGTTCTGCGCCTTCGCGGGCGAGCCCCGGCTTATCTTTACAAAAAGCTTTCCGGGCAGCATTCCAGCCTATGTCTCCATCGGCGTGGAGAAAACCGGCGATCTTGAGTACAAGGAATCGCCCACCGACGACCAGCCTGTGAAAGCAAAGTTAGCGGACTCCGACGTAAATGCGCTGTTCGCCTTGGCGGAAAAGCTCGACTTCTTCAAGACGCCGCTGGAGTCTGGTTTAAAGGTGGCCAATACCGGCAAGAAGACCTTCCGCTATGAACCGGCTTCCGGCCCGGCCACCGAGTCCACGTTTAATTACTCATTGCTGCTACCCGCTCAGCAATTGCTTGACCGCTTCGAACAGTTGTCTTCCACCGAACAGGCTTACGTCAAACTGGATCGCACGGTTCACTTTGACAAGCTGGGCGTGAATGACGCCTTGGCGGATATCGAATCCCTATGGCTTCACAAGCAGTTGGCTGCTCCCGCGCAGTTCGTGCCCCTGCTGAGCCGGATCGCCAGTCATGAAAGCTTTATGCACATGGTCCGCGAACGCGCCGCCCGCCTGAAAGACCAGTTCACCGGGGTAGTCGGACAGACCGCCGTACCGACTGAGGGGAAAAGTCAATAGCCGCTCGCGCCATGTTCGATAGAGTCGTCTGGATTGTTCTGGATAGCGTCGGTATCGGCGCTATGCCCGATGCCGCGTCTTATGGCGACGAGGGGAGCGACACGCTCGGCAACATTGCCCGCAAACGAACACTTCACCTTCCCAATCTTTGCCAACTTGGGTTAGCGAACATCAAGCCGCTGGCCCATTTGCCGCCCGTCGAAAAACCAAGCGGCGCATTCGGCAAGTGTACGCTCGCCTCTCCGGGAAAAGATACTACCACGGGGCATTGGGAGATGGCCGGTATCATTCTTCCCAAGCCGTTCCCCGTTTATCCGCAGGGTTTTCCCCCCGACGTGATGAACGAGTTCGAAAAGCAAACCGGCCGGGCGGCGCTCGGCAACAAAGCGGCTTCGGGAACGGAAATTATTAAGGAACTAGGGGAAGAACACCTTCGCACCGGCCAGCCGATTGTTTACACCTCCGCCGATAGCGTCTTCCAGATTGCCGCGCATGAACAGATCATTCCGCTGGAGGAGTTATATCGGATGTGCGAAGCGGCTCGCGCCATTCTGCGCGGACCGAACGAAGTAGGCCGGGTGATTGCGCGTCCGTTTACCGGCGAACCCGGACGGTTTACCCGAACTGCCAACCGTAAAGATTACGCCGTGCCGCCGCCCCCGGGCATGCTGCTCGATCAGCTTCACAGCCGAAACGTACCGGTCTACAGCATCGGCAAGATAGCGGACATCTTTCTAGGCCGGGGCATCATACATTCGGTCAAAACAAAAAACAACGAAGACGGTATGACGAAAACGGCCGCGGCGATGGAATCGCAGGACAATGGTTTGATCTTCATCAACCTCGTCGATTTCGATCAGCAATATGGCCATCGCAACGATGTCGAAGGCTATGCGCGGGCCCTCGAAGCCGTTGACGACTGGCTGCCTTCGCTGCCCGTGAAGGATAGTGATCTGGTCATCATCACCGCCGACCACGGCTGCGATCCCACGACACCCTCAACCGACCATTCGCGCGAATACACGCCCCTACTTATTTACGGCCCTAACGCGCGAGCGGGCGTGCCCCTCGGCATGCGAAGCACGCTGGCCGACATCGGCCAGACCGTGGCGGAAAACTTTGAAACACACATTCCCGCAGGCGCGAGTTTCCTGCGAGACATTGCGAAAGGATAGAGAAATCACCCGCAGTCTATGAGACGGCACATTATGGCGGCCAACTGGAAAATGTACAAAACCGCCCGGCAAACTACGGATTTTTTGGAGCAGTTCAGGCCGCTCGTTTCGGCTGTTTATCGCTGTGACATCGTTCTTTTTCCAACCAGCCTCACCATCCCTGCGGCGGTGGCGGCTGCCATAGGGACCAACATTGATATCGGCGGTCAAAACATTTACTGGGAGAAAGAAGGCGCTTTCACGGGCGAGATCTCCGCTGAGATGCTCCGGGCGGCCGGCGCGACCTGGGTTCTGATCGGCCATAGCGAACGCCGCCAGTACTTCTGCGAAACCGATGCGAACGTTCTGAAGAAAACGCAGTCGGCGCTCGAAGCCGGACTCAAACCGATTGTCTGCATGGGCGAAAGATTGGAAGAGCACAAAAACGGAAAGGCCGCTGAGGTGCTCGTGCGGCAGTTCGCTAACGGCATCGCGGGTCTCACGGAAGAGCAATTTGCCGGAATCGCGGTGGCCTATGAGCCGATCTGGGCAATCGGCACCGGCCAGACCGCCACGCCGCGTATCGCTTCCGATGCTCATCAAACCATACGCTCGGAAGCCGCCAAGCGCTTCGGGGAAGAGTCCGCGCAGCAGCTTCGCATCCTGTACGGCGGCAGCGTCAAACCCGACAATGTCGCCGGGCTGATGGCCGAACCGGAAATTGACGGCGTTCTGGTGGGAGGAGCCAGCCTGGACCCGCACTCCTGCGCCAAAATCGTGGCGGCAGGTTAAGCTGGAATCGTAACAACAAACAGAAAATAGTTCAAAATAGGTCCATGCGGTATCGCGTTGTTCCATTAGCAATTCTGTGCGCGAGCCTCTGCCTTATAGCGCAGGATCGACAGCCAGACCGGACTCTGAATTTCTGGTCCAGCGAAAAAGAAACCGCCCTCGGCGCTGTGCTGGCGGCGCAAGTACGCCGTCAAACAACTCCTTTGGGCCTTGCCGACGTTGATTCCTACGTTGAAAATCTGGGTCGTCAGTTAGCGGCTCGGATGCCAAGCGCTTCGCAAAACTGGAAGTGGAGCGTGATCAAGGATCATCAAGACAGCTCGACTCAGCAATCTCCAGCAAGCCATTCAAAACTCACCCGCCCTTTCCTTGCGTCCACCCGATGAATCCTTCCACGGCATGCAAAGCGAGGTTCGCCAAAGCACTAGCCTTGCCATGCCAAAGA
>CAXUBB010000333.1:0-6195 GCA_964249105.1 uncultured Bryobacteraceae bacterium | reverse complement strand
CAAGCAAGTTACTGCTGAGAAGAGTTCGCATATGGTCATCATTGATGAACCGGAGGTGGTGATTGCCGGCATTTGGGAAGCAGTCAATTCGGTGAGGAACGGCGCCAAATTGGACTTATCACCTCGATGAGAGCTTGAATACATAGGCATACTCGCCCGTTTTTTGCGCGGGCAGTTGGAGATGCAAGCCGTTTGTGTCCCGTGTCCATTTGATGGGCGCAGTCGAGCCGAGCAGTTGAATCGTTTTCACGCTTGCGCCATAACTTGATCCTTGTGCCAGTGATTTGATCGTCAACTGCCCGTTTTCCGGCCAGGCCAGGGCAATGGCATAGAGCGTGTTTCCCTTGCTGGTAAAGCGGATGTCCCGGCTGGAGTACGGCTCCGTGGCGGTGTCGTGAAAGGCTCCCCCGGCTACTTTCGTTGGGCCTTCCCCATAGACTTTCCAGGGGCGCGTGCCGTAGATGGCTTCGCCATTAGTTGATAACCAGCGGCCCATGGCGAGCAGGATTTGTTGCGCCTGCTCGGGAATCGTGCCGTCTGGCTTCGGCCCGATGTTCAGCAGCAGACACCCGTTCTTACTCACGATGTCCACTAATTGCTGAATGAGGGATTCCGGCGAGCGGAAGGTGTCGTTCTCGATATAGCCCCACGATTTAATGCTGACGGAAGTGTCCGTTTGCCAGAAGAAGGCGCGCGCGGCGTCCAGTTGCCCGCGCTCAATGTCCAGCACCGCCGCGCTGTCCGGATAAGCGGTGTACTTGTAGTTAATAACCGCCGTGGAATGCCGTTGGGCGGCGTCGTTATAGTAGAACGCGGCCAAGCGCTGCAAATAGGGTTCAAACTCTTTCGTGTTGATCCACCAGTCAAACCACAGCACTTCCGGGTCGTAGCGGTTCACAATTTCCGCCGTGCGCGCCAGCCAATCATTCAGGTACGCGGCATCCGGGTGAGCGGCCCACTTTTGCCCGTTCTTATCCGTTACTCCCGCATGCGCGGGCCCATAGAAGGCGGCGTACTTCGGGTCTTGGACATCGGAGGGGAACGTCCGCCCGCCGTTCATGAAAAAATAATGCTCCGCCCGGTGGCTGGAAGCTCCGAAGTGCAGTCCCTCCGCTCGAACAGCTTTTGCCAGTTCTCCCACAATGTCCCGCTTCGGACCCATGTTCTTGGCGTTCCAGTCCGACAGTTCCGAATCATACATGGCGAAGCCGTCATGGTGCTCGGCCACGGGAACGATGTATTTCGCGCCGGACTTTCGGAACAACTCCGCCCATTGGCGAGCATTGAATTGCTCGGCCCGGAACTTCGGAATGAAATCTTTGTATCCAAATTGCGATTGCGGACCGTAAGTGGACACCTCATGCTGAAAATCCTTCGTGCCCTGGAGGTACATGTTGCGCGGGTACCATTCGCTGCCGAAGGCTGGCACCGAGTAAACGCCCCAGTGGAGAAAAATGCCGAACTTCGCATCCTCATAGCAGGCAGGAACCTTGTATTTTTTCAAGGATTCCCAGTTCGGCTGAAACGGCCCTCGTTGCGTTTCCTGATCCACTTGCCGCAACACAACGCTTCGTCGCGCATCGAACTTTTGAACCGACTTTTGCCAAAGGAGATCATCGGCATTCGGAGTTTGCCCAGCAGCGACGAAGAGCGCGCCAAAAAACACAAGAGTTTTGCGTCCCATTTGTTCCCGTTCAGAAGTGTTTCACAGAACGGATGAACAGGCAATATCTATTTGCTTAATATCTGCTGGAAAAAAGCAAGCGTGCGCGGGTCCTGCGATTGGCCTAGCCAGAAGAACGCCTGTTTTCGGGCTTCCGGGTTCTTTTGTGTCCGGGCAATCTCGATCAGTTTGGGAACGCCTTCGTCCTTTGGCAGTTGCGAGAGAGCGAAAACCGCTCGTTTTTTGACGTCCGTGTCAGGATCGTTCTCGACGGCATTCGTAATAGTGGCTGTGGCCTTCTTCCCGGCTTTTTGCGCCAGCCAGAAGAGAGCCTGGCCGCGCACGTGGGGAGATGAATCTGACTTTGCCGCTCGCATCAGTTCGTCCAAGGCTTCCGGCTGCTGGCTAACCGATAAGGCGAATACGGCTTTATCGCGTACGCTAGGACTCCGATCATTCGCTATCATGCTTTTTAGAACCGTTACGCCTTGCGCTCCGCGGCTGGCGCCAAGCCAGAAAGCCGTTTTCTCGCGGATGCGTTCCTCTTGCGGCGGTCTCCCCAGTTCAGTCAGCGCCGCGTCAGCTTCGGGACCGGCATGTTGAGCAATGGCAAAGATTGCGCTGTCCGTCACGTGGTTGGAATCCTGCACGGCCAAAGTTTTCAAATAAGCGATGCTGGAGCCTTTCGATACGCCGCTTAACCAGATAAACGGCAGTCCGCCGGCATCGAGCGGGCAGTGGAGCGAATACAACTGGATTTTGCCGACAGTATTGTTCTCAACCCGCAACAGAATTGCCGCAGTGTCAGATCCTTCCAGGGGAATCGGCGTGTTCGGCTTGGCGCTGGAGCTTTTATCCGTCACATTCCCTTCGAGACCGCAGCCGTTTCTGCCATTCCCATTCCAGCAGCAGCTATCGCCATCTCTCTTAACCGTTTTTATCGCGTAGCCAAACCAGGCTGGAGAGTTGCCGCGTAGTGTTGCGGCCCAATCGCCGGAGAAGGTGCGGGTTTCCCATTTGGCGTTTCTTATATCGGGTTGCGGGCTCTGCGCAAAGGCAACAGCAGAGAGCAAGAAAACAGCAAGGGTTTTCACTTCAGCACTTCCATCATGTAATCGGTGATTTCCTTGGAGTGGACCAGCGACATTTGTTTCACGATCTCCGTTTTCATTTCAGGATCTTTTTCGCTTCTCGCCAGACCCACCAGCGCTTTCCCGTTTCCCTGCAAAAATAACGCTTGCAGGATTGCTTTGCGAACATCCTGGTTGTTGTCAGAGCGATACAAAGAAACCAGGACATCGGCGCGTCCGTTGTTCCCCATCAGACCAAGCGATTCAATGGCGGCTATCCGCAAACTGGGATCTTTTTCCGAACGCGCCACTTCCGTCAACCGCCCGGAGTTGCCGCTCAGGAACATGGATTTGAGAATGGCTTTCTTATCTTCGGGAGAGCTGCCGGATTGGTAGAGTTGCCAAAGCTCGTCACTGCCGCCGCTCAGACTTAGTTCCTGTATCGCTTCGTGCCGCAAGTCCGTATTTTTTTCTGTTTGGGCGGCATTAAACAGCAGATGGCGTGACCCGGAAAGCATAAAGCTCTGTAGGACGGCGCGTTTGATGCGGTCATCCGTCGAGGAGCTATATAGGGCGGCAAGCTCCTGGCGGGAATCACTGCTTCCCATCATCCCCATGTACCGGATGGCCTTTAGTTGAAGATCAGGGTTGTTTGCGCCGCGCGCTATGTCTCTCAAAATCTGTTGAGCTTGCGGCGAACGATTCTGCACCAGGACGAACAGCGCCCGATCCTTTACCTTGTCGGAGTTATTGCTTGCCAAAACTCTTTGCAGCGCCGGAAGCGCCATGCCCGGATCGGACTGCATCAGGCTGTTAATGGCCAAGAGTTTCAGTTCCTCATCGCTTTCCACGCTTGGATTCACGGGCGAACCAGTCTGCGCGCGCAATTCGATATTGAGGGCTTGCGCGTCATTGTTCCAACGGCTGGAAGGATAAGCGCGCCGAAGCTGGGCCAGGGTGGAAAGCGCTTCCTGGCGGCGTCCAGCGCGGTTCTGCGCATAGGCTTTCCAATAGAGGGCCGAATCGGCGACAGTTCCTCCGTGGGAGGCGGCTAGTTCGAACGCCTGGATGGCCTGATCCCATTGACGCGCATCCAGAGCCTTCTGGCCTCGCTGATAATCCGCGTCTTTCGGTCCCTCTAAACGGGTTTGGAAATTCTCGATAAACGAATTGGGCCAGTTCAACCCTTCCTGCGCGGAAAGCATGCCGGTCAAGGCAAAAAATAAAGCATGGCAGCGAATCATATTTGTCCTCCGCGCCGTGTGTCGGCGCTGGTAACCCGTACTTTGAAGAGCAATCCGTCGTCTTGAATGCGAGTTCGCAAGGTTTGAAGATCGTCCATTGAGAGATCGGGAGGGCTGTTCGCGAGGTCAAGCAATACCCGCTCCAGATCGTCCAACAAAACGCCGCGGGCCGTTTCACCCGCTCGGGCGCTGGCCTGCCGCAATAGGCGGTTCTCTTCGAGGAGATCACGGGCGCGGCTCCGCTCGTCCGAAAGATCCAGTGACCCAGGCGGAGTATTCAGCAGTTCGGTCAGGAGCACTTGCGAACGCTCCAGATGATCGTGCAGCGAAATGGATAAAACACGCTCACGGGCCTGCTCTGAAATGCCATGAGGATGGCGGCGCTCTTGCGTCAGCATGCCTGCCAGAAAAGTCATCACCAGCAAGGCGGCTGCCGCCGGGACAAACATCCAGGGCCGAAACGGAAAGACCCGCGACCTCTTTCGGTGCGGCAGTTGAGGAAGCAAGCGCGCCCAGACTTGATTTTCATAGCTAGGGTCCGGTTCCGGCACGGGCATAGCGCGGACGGTGCCGAGCATTTCTTCGAGAAGCCGATACTCTCCCGCACATTGGCTACACTGTTGCAGGTGTTCGCGCATGGCAGGGTCGCTCTCGCCGTAATAGATGTCCGTCAGTTGTTGCGGAGAAAAGTGATTCATTGCACGCTCCCCCAGGCCGGTTCGAGGGCGCGGCGCAGTTTCTGCACAGCCCGGAAGATGCTATGTTTGGCCGCGTTGTTTTGCACTCCCAGCGCACGGGCAATCTCCTCGATGTCGCATCCTTCGAAGTGCCGCAGCACGAAAGCGATCCGCTCGGACTCGCTCAATTGGTTCATGGCAGGTTCGAGCAAATCGGCAATTTGCCCGCTTTGGGTCAAACGCTCGGGAGAAGGCGCGGGCGTGGCGATGCGGTCGAGCCAGCTCAGCGAATTGCCGTCCTTGACGACTGGTTGCTGCTCCCGGCGGCTCTTGCGCGAGCGGATCAGGTCCAGCGAGCAGTTCGCGCAGATGCGGTAGAGCCAGGTTGAGAAAGCGGAGCGGCTATCGAATCGCCCCAGTTGTTTGTAAGCGCGAAGAAAGGTTTCCTGTACCAGATCCTCAGCGTCCTGCTGATTGCTTGTCATACGATACGCGAGACGGAACAAAGCGCGGCTATGGCGCTCGACGAGGACACGAAAGGCGCTCTCGTCCCCTTTGCGCGCCTTTTCGGCAGCCTCTGCGTCGGTCCATTCCATCCGGCTGGTGTTTAGACTAATAAAGTGGTCAGCGGTTAGTTGAATGCAGAAATAACTGGAAGGTCTTGTACAAGCCGTCTTCTTGAGGCAGCGCACGTAGCGTATGTTTTTAAACAGAAATGAAACGTCTTAAGGCATATCCGGCGCTTTTGCGTTAGTATCGCCGTCCAGATAACGCTTAAACCACCAAGTTTGCCAATTCAAGCTTTCCACTAAGTGCTTCGGTTCTCCCGTGCGGGTGAGATTGTGGTTTTCGCGCGGGAAGATGACCAACTCGCTCGTAACGCCATAATGCTTTAGGGCGCGGAACCATTGTTCGCCTTGCTCCAGGGGAACCCGGTAGTCGTTATCCGAATGAAGAACCAGCGTCGGCGTACGCACGTTTCGCGCATACTTCAAGGGCGAAGCGTCCCAGTACTGCTGAAAGTCGTCAAACAGAAATCCTCGAAAATCGTCCTCATGGCCATAAGCTCCATCGCGGGTGCCGTCGTCGCTAATAAAGTTTGACACGCTGCGCAGTGTAACCGCGGCCTTGAACCGGTTCGTATGCCCGACAATCCAGTTGGTCATGTACCCGCCATAGCTGCCGCCCGTTACGCCCAAGCGATTCCCATCAATCCAGTCGTTCTGTTTTAGAACAGTGTCAACGCCCGCCATAATATCCTGATAGTCCATGCCTCCCCAATTGTTCACAATGCCGCGCTCAAACTTCTCGCCGTAGCCTGTCGAACCGCGAGGATTGCAGAAGAAAACCGCCCAACCTTTGGCGGCGTAGACCTGGAATTCGTGATACCAATCCGTGCCGTACTGCCCGGCGGGTCCGCCATGAACACTGAGAATCATCGGATACTTATGACCTGCCTGCCAGCCTCGCGGCTTTACCAGGAATCCGTCAATCGGCCATCCATCAGCGCTTTTGTAGGAAACGCGCACCACAGGCTGCGG
>CAXUBB010000332.1:0-6203 GCA_964249105.1 uncultured Bryobacteraceae bacterium | reverse complement strand
CGCCCACCGAGACTTGCATGAGCTGCCATTCGCAAATCTGGTCGAACGCCTCGGTGACGAAACCGATCCGGGATAGCTGGGCATCCGGCCAATCCATTGAATGGACGCGTGTCCATGATCTTCCCGATTACGTTTACTTTAACCACAGCATTCATTTGAATAAGGGGATCGGCTGTTCCACCTGCCACGGCCAGATCAACGAAATGGCGCTGACGTATAAAGTCAATACGCTCAACATGAACTGGTGCTTGAGCTGCCATCGGAATCCGGCGCAGTATGTCCGGCCCCGGTCGGAAGTTTTCAACATCAACTATAAGTACCCGGCCAACCAAGCAGAGCTGGGGCCGAAGCTTGTGAAGGAGTATCACGTACAGTCTTTAACCGACTGCTACACCTGCCACCGATGAAAAGCTCACAAGAAGCTGAAAAGCACTCTCATCACGATCACGATCACTCGCATGGTCATTCGCACTCGGGCCTGATACCGCTCGCTTCCCTGCTTGAACCTTCTCCGGTTCGCAAAAAAGCGCTCGACATTCAGGCGCTGCGCGAGAAGCTGGCGGCAGGACGTGGACCGGCTTTCTGGCGCACGCTCGATGAAGCCGCCGAATCCGAAGACCTTCGCGAGTATATCGAGGAAGAATTTCCGGCTCTCACGGGCGAAATTCCGGAAGGAATCGACCGGCGCAATCTCCTGAAGGTGATGGCTGCGTCGCTGGCCATGGCGGGCGCGGCAGCTTGCACGAAGCAGCCGAAAGAGCTGATTGTGCCGTATGTCCGGCAACCCGAAAATGTCATTCCGGGCATTCCGCTTTTTTATGCCACTGCCATGCCCGCGCAGGGTTACGCGCGCGGTTTGCTGGTGGAAAGCCACTTAAATCGCCCGACCAAGATCGAAGGCAATCCGGACCACCCGGCCAGTTTGGGATCGACTACTGTTTTCGAGCAAGGCTCGGTTCTCAACTTGTATGATCCGGACCGCTCCGAAACGGTGCTGCACGCGGGCCGTTTGAGCACCTGGAGCGATTTCACGATTGCTTTCAACACGGAAGCGCAAAATCTCCTGGCTCGTAAGGGAGAAGGGCTGGCCATCCTCAGCGGCGTGTGTACGTCGCCTACTTTAATCAGCCAAATCAGTTCCGTTTTTCAGGGTGCGCCCTCCGCCAAGTGGTATGTGCATGAGCCGTCCGTGAATCCGGCGCTGGCCTCCGTCGCGCGTAGGATCGCGGGGCGCAACGCATTTGTCTCGTATGACCTCTCGCAGGCGGATGTGATTGTCAGCCTGGACAGCGACTTTTTGAATAATGGCCCGGCGGCCATGGTGTACGCGCGCCAGTTTTCCCAGAGGCGGAAAGCGATTGACAACCGGCAGACGCCGGTTCGCCTGTATGCCGTCGAGGCAAGCCCCACCGTAAGCGGATCTTTAGCCGACCACCATTTCCCCATGGAAAGCGGTAAAATCCCGGCGATTGCGTACCACTTAGCGAAGGCTTGCGGAGTTGCGGCGCCGGACGTCACGGAACCGGCTCCGGCCTGGCTGAGCGTGGTGGCGCAGGACCTGCAAGCATCCAAAGGGCGCTGCGTCATCATTCCGGGAGAGTATCAACCGGAAAGTGTTCATCTGGCGGCTTATGCCGCGAATGCCGCGCTGGGCAACGTAGGTAAAACAGTGCGGCTGCTTGAAGGAGTTGAGCCTGACAATACTCACTCCATCGAGGAACTGACGGATGATCTAAACGGCGGTCGCATTGAAACGCTCGTTATTCTAGGAAGCAACCCGGTCTATACGGCGCCGGCCTCGCTGAACTTCGTGGAGGCAATCCGGAAGGCGCGTCTGGTCGTGCGGTTAGGCAACTTTTATGACGAGACCTCCCGGTACAGTCATTGGCACGTGCCGGAAGCGCACTATCTGGAGACTTGGTCGGACAGCCGAGCCTTTGATGGAACAACTACCATCCAGCAGCCCCTGGTCGAGCCGCTTTATCAGGGCAAGTCAGCGCACGAAATCATATCCATTCTGCAGGGCAGGCCGGAGGGGAATTCACATGCGATTGTGAAAGCGTATTGGCAGTCGCAAGCCAAGGACGATTTCGATAGGATGTGGCAAACGTCCCTGCACGACGGCACCGTGGCAGGAACGGGCATCGGCGTGATTAACGCCACGGGAACTGTTGCGCTGCCGCCGCTCAGTACTCCTCAAAGCAATGAGGTGGAAGTTGTCCTGCGACCGGACCCGACGATTGGCGACGGCACGTATTCCAATAACGGTTGGCTGCAGGAACTGCCCAAGCCGCAAACCAAGATGACCTGGGAAAATCCCATCACAGTCAGTCCAGGCAGAGCGGCCAAGATGGGCATCGAAAAAGGCGACATCCTGCGTATCACCGTGAACGGTAAGAGCGTGGAAGGCCCCGCCTGGATTCTTCCTGGACAAGCCGAAAATTCGGTGCTCGTCACCTTCGGGTATGGGCGCACGGGTTCCGGGCGTGTTGGAAACGAGATCGGTTATGACGCGTACCTGCTACAGGATGCCTCCTCGCGTTTTGTCGTGGGCGGCGCGTTTGTGAAGACGGGCAAGCACGTCGATATCGCGGATGGACAGCAAACGCAGACCATGGCGGGACGTGAGCCGGTGCGAACGACTCATTACAAAGAATTTCTGCAGCACCCGAATTTTCCAAACCTGGAAGAAAAGCCGCTCGCGCCGGATGACAACATTTATGAGCGCAGTGCTTGGCCCTACGAAGGCTACAAGTGGGGCATGGCTATCGACCTCAACGTTTGCACGGGCTGCAGCGCCTGCACGATTGCCTGCCAGGCGGAAAACAATATTGCGGTGGTCGGCAAGGATCAGGTAGCCAAAGGCCGCCGCATGCACTGGATTCGAGTGGACCGCTACTACGCGGGAAACTTGGATACGCCGGAGATTTACAATCAGCCGGTACCCTGTATGCACTGTGAGCAAGCGCCTTGCGAGGTAGTTTGTCCGGTGGCGGCCACGGTCCACAGCAACGAGGGTATTAACCAGATGGTTTACAACCGCTGCGTCGGGACCCGTTATTGCTCGAACAACTGCCCCTACAAGGTACGGCGATTTAACTTCCTGCTCTATTCGGACTGGAACACGCAAAGTCTGTATGGCGTGCGAAACCCGGACGTCACGGTGCGGAGCCGCGGCGTCATGGAAAAGTGTACGTACTGCATCCAGCGGGTTCAGGAAGCCAAAATCCAAACGGACAAGGAAGGCCGCCGCATCCGGGACGGCGAAGTGATTCCCGCCTGCGCCCAGGTTTGCCCCACGCAGGCCATCACCTTTGGAGATTTGAACGATAAGAACAGCTTGGTGACAAAAGCCCATGCTCAGCAGCGCAGTTATGGGCTGCTGGATGACTTGAATACCCGTCCGCGCACGCTGTATTTAGGGTACGTGCGAAATTCGAATGATGCGTTAAGGAGTGAGCGTGGCAGCGAAAAATCCTGAACAGGAAATTCTTGAAAGAAATCTGACGATTCCAGATCCTGGACCCAATAAGATTCTAGGTCCGGGACATGACTACACCAGCGTCACGGATCGCATCGCGGGCGTCGTATACCTGCCTTGGAAACAGTCTCCCAAAAAATGGCTGGTTGGCGCCTTTATCTCCTTTCTTTTTGTAAACGTGCTGGCGATAGCCGTATGCTACCTGTTCCTTAGAGGCGTTGGCATTTGGGGCATCAACATCCCGATTGCCTGGGGCTTTGCCATCATCAATTTCGTCTGGTGGATCGGTATCGGACACGCCGGAACGCTGATTTCCGCCATTTTGTTTCTGCTAAAGCAGGATTGGCGCACCTCCATCAACCGGTTCTCCGAAGCCATGACGCTGTTCGCAGTCGCTTGCGCGGGCATGTTCCCCATTCTCCATTTGGGGCGTCCGTGGCTGGCCTATTGGCTGATTCCATATCCTAACTCCATGTGGATGTGGCCGCAGCCGCGCAGTCCGCTCGAATGGGACGTGTTCGCTGTTTCCACTTATGGCCTGACTTCGCTGATTTTCTGGTATATCGGCTTGATACCGGACTTAGCTTCGATGCGCGACACCGCTCCGAAGGCTTGGATGCAACGAACTTACGGTATTCTGGCGCTCGGCTGGCGCGGCTCGGCGATTCACTGGCACCGCTATATGAAAGCCTACTTGCTGTTAGCAGGCTTGGCCACGCCGCTGGTTCTCTCGGTACATACCATCGTTTCCTTTGACTTCGCCATTGCTCAATTGCCGGGCTGGCACACCACGATCTTCCCCCCCTACTTCGTGGCCGGCGCGGTTTATTCCGGCTTTGCTATGGTGTTGACGCTCATGATTCCGCTCCGGGCTTGGTATAACATGCGGGACCTGGTTACGATGCGGCACATTGAGGCAGCCTCCAAGCTGATGCTGGGCGTTGGCCTGATTGTCGCTTACGGCTATGGAATGGAAGCGTTCTTTGCCTGGTATAGCGGCGATAAGTACGAGAGCTTCATGTATTGGAACCGTATGACGGGTCCTTACGGCTGGACCTACGCGCTATTGATCCTTTGCAATATTCTGTTGCCGCAGGCGTTATGGAGCCGCAGGGTGCGGACGAATATTACGCTGGTCTGGATTTTATCGATCATCATCAACATCGGCATGTGGCTGGAGCGGTTTGTCATCGTTGTAACCAGCTTGCACAGGGACTTTCTACCCTCTTCCTGGGGCATGTACGTTCCAACAAAATGGGATTGGGCTACTTACGCCGGAACCCTTGGATTCTTCATGCTGCTGATCTTTTTATTTGTGCGCGCGCTGCCCTCGATCTCCATCTTTGAGGTACGCGAAGCCGTTCACCACGGCAAAGAACACAGTGAACATGAATTGGAGTCAGCCACGGTATGAGCGGACACATGCAGCTTCATGAATTACCGGCGATCCACGGTGCGATGGCCGAGTTTCTTTCGCCGGAAGCGTTGATGCAGGCAGCGGAACGAGCTTATGCCAATGGATACCGCCGCATGGATGCCTACACTCCCATGCCGGTGGAAGGACTAGCCGAGGCGATTGGCTACAAAAAGAATTACGTCTCATTGGCGGTGCTGTGTGGCGGCATGACCGGAGCCATCGGCGGATTTACACTGCTCGAATGGATTGCAGGCGTCGCTTATGCGCACAATGTCGGCGGAAGGCCGCTCAATAGTTGGCCTTCGTTCATCCCGATTACGTTTGAATGCATGATTCTGCTTTCCGCGATTACATCGCTCATCTGCGTGCTGGCAATGAACGGCCTGCCGAAACCGTACCATCCGGTATTCAATGTGCCTGAGTTTGCGCGGGCATCGGTGGACCGGTTTTTTCTGTGCATCGAATCGTCAGATCCGAAATTCCGCACGGAAGAAACGGTGCAGTTCCTGCGCGATATTGGAGGAAACGAGGTGTCGGTTGTTCCGGCGTAATACAGTTTGGATCGCGCTCCTGTTGGGGACCATGGGTTTAACCGCATGCCGCCAGGACATGCACAATCAGCCGCGCTATAAGCCGCTGGCGGGAACCGATTTCTTTGGAGACCGGCGCTCGGCTCGTTACACGATCGATGACACCGTGGCGCGCGGTCAACTGCGCGTGAATGATGCCCGTTACACAGGCAAGGAAAACGGCAAGGACATCACGGCCATTCCCATTCAGATCAGCCGCGAGGATGTGGTCCGTGGACAAGACCGGTTCGAGATTTACTGCTCGCCATGCCACGGCCGCGTGGGAGACGGGCGCGGCATGATCGTGTTGCGCGGATTGCGGCAGCCGCCGAATTTTCATGACGTGCGACTGGTCAATGCCCCAATCGGACACTTTTTTGACGTGATTACAAATGGATATGGAGCGATGTTTCCGTATGCGTCGCGTGTCGCCAACGATGACCGCTGGAGAATCGCGGCTTACATCCGGGCGCTGCAATTAAGCCAGAACGCGCCGCCCGAACTGCAGCAGGCGTCGAGTACAGCGGGAAGCAAAAGCAGTGGAGGGGGTCAACAGTGAGCGATCATCACAGCTCAGAAGTTCCCGTAGTGCGCTTAGGGGCAAGGGCCGCGAGCGTGGAACGTATTTCCGGCGTGGTCGGCGGCTTCGGCCTGATCCTTTGCGTAGCTGGATTCTTTGCCAATCGGGCTGAGTTTTTCCAGTCCTATCTGTTCGCCTTCCTTTACTGGGCGGGGT
>CAXUBB010000331.1:0-6206 GCA_964249105.1 uncultured Bryobacteraceae bacterium | reverse complement strand
TCAAACTCAAAATCCTGGCAGGCGTAAATCACATCAAATCCCGCCGTCCAGAACATCACCGCCGCCACTAGCCAAAGAATCCGCGCATCCAAACTCCCGCGCATCGCAATCCAAGCCGCCGCGGGCGCAATCCCCAGCGCCAGTCCCAGCCATAAATGGGCAAGGGTCGTAAACCGTTTCGCGTACGAGTACCCGAATACCACCGCTAAAGCCACGGGCGCTAACAACAGACACACGAGACCCAATTCACGAGCTGCCCAAAGAAAGACAAAAACCGAAACTGCTGTAAACACCCAGGCAAACCGGGCGGACAGCAAGCCCACAGGCAAAGCGCGCCTCGCTGTGCGCCGGTTACGCCCGTCAATATCAGCATCCAAGATCCGGTTAAAGGTCATGGCCGCCGAGCGCGCCGACACCATCGCCGCCACAATCCAGCACAAGCGGAAGCTTAAGCGGGTCGTCGCAAACCCGCTCTCGCGCCATGCCAGCATGGCTCCCGTCAGCGCAAACGGCAGCGCAAAGACAGAATGCTCAAACTTGATCATTTCGAGCGTAAGGCGCAACCGCCGCCAAAAAGGAGTCATAACGGAAAGGACGTTACTATTTTAAGAGATGCGCGTGCGGCCCTTTTCGACGTAAGCAATCACTTCAGACAGATGAACGCTCACCAACTCCAACAACTCCTGGAAGATGTGCGCGACGGACGCACTCCCGTCACCGCCGCCCTTACCAGTCTCCGCGACCTGCCCTTTGAAGACCTAGGCTTCGCCAAGGTCGATCACCACCGCGCTCTTCGCCACGGCATGCCGGAAGTGATTCTAGGGCAGGGAAAGCATCCCGACCAAGCTGCCGCCATTGCGAAAGCGCTGTTGGGGAAATCACCTAATTTGCTGTTGACCCGCGCTACGCCCGAAATGGCTGAACGAGTGATGGCGCTGACGCCGGATGCCGAACACTTCCCGCTCTCCCGCGTGGTGCGCGTGTGGCGTGACCGAACCACCTTGGGAAAGGGAAAAATCGCTGCTATTTGCGCGGGCACCAGCGACATTCCCGTTCTTGAAGAAGCCCGCCTGACGGCGGAGGTGATGGGCAACGAGGTAGACAGTATCTGCGATGTCGGCGTAGCCGGCATTCACCGCCTTCTCGACCAGCGCGGCCGTTTGCAAGAGGCCCGCGTCGCGATTGTCTGTGCCGGCATGGAGGGAGCCCTGCCGAGCGTCGTCGGCGGCTTGGTCGGCTGTCCCGTGATCGCGGTTCCCACCAGTGTCGGCTATGGAGCGAGCTTTAACGGCTTGGCCGCCCTGCTGGGCATGTTGAATAGCTGTTCCAGCAACGTAACGGTTGTCAATATCGATAATGGCTTCGGAGCCGCTTATGTGGCCAGCCTGATTAATCGGTTGTAGAAGACCGGTATTTACTTCTTGCTCGAAGGAGGAACCAATCCCTTCATCCGCAAGTAGGTCACCATATTGCCGTAGTGCTCGTCCGTGTGAGCCGTATTGAAGTTCAAAACTGTCAGCTTTGCCATGTCACGGCCAAAAAACTTGACCGCGCTAGCGGCCTGTGCGTCTGTCAATCCGTTGTACGCTTTATCGCAATAGGCAAAAGCCGTTTTCAGTCCCGCCATTAAATCGGCCTTGGTGGTCTTGTTCTTCTCCACTTCCGGCGGCTGCGCGTTGTCTCCAACCACCGATGAACAAAACTCATACTGCCCATCCGCGACATGGCCCACCAATTGTCCAAACGTCCGGACGCTCTCTGTGGGCTTAAAGCTGTAATCCGATTCCGGCATCTCCTCGGCTGACTTCAGAACATTGTTCTTCGCCATGGTATACAAACTCTTCGCGCCGGCGCTGAGCGGATCGGAAGATTGCGCCTGCAAAGGCAGAATCACAAAAGGCAAGGCTGCCAGGAAAAACCGTTTTTTCATTAAACTCCCCTTCGCGGAATGATAACACCTTCACGTTCGTTGACAAGTTATAGCATATAAGCATACAATGTAGGCATAGTGGCTGAGCTATTAGGTGCTTTCGAGCAAGCTGTTTTACTGGCGGTCTGGAGACTGGCCGACGAGGCGTATGGCCGCGCCATTCTCCGGGGCGTGGGAGCCAGTCTTAACCGCGAGATTGCCGCCGGGGCGGTCTACGCCACGCTGGATCGCTTGGAACAAAAAAGCTTGCTTTCTTCCTGCCTGGACGAAGGGACACCGGTGCGCGGCGGCCGTGCACGACGCTACTATCGAGTGACGGCGACGGGCGCTCAGGCGCTGAACGAATCGAAAGCCGCGCTGGAGCAATTGTGGGGTGGCGCGCAATGGCCCTTAGGGTGGCAAGCATGAGGCCCGAAGCGCCGCCTCGTTGGCTCCAACGCGCGCTGTTGCTTTTCTTAGCTGGGCGTGATCGCGAATCGATTTCCGGGGACTTACTGGAGGCATACCGGGAAGATCAATTGCCGCGCTTCGGCGTGAGGCGCGCCAACCTGTGGTATTTACGTCAATCGATCAGCTTCGCCTCGATTCGGTTTTGGGGAGGATCGCACTTGAAACAGGCGCTCGTGTTGCTGTGCCTATTTGCCGTGGCTGCCGGGACGTGGCTGGGCGTAATGGAAAACATTCTGAAGCACGACGGGTACGCCCGACGCACGGCCATAGCTGCCTGTATCGCAACCCAAGCGGTAGCTACCCTGCTCTTCTTGTCTTTGAACAGCCGACCTGTTTTCCGCGGCCTTATTATCACGGGCGCTGTTGGGATAGTGCTGCTCGGAGCCTCGGCTCTGTTGGGAATCGGGCGGGCGCAGCATTTTGAAGGCTTTGTGTTCCTGATCGGCTTAGCCTTGATTCTACAGGGCGCGTTGACGGTCGCGGTTCTGCTTCGAACGCGGGACCGTAAGGCGGCTTGAATTTACCCCATCTTCAGGCCGCAGGACTTGTAAATTTCATTAATCAATTGCATATCGCGCAATCCTTCCTCGCCATTGCTGCCCGGCTCCTTGTTATCGAACACGCATTGGGCGAAGCCATCCGCTTCCGCCATGAACTGCGACGGATCTTTGGCCTGATTCGGCTCGTCAATCGGCGGCTCCCCTTTAATTCGCGCCTTGAGACGAAGCCCTTCGTAACTGAAGGCCGGCTCGACGTGCAAATAGCCGTTGCTGCCGTGGACCCGGTAATAACCCTCCATCTGGCCGCCATATGTCGTATTGCAACTGGCGACGATGCCGGAAGGGAATCGCATCGTCCAGCCGACATTCTCTTCCACCTCGGCAAAGCGCCCGTCCTTGTCAATGGTGGAGCAATACCCTTCAATTTTGCTAGGTTCCTCCCCGGTTAAATAACGGCAGGCATTCAAAGCGTAAATTCCAACATCCATCATAGGACCACCGCCCGCCAGTTTGTGATTCAGCCGCCATTCGCCCGCTTTCTCCACGAAACCGAAGGCGCTTTCAATGGCCTGAACTGTCCCTAGCTTTCCATCGCGTATCAATTGAATAGCGCGTAAGTTGGTCGGCTCATAATGGCAGCGGTAAGCAATCATCAGTTTCTTGCCTGCGGCGTGGCAGGCGTTAATCATCGCTTGGCAATCTTTAACTGTTGTCGCCATCGGCTTTTCGCAAAGCACATGCTTGCCGGCATTGGCGGCGCGAATCGTGTACTCGGCGTGCATGCTGTTCGGCAGCGCAACATAAACGGCATCGATATCAGGATTGTTCCCAATCTCTTCATAGTTCTTGTAGGTGTAGATGTTCTTTGCCGGCACGCCGTACTGGGCGGCTTGCGCCTCGGCCTTCTTGCGGTCGCCGCTGACCAGCGCTGTCACTTGCGAACGCTGCGACATCTTGCAAGCCGGCATAAAGTGGTCCATCGAAATGCGGCCCAAACCGACAATGCAGTATCGGAGCCGCTGCCCACCGGCAGCTGACGCTTCCTGCCTGCCCCTACCTGAAACCAGCAACGGAGAGGCCGCCAAAGCGCCGACAGACAAAGCCAAATCCCGACGTGTCATTTTCATAAAATTCCTCTCCCGTTCGACGAATTTGCGGCTGTTCCGCTTCTGACAAACGATTCAGTATAGCCAAGTATTTTGGCTATACTGAATCTACAGGAGAAAACCATGCAGATCAACGTTGGCGAAGCTCGGGATAAACTCACTCAGCTTCTCCAAGATGTTGAAAACGGCGAAGAGGTCACCATCTGCCGTAACGGAAAGCCGGTTGCTGACCTAGTGCCGACCAAGGCTCTACTAAAGGAAAGGCCAAAATACGGCACAATGAAGGACAAGATTAAAATTAATGATCCGGATTGGTGGAAGCCTCAGAACGACGTTGAGGCTTGGCTGAAAGGAGATGTTTAGTGCGCAACCTCCTGGACACGCATATTTTCATCTCCGCGGCAAAAAGTGGCTTGGAAGGGCTTAGTCTTAGGGCTCGCAAAATTATGGAAGACGATAGGATTGAACGAGTTTTGAGCGCTGTCTCCATAACAGAAATTGCTGTTAAAGCAAAGCTTGGCAAGCTGGACCTAAGCTCTGCAATTGTGATTCAATCGATTGCCGATATGCGTCTCACTCTGTTGCCCTACACCACTAAGCATGCCCTACGCATGTTCGATTTGCCTCTGCATCACAGCGACCCTTTCGACCGTATGCTGATTGCTACAGCACTCGCTGAAAATTTACCCATTCTCAGTGCTGATCGTGCTTTCGCCGAATACTCCGGTCTGCAACTGATCAAGGCTTAGCAGATGAGCGCGTAATTTCGCATTTTTTCGCCGTTAATTCCCTTTTCCTGGCATGCGAAGGGACGGATACCCGGGCCAGAACAGACCAGCCAGTAGATCACACGTCGAATTTTGCTGGAAAACCCTGAAGCGATTTATAGCCCTTGGCGTCTTAGAAACGTAAGAGCTTTGTTAAGCAAGAAGGAACAAAATTATGGCTTCCACAACGAAATCGACATTGATTGCTGCTTTCCGAAATAGCGCCGATGCGCAGGCGGCAGCGCAGGATTTACAGGCGGCAGGTATCAATCGAGGAGATATTTACCTGGAGAGCTCTGGCAGCAGCGCTTCCACCACGAACTATGGCTCAAATACAAGCGATTACGGATCAAGAACCGCCGCGCACGAGGGCGGTATTACAGGCTGGTTTAAGTCGCTTTTTGGCGCCGAGGACACAGAGGCGGCTGGTTACGAACAGGCCTATAGCCAAGGCAATTACCTGCTAAGCGTGGACGCGGATGAGAGCCAAATCGACCGCATTGAAGATATTCTCAATCGTCACTCCCCTGTGAACATTCACACGGATGATTCTTATACCGGCGGAACAACCGGGACAACCGGCATGGCCAATACGGCTGCTTTGGGAACTGCCGGTACTGTTGGCGCTACCAGGGCTAATACCGGAGCAAACACATCGGAGTCCATTCCGGTTGTTGAAGAAGAGTTGCAGGTAGGCAAGCGTCGTGTGCTGCGCGGCGGCGTGCGTGTTTACTCCCGGGTTATTGAACAGCCTGTGGAAGAAAGCATCAACTTGCAGGAAGAGCGTGTGCGCGTGGAGCGCCGGCCTGTGAATCGCGCCGTTACTGATGCTGATCTGAAAGCTGGCCAGGACCAAGTGATTGAAGTAGAAGAATACGCTGAACAAGCTGTTGTTTCGAAGCAGGCGCGGGTGGTGGAAGAAGTTCGCGTCGGAAAAGAAACGTCGCAAAGAAGCGAGACCATACGCGATACTGTCCGGCACACCGAAGTGGATGTGCAACCGATTACTGGGACAGCTACCGGCACAGCGTCCACAGGTGCCGGTGCCGCTTTTGATGACTCCGACTTCCGTCGCGATTTTCAGACGAACTATGGAACCGGCGGAGCATCCTATGATACTTATGCGCCAGCTTATCGCTACGGCTACGATATGGCCTCCGATCCGCGCTACAAAGGCAAGAGCTTTTCAGATGTAGAAAGTGATTTGCGCTCTGACTATGGCAGCCGTTATCCCAATAGCACTTGGGACAAGATGAAGAACTCCATCCAATATGGTTGGGATAAAGTAACCGGAAAAGCTTAACCGGATATCGGTACAGTTTCTTTACTGGAAACGACTGAGGACACCGCCATACAAAGAGGCGGTGTCTTTTTGCTTTCGTGGTGCTGGCCTTGTGATCGGCTCCATTCAAAAAACATATATAAGATCTTTTGTTGTAGCACTACACTAGTT
>CAXUBB010000330.1:1039-6223 GCA_964249105.1 uncultured Bryobacteraceae bacterium | reverse complement strand
GGCGGCAACGGCCCGTGCGCTGATTGAGAAGAACGGAAATCGTTTTGAAGTGGAAACGACGCCGAATCTGGGCTTCATGCGGACGGACTCCACCAAACTTCGTCAGATCTTGCTCAACCTCCTCTCGAATGCGGCTAAGTTTACAGAAAACGGCGTGGTGCGTTTAGAAGCGAGCCGCAACGCGGCAACGAACACAGGCCAGTCGCTTGAGTTTCGTGTTTCCGACAGCGGAATTGGGATTGCACCTGAAAAATTGGAGCAGATTTTCGAGCCGTTCACGCAAGCGGGACGCGCCGTGAGCCAAAAATTCGGCGGGACGGGCCTTGGTTTAGCGCTGACGCGCCGCTTTGCCCACATGATGGGCGGTGATATCGAAGTGAAATCAGAATTGGGCCGGGGTTCCACTTTTACCGTGCGTATGCCGATTGTGTTTGCGCCGCCCCGCGCGGACAGCGCCGAAGTGGATGGAGGAGAGCCTCGCTCGGGCGTGCAGGTTCTGGTGATTGATGATGATCTGAATACGCGCGATATATTGGCGCGATCGCTAACGCGTGAAGGGTACTCGTCCGCCGTGGCCGCCGGCGGTGATGAGGGATTACGACTGGCGCGGGAGTTGCGCCCGCAGCTCATCATTCTGGACGTGTTAATGCCCGGCATAGATGGCTGGTCCGTTCTGGCGTCTTTGAAAGCGGATGCGGAACTATGCTCTATTCCGGTCGTGGTGGTCAGCATGCTCGAGCAGCAGAACACGGCTTATGTTCTGGGCGCGGCCGATTACATCGTCAAGCCGTTGAGCCGCGACCGGCTCCACCGCCTGGTGGACCGGTTCTGCCCTTCGGAACCAAAACGCCTGCTGGTGGTAGACGATGATCGGGACATGCGGCGTCTGCTGAGGCAGACCTTGGAGAAGGAAGGCTGCCAAGTGGCGGAGGCGGAGGATGGGCTGGCAGCTCTGGAACAATTAAAGGCGCAAAGGCCGGATCTCATTCTGCTTGACTTGGAAATGCCTCGCATGGACGGACTCACATTCGCGCATGAGGTACGCACCCACCAAGACTGGCGAACCATTCCCATTGTGGTGATTACGGCCAAGGATGTGAGCGCCGAAGAACGGCTCAGGCTCAAAGGCCATGTCCAGCGCATCATGGAAAAGGGCCGTTATACCCGCGACGAATTGATGGCGGAAGTACGAAGGCTTCTAGCCAGGTCCCTGCCGCTGGGATAAGCGGTCCGAGTTTTTGTTCCAGAGTGTGGCGTTTCGACATCCATAAGACAGAAACAGGAGAATTCATGGCTTCCGATCCTAACCACTCCGAAATGGAGCAAGTGAACCGGATTTTTGAAACGGATGTAGTTCGTAATCGCAACTTCAACGCCATTGAGCGTGTTTATACGGCCCAGGCGCGTATCCTGCCCCCCGGAGGGGAGATGCTGACCGGGCTTGATCATATCCGCAACTTTTGGGAACAGGCAGTTTCGACACTCAATATTGAGTCGCTTACACTATCGACGCTGGATATGCAAGTATCGGGCGACACCGCCGTGGAGATAGGCCGCGCCGAGATGCACACGAACCAGCCAACTTCCCCAACGGTGGTGAAATACGTGGTTGTCTGGAAACGCGACGGCAGTGGTTGGAAGTGGGATGTTGATATCTGGAATGCCGATGCAGAAGCGCATCAGAGGCAGTGAATAGTACCTTGCAAAGGTCGTAAACTGAGTACTTTTCTCAGTTCGAAACCGCTCGCCCTCCACCCCGGTCTATGGTACGGAAGAAGGCAAACACATGGAATGGACTCCGGGCGGGATCAGTAACGATATCGAAGATCGTCGTGATGACAGTGCGGGCGGTGGTTTCGGCGGCTTTGGCGGATTCGGTTTCGGCCATCTTGGTATCGGCGGCGTGCTGATTGTCGGGCTTTTGAGCCTCGTGTTCGGGCGCAATTTTTTCACCCTTTTATCGGGCGCGGCGCCGGCGGATAATACGGCAACTTACCGAACGCCAAACCGGGCGCAGGATGCTGGCGAGGGAACAGAAGTGCAGTTTGTTTCGTTTGTCCTGGATGATGTACAGCACAACTGGGACACCATCCTGCCGCAGGCGGAGAACCGCCCCTATCACCATGCCAAACTGGTTCTGTTCCGCAACGCTTACCCGTCCGGGTGCGGCATGGCCAAGGACGCCATTGGCCCTTTCTACTGTCCCGAGGATGAAAAAGTTTACCTCGATCTGAGCTTTTTTGATGAATTAAAAAATCGCTTCGGCGCTCCCGGCGAGTTCGCGCAGGCGTATGTCATTGCGCACGAAATCGGCCATCACGTGCAGAAGATTCTGGGAATTGAGCCGAAAGTGCGGGCGTTGCAGGAACGTAATCCTAATTCTGTGAATGCCCTTTCCGTGCGGTTGGAGCTGCAAGCGGACTGTTTCGCGGGAATATGGGCGCACTCAACGCAGCAGCGTAATATCACGAACGCGAGCGACGTAAAGTCGGCGTTGGGCGCGGCGGCGGCGGTGGGAGATGATCGTTTGCAGCGCATGGCGACCGGACGCGTCAGCCCTGAAACGTTTACGCACGGCTCCTCGGCGCAGCGCGACGAGTGGTTTCAGCGCGGGCTGGATTCCGGGCGACTATCAGCTTGCAACACTTTCAGTGAAGCGCAGTAACTTTCATAATCAGTAGGGTCATGTCGTCATGCTGGATAGCGCCCGCCGTGAAAGCGTCCGCCGCGGTAAAGATGTGATGAATGATTTCGCCGGCAGGTTCATGGCAGACAGCCTCGGAAACCTCCAGCATTCGTTCCTCTCCCCATTCCTCATCGTCGGCTGTCATGGTTTCGCTGATGCCGTCTGTATAGCCAATCAAAATGTCTCCGTCCTGGAGTTGTACCGATTGCTCTGTGTAGGTCAGGTCTCGTAACAAGCCAATCACAGGGCCTCCCGCCTCCAGGCGCAGCACTTCGCGGCCCTGATCGGAGCAGCGCAGGACCATGGGAGGGTTATGGCCGGCATTCACGCAACGAAGCTCGCGTGTCTGCGGCTGATAAGTGGAAAAGAAAAAAATTGGCATAGCGATTCACAGCTGAGGATTCGTAGACAAGCCGGTTCAGCTTTTTCATCAGCGGCGCGAGATGAAAAGGACCGTCAGTCGCCATGCCGCGCATCTGCCGTGGAAGCTGATCGAAGTTTGTCGATGACAGCAAGGGCATGAATGCCCAGGCAGCACAGTGTTAGAGTCATGAACACTCGATTGTTGATGGGATTTATCCAGGAGCGCCACGGCGCCGCTGTTTTGTCATACCACCAGCCATAGTCAATCCAAAGGCTGACAGTTAAGCACGCCAGCAGGGAAAACGAAATAATCCATTTCAGAAAGGGAAAGCGCCGATCAATACGAGAACGTTCCGGGAAGAAAAGCCCAAACCACAACAAGGCAATAGGACCGGCCGCCTGCATAATGAGATGCCATACCACACGCAAGGCTAACCACCCGCCAAGCCACGAGTTCATTGAAGGAAAAGGAAAGAAAGCTTCAGGAAAAGCCAGCAGGAATAAGATGAACCAGGCATTGCGATCTCCAGGCCGAGCTAAAACCACCCAATAACCTATCTAATAAACAAAAGAGCGGCACGAGTATGTGGAGAAGCCAAAAAGCAGATTCGCCGAAAGAGGGTTTAGCCTTCGAGCTTTGCAGAAGAATACTGGCGCTTTTGGTTTTGCCGTCCGGTCCATGCGCTTCGACTCGTAAAGTTTGGTCGGGATGAGCCTGCCAAGTGAGTTTCTGCCATTGAGATTCTCCCGATAGGGCATGACCATTCAGTTCTGTAACAATATCGCCTTTGGCCAGCCCGACTTTTTGAGCTTCCGGTTTGACTTGTACAACAGCAAAATTGTCAAACTCCGGTTCGAAAGGACGCTGGATATGTTTATAAATATCAAGTACCCTGTCCGCTTGCGCTGCTGAACCAGCAAGCTGGTAAACAAGTGTGACCGCTATAAGAAGAAACAGCAGAGTGTAAACCGTCAGCGAAGTTTTGGTTTTCACGCGAGTTGAAGTTTGCCAGAATCAGCATATCTCGTTTAAATCTTGCACCCAAGATGAACGCGCGCCGAATTGTTACCTGCCCGTTGCTTGCGTGTACGGCAACGGCATTACTTTAAAGGATTCGTCCAACGCAAGTTGGGAAATCTCGCAAAGTCACGGTCTACTGTATAGAGCGATCCTCCGTACTCAATAGTGATAGCAGCAATTTCAGCATCACTGATCATTGAGCCACGCACTTGTCCTTCCACGATCAATTGGCGAACCAAAGGCCAATGCCCGTGACCTGGCGTTAGCAGGCGGACGTTTGGCTGTTCCAGCCATTCATCGACGATTTGTGACGCTTCTTCAGGGCTGTAACGATCACCTGGGAGTTTCGCGTTTGTGATGACGCGCAAAAAAGCTGCAATGCTTTGCCAAGGTAGCCCGACAAGCCGACTTTCAGAAAGAGTGCGCTCCAACCAGATGCGAGCTTGCGGGTATTTTGGGGACTTTGTGTCGTAAGCATACAGGAGGATATTGGCATCAAGAACATTCATCTGTATTCTGGACCTTCTAACATCTCCAACAACTCATGAATGTTGTCATAGCTCATCCCTGGCGGTAACCCTAACGCACGAGGCTTTACAACAAATGGCTTCCTTTTCTGTTCTTTCGGAGTTGTTAAGCCTAACCGTAAAAAGTGATTTACCGTCTCCTTAAAGGAAGAGCCTGATTGACGCATTTCCTTCTTTAGAAGGCTCGCTATATCATCATCAAGCGTCAAGGTAGTGCGCATATCATGATGTTATTTAATGAGCATCATGATGTCAATATAGTTTGGAGTGTTTACAACGTAGACACAAACGGTACAATCCAATCGTGCCGGAAAGTATGCGCTCCCAGGCGCTGGATTGGGAAGAAGCGCGACGCATTGTGATTGAAACAGTGCGCGGGCTGCCTCGGAGTTCTAACGAAGATATTGTTTCCTTAGGCGAAGCGCATGGCCGGATCTTGGCGCAGTTGGCGCTGGCTGACCGCTACTACCCGGCCCTGCGGCTATCCTTACGCGACGGCTTTGCCGTGCGCGCTTCCGACCTGCCCGGTTCCTTGCGAGTAAGCGGCGAAGTTCGCGCCGGTGAGGGGGAAAGCGACCCGCTGCCAT
>CAXUBB010000330.1:0-1029 GCA_964249105.1 uncultured Bryobacteraceae bacterium | reverse complement strand
CGCGGTGGTGATGGTGGAGCATGTGAAGCGCGAAGGCGATTTTGTGCGCGTGGAAACGAAAGCTGAGGCGGGTCAGTTCATTAATAATCGAGGCGCGGAAGCGCGCCGAGGTTCGACTCTCATTCCGGCGGGAACCCGGATTGATACCAGCCACATTGCCACGTTAGCGATGACCGGCCACACGCAAGTTTCTGTCGTGCGGAGGCCGCGTGTGGCGATCCTGGCGACAGGCGATGAAATTGTCGATCTGGAGGCAGCGCCGGACCCTCATCAAATCCGTAATTCAAACTCGTATATGTTGGCCGCCCTGGTGCGCGTGACAGGCGGCGAGCCGACCATACTGCCGGTCGCGCGCGATAACAAAGAAGCATTGATGGGTTCATTACGCCAGGGTCTTGAAGGTGACATACTGATCGTTTCGGGTGGCGTGTCCGCCGGAAAATATGATTTAGTGAAGCCTTGTTTGCGCGAACTCGGAGCGGAGTTTCATTTCGAGCGTGTCCGTGTGCAACCGGGACAACCCACGGCGTTCGGCACATTCCAAAGCAAGCCAGTGTTTGGCTTGCCGGGAAATCCGGGATCTTCACTGATCACGTTTCAATTGTTTGCGCGCGCCGCTCTCCAACTGCTGGCGGGAGACAATGAGCCGATTCTTCCGCTGCTCTCAGCCCGCTTTGAAGCGCCGTTTCGCCATAAGCTAGGATTGACGCGATTTCTTCCGGCCAGGCTGAGCGCGGATGGGCAGCACTTGCGCCATGTGCCTTGGCAGGGTTCAAGCGACATCCCGGCGCTGGCCAAAGCCAATGTGTTTCTGGTGGCGGATCATGACCGCGAGTCCTGGGCAGTTGGCGACTCCATTCGAGTGATGCTGAAGCCATGAACGAAACAGCCAAAGACAACCTTTCGCATTATGACTCCGCTGGACAGGCGGCCATGGTGGATGTCGGCGGCAAAACAGCGACGGAGCGCACCGCGACAGCCCGCGCGTTTGTCGCCCTGGCTCCTTCTGTGCTGGCGGCGCTCCCCCGT
>CAXUBB010000329.1:5993-6253 GCA_964249105.1 uncultured Bryobacteraceae bacterium | reverse complement strand
ACGCCGGATAACCCTCTGGATACACAGGCCACTGCGCGCCTGCTTGAAGCACATGCTCGCCTCTGCATCGCTTATGGCTGCCCTGTGCCGTACTTCCATTCGCTCGATCCCTTAAGCGAGATGGTTTCCTCGCTCCTCTCACACCGCACCCGCAATGCCGATTCAGGCCGCGCTTTTCGTTCGCTTCGGGCAGCTTTCACGGATTGGCAGCAAGTGCGCGACGCTCCGACGGCTCAAGTTGAGGAAGCAATAAAGGCCAG
>CAXUBB010000329.1:2671-5983 GCA_964249105.1 uncultured Bryobacteraceae bacterium | reverse complement strand
TCGGTCCCACAACCAGTGCGGCCGTCCTCCTCTTCAGCACCCTCCGTATGCCGGCGATGCCGGTAGATAGCCACCATCACCGTGTGGCCATCCGCTTGGGCGTAATACCCGCCTCTGTGCCGGTAGGCAAATCGCACGCTCTGCTTGAAGCCATGCTTCCGAAGGACTGGGATGCGCAAGGCATCTACGACCACCACGAAGTCATGATGTTCCACGGCCAGCGCTGCTGCTTCTTCGCCAAACCCGCCTGCGCCCGCTGCCAACTGCTCGATTTATGTCCTACTGGCCAGCAGCGGATGGCTTAGATAACTGAAGTCATCATCATAGGTCCAAAATGTCATTGGCCTTAGTGCTCGTATTCGAACTAGCGAAAAGCTGCGTCACCCATTTCACTTCTCTGTTGAAAGCAGCTCAATCGCTTTAAGGATGGTTCGCGTGTTGTTCTGCGAAGCCTTTGTTGCCATCATGCCGGCGACAAAAACGCTTCCAATCACCGCCGCCAGCCCAAACGGCAGACCGGTGTGGTCGTCCTTTGCCAGCATCATTGCCAGCCAAAACGCAAATGTCATGGCGAGTAGGCCGGCTAGCAGCAGTGTTGCCCGTTTTCGTTCGCGGTCCACTTGGTCGAGCGACCTGCGAAGTGTATCTGAGGATGTTTGAGTCATAATTTTTCCTTTCCTTTCACAATTTGCCGAAGACACGAAAGCCCGTAAGCAAGGCGCGACTTCGCGGTTCCAATATCAATCTCTAAGATGGCCGCGACCTCCTGGAGAGAAAGGTCCTGTAAGTAATGCAAATTCAACACTGCTCGGCTAGCGGGCGAGATCTTCTCCAACAGTTCAGAAAGGTCGGAAAATAACTGCCGGTCGGGTTGCCAAACCCACGCCGCCTCATCGGTGTCAATACTGGCCTCATCTGCCATCGAAAATCGATGGTCACTCTTCAGAAACTTAAAACACGCTCGGCTCGCAATCCGGTAAGCCCAGGGAAGAAACAACTCCGGCTCACGCAGCCACCTGAGGTTGCGGCAGATCTGAAGAAGTGTGTCCTGCAAAACATCGTCCGCTGCCGTTCGGCCCACTACGCCCGAAATGTACCCTAGTAAGCGCGGCTGAACATGGGAAAGGAGTTGTTCGAGTGATTCGCGATCTCCTGCTCCTGCCTGCAGCACTAATCGACTTTCCCGACTGGAACTGATCATTCATAGCCTTCACCAACTAAGAGCAGGATCGCGCGGCAAGGTGTTCGAAGTGAAAAAGAAAATATGTGGACGGAAATTTACTGAGTCAGCTTATTTATCCGCAAAGAACATATAGGTTCAAAAAGCTAGGCATCAAGTACTTATATCCAGGGAAGTGCCTGCTTTCAAATAATCCAGTAGATTTTTGAACGGTACGCGAGTGCCTCGAAATACTGGGTAGGAACCACCCAGAATGTTAGGATCAGTCATGATTACGGTATGGGGATCAACCATAAATTTCTATTAAAAAGAGTAAGCGGATTAGACTCAAGCTGCAGTAACAGCCTTTTTTACCACCCAACCAGATTGCCTAACAATCCCCCGTCCACCTTAGCCCAACCAACCCTTACCCATTGTCCTGATGCGTCCCCGCTGTAGCCGTCTGCGTATTTCGCTTCCAATCCTCAAGCTGCGGCCCTGCAAACTTCGCAGCCGTTTCGCGAATCTTGGTAAGCTGCTCTTCGCTAAGCGGCTTAAACTGCTGCGCAATCCGCGCATCATCCTCAATCTGCCCAATCGTGGTGCAGCCGAGCGCCACGCAATGAACCGGCAGGCTCAACACATAACTGAGGCATTCCTTCACCGGCAGTGTATGAATCAGTTTCGAATTCGCCGTACTCTTCATTCCCTGAATGCCCATGCCGCGCTGCACCGCTACCGGCAGCACGTTTTTCTCAAAGCTTAAATAAGCAGGGTCCGCCGGATGAAGCGGCATCAGAATCGTGTCGTACTGGTCGTAATTTCTCAGCATCGCTAAATGCACTTGCGGGTCATGGTGCCCGGTAAAGCCAATAAACCGGCACTTGCCCGCTTTCTTGGCTGCTATAAAAGCTTCAATGGCCCCGCCCGGCGCGAAGATCTGCTGCACCTCGTCCATCTCTCCCACTTGATGAATCTGCCAAAGGTCAACATGATCGGTCTTCAGTGCCCGCAAGGAAGCATCAAGGTCCGCTTCCGCCCCCTTCCGTGATCGTTCCGGCGACTTGGTCGTCAGAAAGATATTCTTTCGAAAAGGCGGCAACACCTCCCCATAAACTTCTTCCGACCGGCCATTCCAGTAAATACGCGCCGTATCGAAATAATTCACGCCCAACTCATAAGCGCGGCGTGTGATAGCTTTAGCCTCATCGAAGCTGCACATCGGAAACCGGCCCCCGGCTTGGCCGATAATCGTGAGCCGTTCGCCCGTTTTTCCCAGAACTCGCTTAGGAATGTCGCCCGGCTTCAATCGGTCACTTTCCGCGCCCTGCGCACAGGCTGCCAGTCCAGTCGTAACAGAAGCGGAAAGAAATGTTCGGCGTCGCATCGGAATGTCACCCGTTTTCATTGTGTCTGATTTTATACTGGTCCGAATCCCAACCGAAACTAAAATTTCGTATTCGGTTAGGCAGTTCCGATCCAACGGTTACCGGTTTCGAAGCTGCATTGCCTGTCAGTTGACGGGTTCGCCAAAAAAAACAGCGCCCCGTTCTGGGGCGCTGCACCTAACATAAAAATCTACAAGACAATTACGCCAAGTCGAAGCGATCAAGGTTCATAACCTTTTTCCAGACGGAAACGAAATCCTGGACAAAGGTTTCTTGTGCGTCGGAGCTTGCATAAACTTCCGCGACTGCTCGAAGCTGGGAGTTGGAACCGAACACGAGATCCACGCGGGTGGCCGTCCATTTCAGTTCACCGGTTGCGGAATCGCGACCCTCAAAGATTTCCTCGGATGCCATCGACTCCTGCCATTTCGTGTTCATATTCAGCAGATTCACGAAAAAGTCATTCGTCAGTGTTTCCGGCTGTTTGGTGAACACGCCGTGTTTGGTGCCCACGAAGTTCGCGCCCAGCACGCGCATACCGCCAATCAGAACGGTCATCTCCGGCGCAGTCAGCCTCAACAACTGGGCCTTGTCCACCAGCAGTTCCTCAGCCGGTCTCTGCTGTCCGCCCTTCAGGTAGTTTCGGAACCCATCAGCGGTCGGCTCCAGCACAGCGAAAGATTGAACATCGGTCTGCTCCTGTGATGCGTCTGTGCGTCCCGGCGAGAACGGAACTTTGACTTTGTAACCGGCCTTTTTTGCGGC
>CAXUBB010000329.1:1758-2661 GCA_964249105.1 uncultured Bryobacteraceae bacterium | reverse complement strand
ACCTCCCAATCCTTTTGCGGCGCGAGTCGAATGCGCGCGCCGTTTGCGCCGCCGCGCTTGTCGGAGCCGCGGAACGTTGCTGCTGAAGCCCATGCGGTTGAAACCAGCTCGGAAATCGACAATCCTGATGCCAGGATTTTCGCCTTCAATGTGGCGGCATCCTCATCGTTGATCAACTGATGATCCACCGCGGGAACGGGGTCTTGCCAAATCTGCGGCTCGGCGGGAACCAGCGGACCAAGGTAGCGTACGCTGGAGCCAATGTCCCGGTGAGTCAGCTTAAACCACGCTTTGGCAAAGGCGTCCGCGAACAGGTCAGGCTGGTCGAGGAACCGCTTTCCAATCGCCGCGTAGCTCGGGTCCATTTTCAAAGCGATATCGGTCGTGAACATCATCGGGGCGTGCCGCTTCGATGAATCGTGCGCGTCGGGAACCGTGCCTGCCGCCGTTCCGTTCTTGGGAGTCCATTGGTTCGCGCCGGCAGGGCTCTTCGTTAACTCCCAATCGAAGTTGTAAAGATTTTCGAGGTAGTTGTTATCCCAACGGGTCGGGCTCGTAGTCCAAGCGCCTTCCAAACCGCTGGTGATGGTATGGGCGCCATTGCCGTTCTGATAACTATTTTTCCAACCCAGTCCTTGTTCCTCAATGCCCGCGCCTTCCGGTTCGCGGCTTACGTACTTGGCCGGATCAGCAGCGCCGTGCGCTTTGCCGAACGTGTGTCCGCCTGCAATCAGCGCAAAAGTCTCCTCATCGTTCATGGCCATCCGGCCGAATGTTTCCCGTATATCGCGGGCGGAAGCTAATGGGTCCGGGTTGCCGTTGGGTCCTTCCGGATTAACATAAATCAGGCCCATCTGCACCGCGCCGAGAGGCTGATCCAACTGGCGATCGCCTTTGTATCGC
>CAXUBB010000329.1:0-1748 GCA_964249105.1 uncultured Bryobacteraceae bacterium | reverse complement strand
GCCACTTGGTTTCAGGACCCCAATAGATATCCTCCGGCGCTTCCCATACGTCCGGGCGTCCGCCGCCGAAACCGAACGTCTTCAGGCCCATCGACTCCAAAGCCACATTGCCGGTCAGCACTATTAAGTCAGCCCAGGAAAGCTTCCGGCCATACTTCTGCTTAATGGGCCACAGCAGGCGGCGGGCCTTGTCCAGGTTCGCGTTGTCAGGCCAGCTATTCAGCGGAGCGAAACGCTGCGTCCCGTATCCGGCGCCGCCGCGTCCGTCCGTGATTCGGTAGGTGCCCGCGCTATGCCACGCCATGCGAATAAAAAACGGCCCATAGTGGCCAAAATCCGCCGGCCACCATGGTTGCGATGATGTCATCAATTGACGCAGATCTTCGACCACGGCAGGAAGTTCAAGCGTCTTGAATTCCTCGGCGTAATCGAATTCTTTGCCCATCGGATTGGACAATTCGGAGTGCTGGTGCAGGATCTTGAGATTAAGTTGGTTCGGCCACCAGTCCGCATTCGTCCATGCTCCAGCCGAAACTTGGCTTCCCGTTCCGGAAAAGGGACATTTGCCTTCGGCTTTGGCTGCGTGCTCTTTATGAACGGAACCCGGAGTTTCTCTAGTGGGGGTGTCTATATTTTCCATCGTGGCTTTTTCCTTGATTGTTGCTTCGTTGTATCACCGCGGCGCAAGCTGTGTTGCGCCGCGTTTAATCGTCGTTACTTCCTTGCTGGCGACCCGCTGCGATCACTCTGCCGGGAAGCGCATTTCTCGCACAATCCTCTGAAAATCACTTCGGATTCGCGCAGAATTCGCTTGCCCAATGAGGCGGGAGAGGGTGAGGATACTTTGTGCCAGTCCAAGTCTTCCACCGCTTCGCAGCGGTCGCAAATAAAATGATGATGGCGTATGACTTTGGCGTCGAACCGTGCTGCGCGGCCTTCAACGGCTACCTCTCGCACCAGGCCCGACTGCACTAAATCCCGCAAGTTGTTATAAGTGGTGGCCCGGGAACAACGCGGGTCTAGGCGATTGACGCCTTCAAAAATCTCGGCAGCCGTAGGATGCCCCGGATGCTTCAACAGATAAGCCATCGCCGCGTAGCGTTGCGGCGTACAGCGCAGTCCGCTGTCCTCAAGGGAACGCTTAATCTCCTCAGCCTTCACAAAGAATTAGACTAATTCTAATTTGAAAATTTGTCAAGCAATCCAGATCATTTCTCCGACGCGTCGATAATACGTCCAGGTAGCAGCCGACATGACGCAGTGGCGCTGATATCGACTGTTGCCGCCCTCATAGTTTCAGGCTGAGGAAATCTTGCTATCGTTTGACTGTGAAGCATCTTGCCGTCCTGATGCTGGCTGTTTTTGTGCCGATCGGCTGCTGCGGATCCGATAGCGGATGGACCCTGGTCCGCAGCCCCCATTTCCAGGTTTACTCTCAACTCGGCGAGCACGATGGCCGATCCATCGGCTTAACACTCGAGCAGCTAAGAGCGTTCTTCCTCACATCCGGCGCGCTCGGAGCCCATGCCGCTCTTGAAAACGACCGCCCCGTTCGAGTGCTGCAATTCGCGACGACATCTGCATATTCTTTTTTCCGCCCTCGCGCAGCGGCCGACGCATTCTTTCTCGGCTCGGAAGCAGTCAATTATATTGTCCTTGCACCCGCAGGACCGAATAGGTCCCGCACGCTTGCCCATGAATACGCCCACCTCGTCCTGCACTCGGCTGGCATTCATCTGCCTCCCTGG
>CAXUBB010000328.1:0-6257 GCA_964249105.1 uncultured Bryobacteraceae bacterium | reverse complement strand
GCAATACGGCGGGAGCGCCCTTCCCGATAATTAGCTTTAGCTTGCCATCGCTGTAATTTCCGAAAAGGTCCCAACCTGACAGGAATTGATCCGTTAACTGGTAAACTGACAAGGTTGTTTCACCCTCGTAACGACCACTGGAATGAACACTTTCAATGGCAAGGAGTGAGAATTGAAGGAATTACTGCCATTGGGCGTGCAACTACCCGCCTGCTCGCAATGAATGATGTTCGCCGCCTTGAGTTAAGGACAGAACTGGGAACCAGTACAAATGGTTCTGAAGATATATAGCAGCACGCTTTTGAACAGGAATTATTTCACTTTGTCAACTGTTCCCACGCTTCCCGCGCCTTGCGGTAAGTTTCTTCCAGCGCTTCGGGAATGATTCGCGTTTCGCCGATGCTGGTCATGAAGTTGGCATCGCCTCTCCAGCGCGGCAGCACGTGCATGTGGATGTGCTGTTCAATACCCGCTCCGGCTGCCTCGCCCAGGTTCATGCCCAGATTTAAGCCATCAGGCAAATACGCTTGCTGCAGAATCGCCTCCGCCCGGCGAACCAATCGCATCATCTCCGCCGTGGTTGCCTCATCCACCCCCGTCAGCCGCGAAACATGCTGGTAAGGCGCGATCATCAGGTGACCGCTCGTGTAAGGATAGCGATTAAGAATCACAAAACAAAACTGTCCGCGAAAAACTACCAAGTTCCGGGCGTCCTCCGCGCTTGCGGCAGCCCCACAAAATACACACTTCGTCTTGTCTTTCTTCTCCTTTATGTAGGTGGAGCGCCACGGCGTCCACAAATATTCCATTGCAGGAAATAAAACCTAGGAGCGATACGGAGTCGTATCGTCGTGACCCGCCGCCGGGGCTACCGGTACTTCCTCCGAGGAGGAGGAAGCCGGCGTCGCTGTTTCCGTGTTGTTTACTAAATCGCGCAGCTCTTTGCTCGGCTTAAAGTACGGAATGCGTTTCGAAGGCACCTCGACCCGCGACCCCGTTTTCGGATTACGGCCCACGCGCGGCTGTCGCTGGCGGGTGCGGAAACTGCCGAACCCGCGGATCTCGATCTTTTCACCTTTATGGAGGCTGTTCACGATGCTATCGAAGATCGTTTCTACGATCGTCTCCGAATCCTTGCGGGTCATCTCCACTACTTTCGATACTTCCTCAATCAGCTCAGCTTTGGTCATAGCTGCCTTGCTCTTGCTCCTGGTTCCTGTCTTCCCGTTTGTGTTGTTTCATGGCATGGCCTACCGTGGAGGTGGCCGCCGCCGCCTGTTTTTTATAATGCTGCAACCGGTCCCTTTCGTCGTCGTCGGTAATGGCGCGTTGACTTAATCCAATTCGTTTTTGCGCTTCGTTCATTTTAATGATCTTAAATTCAAACTCCTGGCCAACCGGCAACGCCAGTTCCTCATTTCCCGTCTGACGCGCGCCGCCTCGAACACCAAGCTCAGCGGCAATTTCGCTTCGATGGCAAAGTCCTTCCACGCCCGGCAGCAGTTCCACAAATACCCCGAAAACCGCGCTGCGGGTCACGCGCCCCTTGATCAGATCACCTACCTGATGGCTCCGGAAGAACGTTTCCCATGCATCCGGCTGAAGCTGTTTAAGGCCCAATGACAGCCGCCGGCCCGGAGCGTCAATATTCAAGATAACGGCCTGCACAATCTGTCCCTTTTTAACGACTTCCGAAGGGTGCTTAACATGCGCCGTCCAGGACATGTCAGAGACATGCACCAAGCCGTCCACACCCTCTTCAATTTCAACAAACGCGCCAAAGTCCGCCAGTTTGCGGACCCGCCCTTCCACCACCGAACCCACGCTATACCGGTCTGCCACCGTGGTCCAGGGATCTGCTTCCAACTGTTTAATGCCGAGCGAAATCCGACGTTCCCGCGGCTTAATATCGAGAATTACCGCTTCGACTTCATCTCCGGCCTTGACGATCTTGGCCGGATGCTTCATCCGGCGGCTCCAGGTCATCTCCGAAATATGAATCAGACCCTCTACTCCAGGTTCCAATTCTACAAAGGCTCCATAATCCGTCACGCTGACAATCCGGCCAATGACGCGGTTCCCCAGCGGATAACGCGCCTCAATATCCAGCCAGGGATCGGGATGCATCTGCTTCAAACCAAGGGAGATACGCTCCTTTTCGCGGTCAAATTTCAGAACCTTGACGGTAATCTGGTCGCCTACCTGCACCACTGACGAAGGATGGGTGACGTTGCTGTGGCTCAGATCACTGACGTGCAAAAGTCCATCAATGCCGCCCAAATCCACGAAGGCGCCGTAATCCGTCAGGTTTTTGACCACGCCGGTCACTTCCGCTCCTTCATAAAGGTTCGCTAACACTTCTGACTTGCGGGTTTGCTGCTCGTTTTCCAACAGCACGCGGTGCGAAACCACGGCATTTCCCCGGCGGCGGTTCAGTTTGAGAATCCGGACTGGGATCTCCTGGCCCACGTACCCATCGAGATTATGAAGCGGCCGCAGCTCAATCTGCGACGAAGGTAGGAAAGCAATGATTCCAATATCGACCGCCAATCCGCCTTTTACTTTTTCAATAACTTTGCCGACAACTGGCGTCCCCTCGGCGGTGGCTTTCTCCAAATCGTCCCAAATATGGATCCGGTGCGCCTTTTCATAGGAGAGAAGGATGTAGCCTTCCACCTGTTCGCCGGTCCGGTCGAACATGACTTCAATGGTGTCGCCTGCATGCACGGCGGGTTTGCCGTCAAGGGAAGGAAATTGCGACGCCGGTACTAATCCCTCGCTCTTACGCCCAATATCCACAATGACTTCCTTGTCGGACACGCTCAGCACGTGTCCTTGCAGGACTTCGCGGTTGTCGGTTGTGAAATGACGGCTATAATCGTCGAGAAACGCCTGATAATCCGCGCTATCGACGGTGGAGGGCGTTTCCAGGTACTCGTTAGATGGACCGGCCATGAGTGATTGGGTTCCTATGTTGGCGCATGCCCTGGCGGAAAGTAATGGATAGAACCTTTCTCCGGGAGCGCGTAAACTACATAAACTGGCTGCTTCAACTTATTGATATTTCAGGTTCTTCAGAAATATAGCCGAGGCTCCGATGGATGTCAACCGCATAAGAAACAAAGATAGGCACGGAAACGCTCTTTCTTTCGTCTTATACTAGTAAGGACCAGGACGATTGAAGCGGCAGAAAGCGCTTCGTCGGGGAGAATTTACATGATTGAAGGATTGTTGCAGCCTACTCATCTGCTGATTATTCTTGCGGTGGCGCTGTTTGTATTTGGCCCGAAGAAACTGCCGGAGCTAGGACAGGGCCTTGGTAAAGGGATTCGCTCTTTTAAGGACAGCATGAAAGCGGGAGCGGAAGAAGCTGAGAAACCCGAGCCTCCCGTGCATTCAACAGTGACCGATAAATAAGCCGCTCCTCCCGTCTTCTCACAAAGCTCCGTTGAAAAACGGAGCTTTTTTATTGATCCTGCCCTTTCTCTCTTCCGTACTTGTAATTTCTTCTAGCGTGAAAAGGTTTCGTGTCTTCGCATCCAAAGTAGAAATTTTTGCACCTCTCCCTGCGGGTTTCGCTTATACCGAGCGCACACCTCCCCATCAGTGAAAAAGCTAAGTAGAGCATTAAGCCTTTTGGTTTTAATGATTTAGTGGCTGCTTGACGGGTGAACTGTTGCTCGCACTAGCATCTTGGCATAAAAACTGCCTATAACTCACCCGGAAGTAAGAGTAATACAGATTTCGAAGATGATCGCAACAGGTCATCAACTCCTGCGGCAGCAGGGAAAAAGAATTTTTGAGGAGCGGTGGACTAAATGACAAATGAAGAATACGGCAAGGCTTACCAAAAGGGATTTAATTTAACGGTACGGTTTTTAGTATCGCGGGGTCTGCCTTATGACGCTGCGCTTGATACGGCGCAAGCAGCTTGGGCGAAAGGTTGGGAGCGTCGCGAACAACTCCGCGATCCAAATCTTGTACTTACCTGGACTAACAGCATCGCCCTGAATATTCATAGGACCTATTTACGCCGTGAGCCCCAAACGCAGACTCTGCCGGAACTGCAAGCGCCGCCTCGTATGAACGTGGCTGCCATTGATGTAAAACGCATTCTCCACGATTGCAAGCCGAATGACCGTGTTGTATTGGAAGGCCACTATATTGAAGGGTACAAAGTGCAGGAAATTGCTCGCCAGCACGGGTGGTCTGAAACTGCCGTACGGATTCGCTTACTGCGCGCCCGCCGGAGCGTTGAAAAACGCCTGAGCCGACCCAAACATGCCCGCCTCCGCAATTTGGCCGAAAAAACGAAGAAAGCTCTGGCCAATGCTCTGGAAACCCCAGCGCTGGAGCCGAAAGTAGCTTAAAAGTAGTCTGGATTTTGAAAAGGGGGCAAGAAGAGATCTTGCCCCCTTTGTTTATAGTATAACGAGACTAACCGTCAGTGCTTCTTTCGAACCGATAAACGTCCTGGGATGCATTAATCAACAGCGTTCTGTTCTCCGGTGACGTTTGGAAACGGAAAGTACCACTCCAAGGCGGACTGGTTAAAGTGATTAAGCGATCACCGTTGCCTTCTATTTCAACTCCGAGTGCGCTGCCCCAATCTTCAAACTGTATCCAGTATTGATCGTCCTTCTTCGTAATTCGAGCAGGGCCAAGTTCTCCGCTCCGGTAACTGCCAACCCATTCTTCCAGCCAAGCCACAGACACCGGGTCAATCTTGATACGATGACGAAGCCTGTCGGTTGCTTCTTGCTTGAATTTTGAGGCTGCTGCCAGCATTTGCGACGCTTTCGCTTCGGCTCCGAACAGAAGTTCGAAAATTCGCTACCGAATGAGACTGAGAAAAGTATTCGCAACCCGCAAGTTGGTCAGCACCACGACTCCCAGGTCATGTCCAGGAAGAAAATACAGGTCGGATGAAAAGCCCAGAGTATTTCCGCCATGGCTCATGATCTCCAATCCATGCTCGTAGCTTTGAACCAAGCCCAAACCATAACTCATCTGATCGGTAATCTTGATGCCGCCACGCCAGCGACTCTGAAGTGTCTCTCTTGAAAGTAAGGGCATACCCTCCAAAGTCTTCCCACCGAGAAGTTCAATGAAAAGATACTGAGCCATATTCTCCGCAGTAGACCATATGCCTCCGGCGGGTGCTACCGACTCTCCCGAGAGTTCCACGGTAAGATCGACAACGGCAGAGCGCCCTTCCAAATCGGTAGCGTGAGGAGACGCAAAGTTTTCCCTCAAGGCTTCACTTCGCTTTAGAAAAGTTTCTGTCATCCGGAGCGGCGTGAAAATCAAGTCCTGCATGGCCTTTTCATAGCCGGACGCCAGCGACAAGCCGGGCTGATAACACCGGCCCGCTGCATAACCTCCTACGGCAACCAGGAGATTGGAGTATTGGAACGTCTCACCGAAGCCAGTTGTGGGGCGCATCGTTTTCATCTGCGCCAGCCTTTCTTCGGGAGAGATATTTTTGGAGCAGAAAACAAGCTCCATGTCTCGTCGCGGCATACCCGTGCAGGCCCCCACGGTATGCCGCATTTCCATACGACTCGTTATCTCCGCATCTCCCAGTTCGAACTCCGGCAGCAAGGCGGTAATAGGAGTGTTCCAGGCAAAAACTCCCTGATCCACAAGCCTTGCCATCATCAGAGTTGTTAACGGCTTTGTGGACGAGCCAATCATGAAGCGGGTCCTGGACGTGACCGGTTCTGGAGAGTCTAGTTTTCGGATGCCGAAGCCCTCCGCCAAAACTACGCGTCCCTTTTGTACGATGCAAATGGAAACACCCGGAACATACAGCGCCTGCATTGCCTCCGCAATGAATTGCTTCAGGTGAGCAGCTTGTTCTTTTCCCAAAACGGTCAGCTCTCGTTCGGCCAGGGAAATGGCCTTGAGTCCGATGGGCTTCCAGGCTTGCAAAATTTCAGTGATTTGCGCCATGCGACGACTAAGCGCAGCCTTTGAGCCGTAGATGAGACCTATATAGGCCGAGCCGTCCAGCATCCGAAAAGTCGCGACCGCGCTTTTTCCGTCCGCTAAAGGAGGCCTATAAACAATCTGGCAAGCTTTGTCCCACCCTTGCGTAGACGGGACTTCTGCTCGTTGTACGATGGGATGCGCGAACGTAGAATCGATCTGCATCCAGGCCCTATATACTAGCTCCTCTATATCTTCCTCATCTGAGGCAACGAAGAGCGCCAGTTGTAGGTCACCTTCCGGGCCAGTAAGAATAAGAGGGCTAG
>CAXUBB010000327.1:0-6265 GCA_964249105.1 uncultured Bryobacteraceae bacterium | reverse complement strand
GGGCCTTATCCTGTCGAACCTGCTCCAACATCCCAGGCCGCCCCGCCCCCGCCTGCCATCCCTCAACCGGACGGGAGCGAAGATCAGGGGCCGCTTTCTCCGCTCGTGCGCAAAATGGCGCGCGAGTACAACATTGATCTTGGGCAGGTTAAGGGTACCGGCGCGGGCGGGCGCATTACCAAGGGGGATGTCGAACGCTTCATGTCCTCCCAGGCTGCCCGGACCTACGCGACGCCTCCGCCCGCTCCGCAACCTGCTTCGGCTGGCCCCTATCCGATTGAACCGCCTCCTCAGGGAGCGCCCGCGCAACCACCGCCTCCCGCGCCCATGCCGCTGGCCGAAACCGCAAAGACGCGCACGGAACCGATGAGCACCATGCGGCAGAAAATCGCCGAGCACATGATCATGAGCAAACGCACTTCGGCTCATGTCACGACTGTTCATCGCGTCGATATGACGAAAGTCGCCAAGCTGCGCGAAAAGTCAAAAACGGAGTTTCAGGCCCGTAACGGCTTTTCCTTGACATTTCTGCCGTTTGTGACCGCCGCTACCGCCGAAGCCTTGCGCGCCTTTCCCATTTTCAACGCCTCCCTCGACGGCAAGAACATCATCTACCATCGCGACATTAACATCGGTATCGCAGTGGCTCTCGAAGGTGGCCTGATTGTTCCCGTGATCCGGAATGCCGACGAGAAGAACGTAGCTGGTTTGCAGCGCTCGGTCGTGGATCTTGCCACCCGTGCCCGTTCGCGCCAGTTAAAGCCCGACGAAGTAGCGGGCGGAACTTTCTCCATCACCAATTTCGGAAGTTTCGGAAGCATTTTTGCCACGCCCGTCATTAATCAGCCGCAGGTGGCCATTCTCGGCGTCGGCACCGTTGAGAAAGTTCCCGCCGTGGTGGAGGGCGATGCGATTGCGATCCGCTCGCAAGCTCACCTCGCGCTCACATTCGATCATCGCCTCATTGATGGCGCTCTGGCCGATCAATTCTGCCAAAAGGTAAAGTCGATTCTAGAGAATTGGTCGGTAAATATCCTTTAGTAGAACCACTAGTACTAAACAGAAAGGGTCGATCTGCCTCGGCCCCTTCGCCTTTATCCACCTAACCTGAGTGGAATAAAATGCTTAATAACAATAAATTCAATTGTTTAGACTATCCATAGACATACACCACCCCCTTAGGTGTGTAGCGTAATTTTTTCCTTGACGCCCCCCTTGCATAGGGCTTAATATCTTTCCTGTACCAGGCAGTTCACACTTTATAAACGAAAGAGGTCCGCGCATGACCTTCCAAGTAGGTGAAAAAGTGGTTTACCCAAACCACGGTGTAGGAACGATTGAGAACATAAGCTCACGTTGTTTCGGTACTCAGCAGGAGCGCTTTTACCTGCTTCGTCTCGCCCCCAACAGCATGACGGTGATGGTGCCGTTCTCCCATGCAGGCGATGTGGGATTGCGCAAGGTCACAAAATGCAGTGAGATTAATCGGGTTCTCAACTATCTGGCCGTCGGGCAACCCTGTTGCGCGCATGACTGGAAAGACCGTTTTAAGGAGAATTCAGAAAAGATGAAAGGAGGAAGCCTGCTGGAAATTGTTGAAGTGTTTAAGGCGCTCATCATCATCCAGGGGAAAGGAAAGCCTCTCTCCTTCCGGGAAAAGAAAATGCTGGAGCGGGCGCGCAGCATGCTAATCCTGGAAACATCCGTGGCGAAATCAGTATCGGAAGCCGGCGCTATCGCCTTGATTGCCAAAGCGCTCAGTAAGTGCGGGCTGCCTTTACCCGCCGCCCTGTAGCGGGTATACTGAAGTGACCCGCCTTTCGGCGCTATCGTCTAACGGTTAGGACGGAGCCCTCTCAAGGCTTAAATAGGGGTTCGATTCCCCTTAGCGCTACCAAGTTTTTATAGCTTACCCGTTGCGAGACAAAACCTTTGGGTTCGGGTTAGCTTGTAAGTATGGCGACCGCTACGCAACCTCTTACTCTTGAAGAGTTCCGACGCAACTTCGCCGGTTGCGATAAAGCTTATGAGTATTGGTTCGGCGAGGCCGTCCCGAAAGCCATGCCAACTTCCTTACACGGCATCACACAAGGAGTCATCTACACTTTACTCGACAATCTTGACTATTTTGCAGGTCTTGAAGTAGAACTGCGCATCCACCCAGAGTGGGAACCGCGCCCTGACGTGCTGGGCTCAACACGTCCCCTAGAAGAACCATACCCCACACACGGTGTTGATTTGTTTGTTGTCGAGATCCTTTCGCCCGAAGATCGTTGGGGGAAAGTCCATGAGAAGTGCGGTCTCTATGTCACCCTTGCCGGCATTAATCACGTATATCTCGTAGATCCGGACAGCCGCAAAGCTTGGATTTGGCTGCCGGAAAAACAAGATACGGAGCGATTGCCCGACCGGCTGCGCTTACCCGGCCCAAAGGAGTTGTCTCTCGCTGCCTTGTGGGAGCGTGTCGATCGGAAGCTTGGAAAGAAATAGTTTACTCGCCAGCAGAGGTATGATATTGCGTGTGACAACAGAGTTTTGTTTGCTCCGTCACAGAGCCGGGCGTTGTCCGTACGGTTCTTCCTTTTCTGAGCATCCGTAAACAACCTTTTGAGCAATCCATTTTTTGACCATCCCATCCTAAACTCTCCCTACGATTACCCGACGCGGCATTGGGAACTGGATGAAAATCACCTGCCTACGCAGCGGATTATTGAGACGCGCCGCAAGGCCGAGTTCATCACGCCCATTCCGAAACCCAAAAAGCGGAAGGCGGGCCAGCGGGGATTGGGCCTCGATGAAGGTAAGGGGCTTTCCACCGAAGCGCAGCAGTATGACGCGACTTCGGCCATCAACGAGATCCGCTTTCTGGTCGATCAATGGCGCAAGCTGCCGAGTCCCAATGATTGGGGCGTTACGCCCGAAACAGCGCGGCTCCTGCAGCATTGGCGGAGCCACAAGTTCAGCAGCTTCCGACCCTTTTTCTGCCAGGTGGAAGCCGTCGAAACCGCGATCTGGCTGAGCGAGGTCGCGCCCAAAGGCACCAAAGTCATGCGCGACTTGGCGCAACAAATGGAGCGGGCCAGCCGCGAGGCGCATCCCGATCTGCTGCGGGTGGCGTTGAAGCTGGCGACCGGCGCGGGAAAAACCACCGTGATGGCAATGCTGATTGCGTGGCAGACGATCAACGAAGCGCGGCGATCCGGCAGCAAGAACTTCACGCGGGGATTTCTGATTGTCGCGCCCGGCTTGACCATCAAAGATCGCCTGCGGGTGCTGCAGCCGAACGATCCCGACAGCTATTACGAAAGCCGGGAACTGATTCCCTCGGACATGCTCGGCGATCTCAAGCGCGCCCGGATCGTCATCACCAACTATCACGCCTTCAAACTGCGCGAGCGCCTGGAAGTGGCGACAGGCACGCGCCGCTTGCTGCAGGGGCGCGGCGAGGAGCTTTCAACGCTCGAAACCGAAGGCCAGATGATACAGCGGGTGATGTCCGAATTGATGAGCTTCAAGAACATCATGGTCATCAACGACGAAGCGCACCATTGCTACCGCGAAAAGATAGGCGAAAGCGACGAAGAGGACCTGAAGGGCGAGGACCGGGACGAAGCCAAGCGCAACAACGAAGCCGCCCGTTTGTGGATCGCGGGCCTGGAAGCGGTGAACCGCAAGCTCGGCGTATCCCGCGTAATGGATCTGTCGGCTACGCCGTTCTTTTTGCGCGGGTCGGGCTATGCGGAAGGCACGCTGTTTCCCTGGACGGCTAGTGATTTCTCCTTGATGGACGCTATCGAGTGCGGCATCGTGAAACTGCCCCGCGTACCGGTCGCCGACAACATTTCGGGCGCGGAGGTCCCCATCTTCCGCAATTTGTGGGCGCATATCCGCTCGAAGATGCCCAAAAAGGGGCGCGGGAAAGCGGAGAAGGAAGCCGGGCTGGACCCGCTCAATCTGCCGGTAGAACTCACGACGGCGCTCGAAGCTTTGTACGGCCACTACGAGCAGCAGTTTGAAACTTGGAAGGAAGCCGGAATCTCCGTGCCGCCCTGCTTTATTGTGGTGTGCAATAACACGTCCGCTTCCAAACTCGTGTATGACTACATCTCCGGGTTTCACCGTAAACAAGAAGACGGGTCCACGCAGTTTCACAACGGCCATTTCCCTTTGTTCCGCAACTACGGTGAGTACGGCCAGCCGCTTCCCCGGCCTCGGACCTTGTTGATCGACAGCGAGCAACTGGAATCGGGCGAGGCGCTCGATGACCAATTCCGCGTGATGGCGGGACCGGAGATTGAGCAGTTTCGCCGGGAAATGGTGGCCCGTACCGGCCAGCAGCAAAGGGCGGAGGACTTCACCGATCAGGAACTGCTGCGCGAAGTGATGAACACGGTCGGCAAAAAGGGCAAGCTGGGCGAGTCGATCCGCTGCGTGGTTTCGGTTTCGATGCTCACGGAAGGGTGGGACGCCAACACCGTCACTCATGTTCTGGGGCTGCGGGCCTTCGGGACGCAGTTGCTCTGCGAACAGGTGATTGGCCGCGCCCTGCGGCGTCAATCCTACGATCTGAACAATGAAGGCAAGTTCAACGTGGAGTACGCGGACGTGCTGGGGATTCCGTTTGACTTCACGGCCAAGCCGGTGGTGGTGAAGCCGCAAGCCCCGCGTGAAACCGTCCGGGTGGAAGCGGTATCGCCGGACCGCGATCACCTGGAAATCCGCTTTCCGCGTGTCTCCGGGTACTTAGTGGAGTTGCCGGAAGAACGGCTCCACCCCGTCTTCAACGAGGACTCGACCCTGGAGTTGACGCCCGCTTTGGTGGGTCCATCGGTCACGCGGCAGGAAGGCATCATCGGCGAAGGCGTGGACCTGACGCTGAAGCATACGGACGATACCCGCGCATCCACGGTGCTGTATCATCTGACGAACCGGCTGATCACGGCCCATTTTCGCCATGCGGGCGAGGAGCCGAAGTTTTATCTGTTCGGGCAGTTGAAGCGCATCGCCAAGGAATGGATGGACGGCTATTTTCATTGCCGGGGCGGCACGTTTCCGGCCCAACTGTTGAATCAGCAGTTGCTCGACATGGCTTGCGAGCGGATTATGGCGGCGATCAACCGGGGCGCTATCACCAAAGGTGAGGGAAGCATTAAAGCCGTGCTGGACCCTTATAATCCAACCGGCTCCACGCGGCACGTTCGCTTCAACACGTCGCACGGGTCGCTTTGGCGGACGGATGCGCCGCGCTGCCACATCAACTATGTCGTGATGGATAGCGGCTGGGAGGGCGAGTTCTGCCGCGTGGCGGAGTCGCACGGTCGCGTGAAGGCGTACGTCAAGAACCACAACCTCGGTTTGGAGGTGCCGTATCGCTGCGGGTCCGACACCCGGCGGTATATTCCCGATTTTATTGTGCTGGTGGATGACGGGTACGGCGAGGACGACCCGCTGCGCCTGATTGTCGAGATCAAGGGTTATCGGGGCGAGGACGCCAAGGACAAAAAGAACACAATGGACACGTACTGGATACCAGGCGTCAACAACAGCGGGGCGTATGGCCGCTGGGCTTTTGCCGAGTTCACGGAGGTGTACGAAGTTGAATCGGGGTTCAACAAGTTGATTGATTCCGTGTCGGCGGTAGCGGTTTAGGGGGAAGGATTGTGCCGGTTAAAATCAACAAAGACGCGAAGAAAACGGTAGTGACCTTGACGCACGAAGAAGCGTCGCGGAAAAACATTCCGACCGCCGAGTTTCAGTCCGTGATGCAGCGGGAGGAGCAAAGCCCGATTCGCGTGGCCTACGAACGGCGCAATCGGGACCTGGACCCGCAACTGGTGTGGCGCGGCAAGGATGGGCAGGACTGGTCTGATCTGGTGGTGGGCGCGCCGCCGCTCTACATTCAGGAGAAGGTGCATCCGAAAGTTTTAGTGGATGACCTGATGCGGCGCACGGAAAGCGATACGAAAGCTGCCGCTGACCAGTATCAATTGTTTGCGGACTTCAACGGCTTGCCGAGCGAGAATGCCCGGACCGAGTTCTATCAGCACGATGCGCACTGGACGAACCGGATGATTCTCGGCGACAGCTTGCAGGTGATGGCGTCCTTGGCGGAGCGCGAAGGCTTGCGCGGGAAGGTGCAATGTATTTATATTGATCCGCCGTATGGGATCAAGTTCAATTCCAACTTTCAGTGGTCCACGACAAGCCGGGATGTGAAAGACGGGAACGTGGATCACATCACGCGAGAGCCGGAGCAGGTGAAAGC
>CAXUBB010000326.1:0-6269 GCA_964249105.1 uncultured Bryobacteraceae bacterium | reverse complement strand
GCATATATGGACCATGTTACCCGCATCCCCAATCGAGATATTTATTCTGAATTACGCATCTACAGAAGGAAAGGAGACAATTCATGGACGCTATACCCTTACCCTCATATGAAATCGTGCCGCTGGACGATGTGGCTCCCGGCGTGAAGGGTGTCCGCCTTCTCTTTGTCAATGTGTATGCAGTGACCAGCCCCAGTGGAGGCTGGACGCTGATCGATACCGGCATCCCGCTTTCCGCCGGTAAAATCAAGAGTTGGGCCGAAAGCCATTTCGGAAAAGGCGCAAAGCCCGAAGCTATCGTTCTCACTCACGGCCATTTCGATCATGTCGGCGCGATTAAAACCTTGCTGGAAGACTGGGACGTCCCGGTCTATGCGCACACCGACGAGTTTCCTTACCTTACCGGTCGCCAAAAGTACCCGCCACCCGACCCCGGAGTGGGGGGTGGACTGATGGCAGTCATGTCGCCGCTTTTTCCACGGACTTCAGCCGACCTCAGTGGCCGTGTGCAACCATTAGCCGCCGATGGCGCGATTCCCACTTTGCCCAATTGGCGGTATCTGCATACGCCTGGACACGCAACGGGGCATATTTCCCTGTATCGCGACGAAGACAAAGTATTGATTGCCGGTGACGCTTTCTGCACCACGAAGCAGGAGTCATTCCTAGCGGTCGCCAAGCAGAAGCCCGAACTGCACGGCCCACCCGCCTATTACACGCCTGATTGGGATGCGGCTCGCGCTTCCGTGCAAAAACTCGCCCAACTTTGCCCACGAACCATCGCGCCGGGCCACGGTTTGCCGATGTGCGGCGACGGCGTTGCCGATCAATTGCAGCGGCTCGCCGTCAATTTCGACCACATTGCCATGCCTCACCACGGCAAGTATGTACACGAGGCAACCAGTAGTACCTAGCGGCTCCGAAGATTCTGGTGCGGATCTGATTGTTTTATAGGGAGAAGCTGCTTTCAAGCCGGGCACTTCTCCCATGTGTCCGCTGATGATCTTTGGAGTTTGCTGTACGACGAATATCTGCCTTTTCGTTTGTACTCCGACCATAAACAAGGTGTTTCCGTGAACCAGTTGGCAGGCTCTCTCGGCCTGCCAGCCCTCTGGATACAGGAGCGCATTGAAGCGGCCCGGCTTTGCATCGAAAAGCAGGAACGAATCAAACAGCCCTTTTGCGATTTTGATGACCTGCCGAAAACCCACAGCCGCCTCATGTAGGGACGGCTCTCAAGATCAGCATGCCCCTTCAAGGCTGAATCTGTAAAAAATTCAAACGCTCAGGAAGCAAGGTGGGCTGCTCGAACAGTGTGAGTCCGGCAAACGGCGCGGTCAAGTACAAGTTGGGATTCGGCACCATCTGTCCGTCCGAATCGAAGAATGCCGCTGTGGCCTGTTGTTCCGCCAGCGCGATCGACGTTTCGGCTCCATTGCCCTCATCGAAGATAGTAGGGTTACTCAGTATCCGGTGTGGCAGGATCGGAAGCGGAAAATCGGGCGACATAATGCCTAGAATTTCGGGATGGAATTGCGCCGCGGTGTCAAAACGGAATAGCCATGACGAGCTCTTGCCTCCCGCAGCGCGAATCAAGGCAGAATTAGCCGGATTCGGTTCCTCCAGGTCGCCCCACGAATACTGGAAAAATGTGGATTTGGCTGGCACGCCAGGCAAAGGAAATCTTTTCAAGTGGGGCGCATAGGCCAGCGGATCGCCCGAGGTTCCGAGCCAATCCGCCGCCTCAAAGGCGGCCTGAATGGCCACGGCCCCAGGGACACTACCGTTGTCGATAGTCAGTTGGCGGCGATGAGGGTACTCATCATTAAACGCATCATGAAAGTAAGCCTGTGGCGGCGCGGGAGGAACGTTCAACAAGCCTAATTCGGCGAGGTATGCAGTACCAATCTGACGGCCCGGAATGGTGAGCCGGGCCACGTCCACATTGCTTCCGCCCCCAGCGCTGAGAACAGCAGCTTTAACGCTCGGCTCCACAGCATGAAAAATAGTTCCGTATGCCGATCCAAAAGATTGTCCGATGTAATAGATCCGTTGCGGGTTCAGCCCCAGCGTAAGCCCGTTCGTTTGCTGAATCGTGTTCACGAGAGCAAATAAATCAACCGCAGTTTGACGGCTGCAATCCCGCACGGCAATAGCGCCGGGAACGACACAGCCATTACTCGAGCCGATGGGATCACCCGGCGCAAACTGGATGCCGCGTCCTGGCGTGGAGACCGTGAACGTCCGGCCGCGTTTGTCGGTAAGGACCGCTTTGCTGTTCGGGCCGTATCCGTGGCCCGTAATTTCCAGCGCCAGTGTGGCGTATCCGTGAGCGGCCAAAGTGGAGGCGATATACGTGGGAGCGCCGAACTGGTTATCGCCGAGACCGTGGCCATAGATCACAACGGGCCAACCGTCCGCCGGCATCTGACCCGCAGGAAGAAAAACGTGAAAAGAGACCGGAACAAGGCCCCAGTTCAATTGTCCCTGGGAATTGGGAACAGGGACAGGCAGCGTGCCGCTGGTTGTGATCGTGCCGGCGGCAGGCCCGCCGGGATTCAAATAATTCGGCGACAAAAATAGACCAAACGCAATGCTGTCAACAAGGCCCACCTTGCTAAGGGCATCCAGGGGAATGGGTTGCTCCATGGTGCCCACGCCCGTATCAGCCTGCCAAGTCAGCGAAGCGAGGTCCGAAATTAGAAACTGGTAAGGAAGGCCCGCCGGCAGCACGACACTGGGAGCAGAATTGCGAACAAAATCGTGAACACTTTCAAGCCATGAAGTAGCGCTCATGGTCGTGAAGAGCGCCGCCGAAACGATTTTGCCGGAAACAGAAAGTTGGCTCGGAAGACTGTTCAAGGCCGCGGCAAGCGATGAGTCGTAAGGATCGCTGCTGCCCAGGGCATCGCGGAAGCTGCCGTCATCTTCTACAGAACGACCGTTGTTGTCCAGGATGGCGTCAGTAACAACGAGCAGGTAGCGACTCCGCTGATGGAGCACGTTTTCGGGCTTTGCATAAATGCAGTGGCTTTGGGAATCGCTGTGATAGAGCAGTTGCTTGAGAGAGATGCTCGTCCGTGGCGCGTTCAGCGGTATCAGCTTAATGCCGCCAGCCAATGTGTCAGGATTAACATCGCCGGAAAAACAAACCATCACACGCGGATTCAGGCTGAATCCGTCCAGTTGGTTCAGAGCGGCAGTGTTGCTGCAAACGCTAGCATGACTAGCTGAATCGCAGAACTCAGACGACGGCGGAAGACTGATTCGTACGCCGGTCTTGGTCCCATTATCCGCGACGGTTAGCGCATTGCTCGGAAACGGGCCGCCCGCAGTATCTCCCGGCTGAAAAACAACGGTAGTTTGCCCTAGCAGAATGCAAATGGGAGCAAACAACAAAATAAAAAAGGAACAGATTCCACTTTTGGGCGAGACAACCTTCATTAAAATCTTTCTCGCAACAAAATTTACTGATAATTCAGAAATAACTCGGTGTAACAACGAGACCAACCCTTCTATTATTTATTGCACTCGCACGAACGCGTAAGCACAACACCATGCAGTATAGGAGATCAAGGTTGATTGCGGTTGACTTTCAGGCAAATCTTAGAAGATCAGCCGGATTTGCTGAACTATTAACGTCTATCGCTTTTATAGCTGCTTACAGATAGCGAGTTCCCGCATGTAGATTCCGGGAAAGCAAATCACGATCGATTGTCATGGTCTATAACCATACTAATGTCTATAGAGATTAGGGATTTACTTTGGCTTCTACTTTCGCCCATTCGCTTCTCACGGTGTTCCCTGCTCTGTTTGTTCCTCATGTGGGTCGCTCTGCATCCAGCCATCGCGCAAGTTGTCAGAGGAGCAGTAAACGGCACCGTCTCGGATGAGAGCGGCGCTGTTCTTCCTGGAGCGCAGGTGGTCATTAGGAGCCTGGAAACGGGAGCGGCACGTGAGTTGATGACGGACAACACCGGCTGGTACTCAGTGCCCTCAATCTCCGTCGGTCGTTATGAGATCACGGCAGAAAAGCCGGGCTTCCGATCTCAAGTAAAAACGGGCATCAGTTTAGCGGTAGGACAAAGCGTTGCTGTGAATTTTACGCTTCTTCTGGGACAAGAACAGCAAGTCATCACGGTTGAAGAGACGCTTACGCCGGTCAATCTCACGACTCAGGAAACATCAGGGTTGGTCAACGAGCGGCAGGTTAAAGAATTGCCTCTCAATGGCCGCAGCTTCGACGGACTGCTGACGCTCAACCCCGGTATCGTGAATTACTCCTCCCAGCGTTCCGGCAGTATTGGAACATCGAATTCGGCAGTCGGCAATATGTTTGCGGTGTCAGGCCGCTGCCCGCAAGAGAACCTTTTCCTGTTGAATGGAGTAGAATACACAGGCGCATCGCTGATCAATAATACGCCGGGCGGCGCAAGCAGCGAACTGCTGGGCGTTGACGCAGTGCGCGAGTTCAACGTTGTAACGGACACATACGGCGCTGAATATGGCAAACGCCCTGGCGCGCAAGTCAGTGTAATCACGGCTGGCGGATCAAATGAGTTGCATGGAAGGGGTCACCACACCAAACGTCAAAAATCGTACGCTAGCGACCGTCGCGCTATCTCTCGACGACATCTTCCGGCGATCCCGGCAGCCGCTTCTTGTGGATAGAGGACGCCAGATGCTTGGCTGCGCTCACAACACAAGCTCGACGACGGCTTCGCTCCGTAGGAGCATTGCCATCCGAGCCTGTGACCATGCGCGACAACTGGGGTACGGCAAACCACCATGCAGCCAGGCCGATCAGTAAGAAGACCAGCTTCGCTGGATCGAGATCGTCATTCAGTATGCCGTTTCGTTGTGCTTCGGCGAACATGGCCACCGTGCGCCGGTAGTGAGCGGTACGGGCCGCCTCGTTGACGGTTGGACCATCAGACAAGCCCTCCCAGAGCAAGAGCCGGACGAGATGCGGATTTTCCGCGTGATGGTCGAAGATGCACCCCGTGTATTCACCGATATCGTCCAGACCGGGAGCGTTCATCCCCAAGGAAACAGCGAGCTTTTCCAGCTCCTCTATGAGCACAGTCTCGAACAGTTGTCGTTTGTCCCCGAAATAGTTGTAGAGCCGCTCCTTGTTGATCCCCGCGAGAGCGGCGATCCGCGCCATGGTCGTACCGTCCGGACCATGCGCAGTGAACTCTGCACATGCCGCTTGCTGAAGTCGACGGCGTGTTTCCTGCGTATCCCAAGCCATGTCCTCAATATTATATTTGCATCTCCAACGTTTCAGTTGGAATCTCATTTGATGTCCAACCGAAACGTTGGAATTGAGCTGAAAGATCATCGGCTTTTAGGAGAGTGAACATGCCGGGAAGAGTTGAAAACAAGATTGCGGTGGTTACAGGTGGAACAAGTGGAATTGGATTGGCGACGGCCAAACTGCTCGCGACGGAGGGAGCCAAGGTCTTTGTAACAGGGCGAAGGAGTCAGGAACTCGCATCGGCTATCGAGCAGGTCGGTCATGGCGCCGTGGGCGTGCAAGGCGACGTTTCCAAGCTGGAGGATCTCGAACGACTGTTCACAGGTGTGCGAGAGCAAGAAGGGCGACTGGATATCCTATTCGCGAACGCTGGCACGGCGGAACACGCCACCATCGAGCAGATCACTGAGAGTCAGTTTGAAGCCGGGTTCTCCACGAACGTCAAGGGCGTTTTCTTCTGCATGCAGAAGGCGTTGCCATTGATGCCCGACGGAGCAGCCGTTGTCCTGAATGCATCCATGTGGACGATCAAGGGGATACCTGGATTCGGTGTCTTGAGCGCGAGCAAAGCTGCGGTGCGGAGCTTCGCGCGGACATGGGCAAACGAGCTCAGGGCGCGGCGCATACGCGTCAATGTCGTCAGCCCAGGCCCCGTCCACACTCCTTCCATTGAGAAGGCTACAGGTGGCCGGGAAAATGCCGAGCGGCTCTTGTCGGAATTGGCGAAAGACATCCCTCTGGGTCGCGCTGCAAGGCCGGACGAGATTGCAAAAGCGGTCCTATTCCTCGCCTCCGAAGATGCAAGCTACGTGAATGGCGCCGAACTCTTCGTCGACGGCGGGATGGTTCAGATTTAGCTGCGGTTCCATCGTGTATGTATGGAGGTTAATGAGCAGGAAGGCAGTCCGTCCCGCGTTGCGCAAACGAACGTTTACGCAACGATCTCTAGGCAGGCCCAAAGCCCGGCAAATTGAGTTGCGAAAACGTATTGCAGTGATAAAGTCAGTGG
>CAXUBB010000325.1:0-6269 GCA_964249105.1 uncultured Bryobacteraceae bacterium | reverse complement strand
GATGTACATTGATTAATGAAAAGGTTGTACAATCCTTTCATGCGCCTGCGAAATGGAGCTTTGGCGTTCCGCAACTCTTGAGGCGCTTGATTGAACCGGCAATCTATCCGGCAATTATCACCATTCGTGCATGCGCTAACCATTTCAAATCGATATATTTAGCAAGGGAATGAAACCGGCAATAAATACCCCGATTACCGATCCCTCCTGGCTGGAACCCACGCTGCCTCCCGAAGGACAACAGCAAATTGAAAACACAGCCTTTGACTTTATCACGAAGGCCAGTTCTCTAGCAATTACAGAAAGCGATTGACGAAGAACGCGACCCTTCTGCCGAACCTGCCTCACTGGAATACACGCTCTGGCTGCATCGTGAGTTTTGTCGCCGCTTGCCAGAGGAATTATTATGGGTTGAAGATCCAGCATCCCATCGCCGCATTTATATGGAGCCGGGCACTTTGCGAGATGGAGAAGTCATCGTGGTAAGCCATTTCCCGCCTGCCTTTTCCGCTTTGCCCGCTTTCCTGACACGATTCGAACGCGCTTACAATCCCAAGCATCTTTCTAAAATTCGTCAAGTCGTAGCAGTAGCCGCGCCGCAACGATCTGGACGGCAGAGGCGCGCTCTCACAGGCTGCCCTCATCGAATTCTGCCAATTTTTCTTAAGTGTCTGTGTAGACCAGATCGAATTTATGCGCTCGATTCTGGCTCCCACTGAATTGCTGCGCCGGATCGAACTCTATAGCAAAGACGAGACCCGCGCCGGACGCCTGCCAAAAAACGCCTTCCCGCTACTCCGGGAAGCTCTTCTAGCTGGAGAATTTGAACGCGGCCGAGCGCCTTCTCTTACCGGCTATAAAGAACGCATGGCCCGTGCTACGCTTTCACGTTTACTTGATCTCGGCCTGCTTACTTCATCCGGTCCTAAAGCTCCCGTACGCCTTGGCTTTCCGTGGGAGGCAGTCGAACGCTGGTTTCCGGCTCTTTATCCGGCAACTACTTTTTAAACAAGACTACCTTTACGGTCGATACACCGCGCACGAAGTGTCGGTTTCCCACACCTTCACAAACGAAACTTTAGCATTCCGTAAGTCTTTTTGCACTTCCTCACAGAAGAACTTGGCAATGTTCTCCGCTGAAGGGTTCAGTAGAGTAAACGGTTCCAGATCGTTGATGAACTGATGATCCAGGTATTCGCTTGTGGCGCGCAGACATTTTTTTAATTCGGCAAAGTCGTAGAGCAATCCGTTCTCATCCAGTTCCGGCCCGGCCACCGCCACCTGCACGCGGTAGTTATGCCCATGCACGTTCTCGCACTTGCCGTGATAGTTCCGCAGCGCATGGCCCGCCGCGAAAGTATGCTCTACATAAACCTCAAACATCGAAAAATTCCTGCACGTCCCCTAACTTTGCTGTAAACCGGTATGGCGGCAGGCTCTGCAAAAATACTTGCCCGTACCGCTGTTTCGTAATTCTATTATCCAGCAATGCCAGAACTCCTCGGTCCGAGGCGCTCCGGATCAATCGCCCAAATCCTTGTTTCAGCGTTAGAGCCGCTTGCGGAATCTGGTACTCGTAGAAAGCGTCACCGCCCTGCTGTTCCACGTCCCGCGCCCGCGCCGCTACTACCGGATCGGAAGGCACCGCAAACGGCAGCCGGTCCACAATCACGCAGCTTAACTGCTCGCCCTGCACATCGACGCCCTGCCAAAAGCTCGATGTCCCGAACAGCACCGCGCCCGGCGTTTCGCGGAATCGTTCTATTAGTGCGCTCTTCGGCATGTCACCTTGCAGGAAAATCGGAAAATTGAGAGCGTCCTTCAACAAGCGATGGATCTGCCGCATTTGCTCATAGCTGGTGAATAAGACAAACGCCCGCCCATGCGAAGCCGCCAGAATCTCGCGGATTTCATAAGCCGCCCGCTGCACGAAATCCTTGCTGCGCGGATCAGGCAGAAACGGAGGCACGTAGAACAAAACCTGCTTGGCGTAATCATAATGACTTTCAATTTGCAATGTCCGCACGTGCGGCAGTCCTAATCGCGCCTGCACGTATTCAAAATTGCCGGCCACCGCCAGCGTCGCCGACGTGAGAATTACGGACGGCACTTTGTCAAACAGCCGCTCGTGCAGCACCTTCGAAACGTCAATCGGGATCGCCTGCAATTGCACGCCCCAATGCCGCCGCTCCGTCCAATACACATACGAAGCGTCCGCTCCTTCCAGCCAAAGCTGCAAGACATCCTGCAAGGACCGCGCCCGCCGCACCAGCGGAATCGTCGCGTCCACCACGCCGCCTTCCATCTCCAGCCGTCCGCATAACAAATCCAACGCAAAAATCAGCTCGTAGTAGGTATCTCCCTGCTCATTCAAAAACTGCTCATGTTCCGTAAAAGGCCGCCGGCCATCATGCGGAAATAATTGGAAGAAGCGCTCGGACTGCTCCCGCAACTGCACCAGCAGGCGATCTAACTCCGGCGAGGCAAACATTTTCTTCCGGGCCGTTTCTTCCACGTCGCGGACCAGATGCTGCACCTGCAAATTGCTGACGCTCATGCCGAAATACTGCCCGGCAGTGTCCTCCACTTCATGCGCCTCGTCAAAAATGACCGCCGCATAGTCCGGCAGCAGCGCCCCAAACGCCTGATCGCGCATGGCCAGATCCGCAAAAAACAGATGATGATTGACAATGATGATGTCGCTCGCCATCGCCTTGCGGTGCATCTCTGTAATAAAGCAGCGGTCGAACTGCTTGCACTTCTGCCCCAGGCAGGCATCGCTCCGCGCGTCCAACCGGGGCCATAAATGACTCGTTTCGGGAAGCTCGACCAATTCACTGCGGTCACCCGTTTCTGTCGTTTTCTCCCAATCACGAATTAACTGGTAATCGCGAATCTCTTCGAGGCCATGCAGTACCGGTTCGCGCTCGGCATCGTACACCTTTTGGCGGCAGACATAATTGGAGCGCCCTTTCATATAACAGACGCTCAGTTCACGTCCAAAAACCTCGTTCAGGAATGCAATATCCTTGAAAAAAAGCTGCTCTTGGAGGTTTTTGGTGCCTGTGGAGACGACAATGCGCTTGCCGGAAAGGATGGCCGGGATCAAATAAGCCAAACTTTTCCCGGTACCCGTGCCTGCCTCAACAATCAAGTGCCGGCTGCTTTCGAGCGCCTCCTCCACGGCCAGCGCCATCTGGTACTGACTCTGGCGAAATTCATAATTCGGATGCGTGCGCGAAAGCAATCCGTCAGGGGCGAAAAATGAGCGTACCGTCGGCCGCTCCTCGCCTTTCCTGCGCCTATGTTTAACTTGTACTTTCACGCCTTCTGAGCTTATTGTCCGATGGAAGAGATCGCCTACCTGTCCGAACTGATTGGCCTTAACGTTTTCGACACCAAGGGCCGCCGCATCGGCACGCTCAAAGACGCCGCGCTCGTCCCGCTTGTCGATCCCGTCCGCGTGGACCGTTATCTCGTCGGCGCCGGTCCCGGCTGGCTTAGCATCCGCTACGACCAGATCGCCGAAATCACCTCGGACGGCATCAATCTAAAGGGCGAAATCCTGACTCCTTACCACTCCGACGAGTATATGCTGCGCATGGTCCGCGATCTTCTCGACCAGCAGATCATTGATGCCCAGGGGCGAAAAGTCGTCCGCGTCAACGACGTTACATTCCTCAAGGAACGCGAAGGAAACTGCAACGTCCTCCACATCCTTGAAATTGATATTGGCCTAAGATCCATTTTACGCCGGATTCTGCAAGGCGTTGTGCCCCCGGCCGTCATCCGCAAGCTGCAAAGCCGAATCCCGGCCCATTCCATCCGCTGGGAGTTCTGTAATATCCTCGAAGCCGATCCGCGGCGCCGCGTCCGCCTCAATATTTCGAATAAGCTGCTGGAAGACATGCACCCGGCGGACCTTGCCGATATCGTGGAGGACCTCGGCCACGAAGACCGCCAGGCCATTTTCAACACCATCGATAACGAGACCGCCGCCGAACTCCTGAGCGAAGTGGAGCCCGACGTGCAAACCCGCATTATCGAATCGCTCAATACCGGAAAGGCCGCCGACATTCTGGAAGAAATGGAGCCTTCCGAAGCCGCCGACCTGCTCAACGAGCTGGAAGATGAGCGCTCCGAAGAAATTCTTCACGAGATGAGGCCGGAAGAGAAGGAAGAAGTCGAGGATTTGCTTGAGTTTCGCGACGATACCGCCGGTGGTCTGATGAACACCAGCTTTTTAACTCTGCCCGAAGATGCAACCGTCGCCGAAGCCATGGCGGAACTCAAGAAAAATGAGGACATTCTCGAATACCTCCACAGCCTCTTTCTGGTTGACTCTGAAGAGCATTTGAAATGCGCGGTGCCGCTCGCCCGGCTTTTCTTCGCCCCCGGCGAAACACCCTTAAAGGATTTCGCCGCCGATCCGCTTCTTTCGGTTCCGTCCGAGGAGAAGCAGGATCGTATCGCGGAAATGTTCGACCGCTACAACTTACTCTCGCTACCCGTTGTCGATGAGGAGAACCGCATCATTGGCGTGATCACCGTGGATGATGTGGTTGCCTTGCTCCGACAAGAATAGATGGTCTTTTCGTTACAATAAGAGTACGGAATCAACCCATCTGAGAAGCGATAGGTAGCCTCTAAGCTCTCGGAGTCCCCGCATTTTGAAAAATCGAACCACGGACATGCCGCAAACAGAAAACCCCACGTTGGGTGTCAATAGCTGGTTAGAAGAAGAACTTTATCATCAGTATCAGTTTGATAAGAAGAGCGTTGATGAAGGCTGGAACAGCTTCTTTGACAACGGACACAGCACGGCTGCTGCTCCCGGCAACGGTGACGATGTTCCCTCTAACGCGCCGCAGGAAGAGCCGCCCCAGGAGATTCCGCCTGAAACGGAACCTCCGACGCAGATTCCTCCCGAACGTGAGCCGACACCGGCAGAGCCGCCTAGAGGCGATCCTCCGCAGCCTGCTCCCATGCCGCAGGAAACTGTTGTGCATTCAGCGGAAAACGCCGGACCTTCCGCCGCGCCCGGCGTGGCGGAGATCACCCGGAGCCCCGGAACTCAGCCTGCCAAGCAGGACGACAAGGCTGTTGGAGCGAGTGATCAATTAGTCCCCCTGCGCGGCGTGGCGGCCCGCATTGCGGAGAACATGACCGCCAGCCTGTCCATTCCGGTCGCCACCTCGCAACGCCAGATCCCGGTTCGCGTCGTGGAAGAAAACCGCAATCTCATCAATAAGCAACGCGCTCTGGCAGGCAAAAGCAAGCTCAGCTTCACGCACCTGATTGCCTGGGCGATTGTGAAAGCGATCAAATCAAATCCGGCTCTCAATCACGCCTTCGCCGAGAATGGCGGAGAGCCGTTTCGTATTGTCCGCAATCAGGTCAACATTGGACTCGCCGTTGATGTGGCGGGGAAAGACGGTAATCGGTCCTTGATGGTCCCCAACGTCAAAAACGCCAATGGGATGACCTTCGCGCAGTTTGCGGCTGCTTACGATGACATTGTTGCCCGTGCGCGCGCCAACAAGCTACAGATTGCCGACTTCCAGGGCACTACCATTTCTTTGACTAATCCGGGAACAGTAGGCACATTCGGCTCCGTGCCGCGCTTAGTGCCTGGTCAAGGCGCCATTGTCGCAACCGGCGCAATTGATTTTCCCGCTGAGTTCGCGGGAGCCAGCGAGGAGACGCGCGCCCTGCTCGGTTTAAGCAAGGTGCTGATGATTACCTGCACCTACGATCACCGCATTATCCAAGGCGCCGAGTCGGGGGCGTTTCTCGCAAAACTGCAACAGCTTCTTCAAGGCGAAGATCACTTCTACGAGGAAATTTTCCGTGATCTGAAGATTCCCTATATGCCGATCCGCTGGCAATCGGATCAGCAACTCTCGCCCAGCCGTTATGGCACGGCTAACACGGATGTCGCCAAGGAAGCCGCTGTCATTCAACTGATCAACTCCTACCGGATACGCGGGCATTTGTTGGCGAATACGAATCCGCTAGGAAGCGATCCGGTGTATCATCCCGAACTTGATCCGGCTTCGTATGGGTTGTCTATCTGGGATTTGGATCGGCCCTTTCTGGCCGGCGCGGTAAAGGCTCCGAGCGGCGCCATCGCCTCGTATATGCAGGCGTTTGAAACGCTGCGTGAGATTATTGACCGTCTGCGGACAACCTATTGCGGCTCCATCGGCGTTGAATATATGCATATTCAGGACCCCGAGCAGAAGCAATGGCTCCAGGACCGCATGGAA
>CAXUBB010000324.1:0-6276 GCA_964249105.1 uncultured Bryobacteraceae bacterium | reverse complement strand
GAAACGCTTGCCGGTTCTGGATCGAAGCCGCCTCCTCCGGCACCCAGAGCCGTACTGGGCGGTTTTTGCTGTTCATCCAGATCCGGCCATCCGCCAGGACGTAATCAAATCGTTGCGCTGTTTTCTGCGAGATAGTCCGCGTCCAAGTAGGACGGGCCGCATAGAGAGAGCAGAAGACCGGTCTGCCGGCAAGAGAACCTAACCACCGTTGGGCATCTGCGTCATTCTGAAGGGTCGTACTGGAAGCTGTAATCCCATACTGAATTCCATCCCTGCGTGATTTGCGCAAGGCATCCTCAAGACTCATGCCATCTCGCAGGAAGACTTGATAGTCCACCATCGGGATATTATGCCGCCCCAAATTGATGATTTGCCGGTAAACGTCATCGACAACCGGCGGTGCGCTCAGATAGGCCGGCAAATTGTCGGGCAGCGGCCGGACCCGCACCTTGCGATAGGACACCCTTGATCCGTTGTTGTGGCATTGCAACGCAAAGGTGCCATGGTCGAGGAATCGCCCCCGCTCTCCTCCTGCGGGAATCACCGGGGGAGTCGGTTCGACATAGTCCACCAGCAACTCTTCATTCAGTCGAATCTGAACGTTCTTGCCGCGCACCATGACGCGCATCCGGAACGGCTTCTCATCGGGAACCAGTTGCTTGTACATATTCCGGAGTCCATAAAGGGAACCGGTCTTCTTGCGCTCCAGATACCCGCCGTCCCCACGCGCTGTGTTGTTGACCTGTACTTCGAAACCCTTCTCGGGAAAGCCGGTTTCCTGATAAGCCGTATGAAAGTAGACGCCGGAGTTACAGTCTGGTTGGGTTGTCAGTTCCACTTCAAGCTCGAAGTTGCGGAAGTCCGCTGCTTGTACCGGGCCGGCGTAAAACAGATGCGAACGCGGCCCATCGGCGGTGAGCGCGCCATCAACTACCTTCCAAGAGCTCTTGTTTTCGCTAGGCCGCCAACCGTCTAAGGTGCGGCCATCAAAAAGATCTACCCACTCTGCTTCTCCGGCTACGATTCCAAATGAGGCAGCGGTAACTAAACCCACCAATCCTCGTCTGCTAATTTGGCGATTGCTCCAAGATAAGTGTTTCAGGTTTTCGGGTTGAGGACCGTTGCTGCTCATCAGTGCCAAACCATCATATCTTCTGGAGGAGGACAGTAGGCGCTGATTCCCGCCACTTTTTCCCGCCTGTGTTATCCCAAAAGACGGGACAGTAGAGCTGGAAAAACTATTAACACCTCCAAATGGCAATCACAAATGTAAGTAAACCCTCCGTTTCGATCTCCGGGACGGCTTCTGCCAGTCACACAAGCGCCATGGCCATGGTGACCACGTTGTTTTTCATGTGGGGGTTCCTCACTTGCCTGAACGACATCTTGATTCCTCATCTCAAGGCTATTTTCGACCTGAATTACGCAGAGGTCATGCTGGTCCAATTCGCATTCTTCTCCGGCTATTTTGTGTTCGCCGTGCCGGCCGGGAAGCTGATCGAAAGGATTGGCTACAAGAAGACCATGGTGGCGGGCCTCGCTACCATGGCTGCGGGAGCGCTGCTGTTCTTGCCCGCCGCAAGCGTGCCTGCCTTTTCGTTCTTTCTGATGGCCTTGATTGTGCTCGCGGCGGGTATTACCGCGCTGCAAGTCTCGGCAAATCCATACGTCTCGGTGCTCGGACCTTCCGAAACCGCTTCCAGCCGCCTCAACCTGACGCAAGCCTTCAACTCGCTTGGAACATTCATTGCGCCTTATTTCGGCAGCCTGCTCATCCTTTCCAGCGCACCCAAAAGCGCGGCGGAATTACAAGCAATGTCACCCTCCGTGCTCCAGGCATACCGACTACAGGAAGCTTCCACGGTCAAGATTCCTTATTTGCTCATTGCGTGCGCGCTGCTGGCGCTTGCGGTTGTGATGGGAATGTTCAAGCTTCCTGTTATCGCCACCGTCGAAGATCACACGAAACTGGAGGACCCGAACAGCAAACAGGCAATCAGTTTGTGGAAACAGCGCCATTTGATCCTTGGCGTCATCGGCATCTTTCTTTATGTGGGAGCGGAAGTAGCCATCGGCAGCTTCCTGGTGAACTACTTCAGCCAGCCCTACATTGGCGGCATGTCGGAAAAGCAGGCTGCCGTTTATGTCTCGTTCTACTGGGGCTGCGCGATGATCGGCAGATTTATCGGTTTCGCTATTCTTCGAAAGCTACGCACCGGAGTGGTGCTGGGCGTTGTCGCAATAGTAGCCTGCCTGTTAGTAGCTATGTCCATGCTGACGTTCGGCGCCGTGGCGATGTGGAGCATCATCCTGGTCGGCTTATTTAATTCCGTGATGTTTCCGAGCATCTTCACGCTCGGCATCGCCGGGCTGGGTCCGCTGACTGACAAGGGATCGGGATTGCTCGTAGCCGCGATTGTGGGAGGGGCTATCATTCCGGTGCTGGAAGGGGCACTGGCGGACAACATCGGAATCCACCACGCGTTTATTCTGCCGGCGCTGTGCTATCTCTATATTGCTTTTTACGGCTTTAAAGGATCAAGGCAGCCCGTCGTAACGGCTTGAACATTGTCAACAGCCATGGAAAACTTTCCTCGATTTGATTTGAACGGACAGGCGGCGCTGGTCACGGGCGCGGCAAGAGGATTGGGGCGTGCCATCTCGTTGGCCCTCGCTCATGCGGGCGCGGATGTCGCGCTGGGATTGCGGGATGTCAACGCGCATGGCGGTTTAGTAGCGGAAATTGAAGCGCTGGGCCGTCGGGCTTTGCCGCTCCAAATGAACATGACGCGCCTTGAGGAGATTCGTAGCGCCGTGGAAGCGGCCGTTGCTCGGTTTGGATGCCTGGATTTGCTGGTCAACAATGCGGGGATAGCGCCGGGGAATTTGGCCGAGGATGTCACTGAAGAGGATTTTGATCTGACGCTGGCCATCAATCTGAAAGGAACGTTTTTTGCCGGCCAGGCCGCGGCACGGGTGATGATTCCGCGAAGGCGCGGATGCATCATCAACATGAGTTCGCAGGCCGGATTTGCGGCGCTTCCATCCGAATCGATCTATTGCATGACAAAGGCCGGCATTGCGCATCTGACCAAATGCCTGGCGGTGGAGTGGGGTCAGTACGGCATTCGAGTGAACGCCGTTGCTCCTACCTTTATTCATACGCCCGGCACGGAGTCGGCGCTTTCCGATCCGCACTTTCGCAATGATGTCGTCGAGCGAATTGCGGCTTTGCACCGCATTGGCGAGCCCATGGAAGTGGCGGGCGCAGTGGTGTTTCTGGCCTCGGACGCCGCTTCTTTGATTACCGGTCACACAATGCTGATCGACGGCGGCTGGACAGCTCGATGAGCCGACGTTTGATAATGTAAATCTCATGCGGCAGGCGCGCGTTCGCGTGTGGATGACCGCTCTAGCTGTTCTCTGTTGCTCTCTCACTAATTCAAGCGCTCAAACAGCAACGGCTGGAATTGATTTCGAGCGCCAGGTGCATCCGGTTTTTGCGGCAAACTGTCAGGGTTGCCACAGCGAAACGAAACGATCCGGCGGGCTTTCGCTTGCCACTTACGCGGACGCGCTGGATGGCGGCCGCAGCGGCGCAACCATCAAACCGGGCAACAGCAGCAAAAGCCTGCTTATTCAACGCATCACCGGAGAAATGCAGCCCCGAATGCCCCTGGGCGGCGCTCCGCTTCCCGCTGACCAAATCGAATTGATCCGCTCCTGGATTGATGGGGGCGCCCGGCAGACACCCGCCGCGCCTCCCGCAAAAGCAAAATGGGAAGCTCCGCTGGCGCTCCAACAGCCTGCGGCGCCCAACTCTCCGTGGGCGGAATGGCAGCCTCCCGTTGATCGCTTCGTGGCTTCCTATCTGGCGCAAAACGGTATTGCCGAACCAAAGCTTACTTCCGATGCCCAGTTCGCAAGGCGCGCCTATCTGGATATCTGGGGACTGCTGCCGTTACCGGACGATTTGCAGGCATTCACTGAGGACAAATCCGCCGGAAAGCGCGAAAAACTTGTGGAGCGGCTGCTGGCAGATAACACAAAATACTCGGAACACTGGATCTCGTTCTGGAACGATCTGCTCAGGAACGATGAAGGCGTGAACTATTATTCCGAGACAGCCTCGCGCAAGAGCATTACGGACTGGTTGCTGGCGTCGCTTCAGTCCAACCTCCCGTATAACCAGTTTGTGGCAAAGTTAATTAACCCGGTCGATCCTTCCGATCCGGACGGGTTTCTCGTTGGAGTAAACTGGCGCGGCACGGTGAGCGCCAGTCAAACGCCGGCATTGCAGGCAGCGCAGAACACCGCGCAAATCTTTCTCGGAATCAACCTGAAGTGCAACTCCTGTCACGACAGTTTTATTAGCAAGTGGAAACTCAAGGATGCGTACTCGTTAGCCAGTTACTTTTCAGACGAGGAGAAATTGCAGCTTTACCGCTGTGATGTGGCGCAAGCGAGCTACGCTGCCCCGGCATTCCTATATCCCGAACTGAACCGCCCGCTGCTCTCCAACAGCATGGCGCACCGCCGAGCTACGGCGGCTGCTATCTTCACCGATCCGCGCAATGGACGATTGCCGCGCACGATGGTGAACCGCGTTTGGGAAAGGCTGCTCGGTCGCGGTCTGGTGGAGAACGTGGATGAAATGGACGGCGAACCTTGGAATCCGGAACTGCTGGATTGGCTCGCTTCCGATTTCGCCGCCAATGGCTATGACCTAAAGCGCCTCATCGCTACCATCGTCAGTTCGCGAGCTTACCAACTCCCCGCAGTAAAGCATAACGGGCAACAACAATCGAAACAGTACGTGTTTCAAGGCCCGGAGGTAAGGCGGCTAACGGCGGAACAGTTTTCCGATGCGATTGCCGCCATTACAGGCGACTGGCATGTGGCGCAACCGAGTTCTTCCGGCTCCAGCGGCGTGATGACCCCAGGATATTACTCTCGGGAATGGCGCATTGCTGCCAGCAGTCTGACGCGCGCCCTGGGTCGTCCGATCCGGGATCAAGTGTTCTCAAGCCGCGATAATCAGGCCACCACGATACAAGCTGTCGAACTGGTTAACGGCGAAACATTGACGCACTGGCTTTCGCGTGGGGCGCGGCGCATCGTGGGAGAGCTTCCGCCAGAGCCGCAGAGCCTCTATAGCAGAGAGGTTGTTGCTAACTCCTCGCGAAGTTCTGACTTGACTCCTGCTTTCGATGTTAATGTTTCCCACTCCAAAAAGCTTTACCTGATTGTGCAGGATGCGTTTTCCACTGCTTCCGACAAAGCTATGCCCGTGTGGGTCCAGCCGGAGCTCGACGGCCCTAACGGTAAAATTTCGCTCTCTGCTCTGAAACCGGTTGACGCGGCGGGCCTGCGGGATGGAAATAGTCCATCCGATGCTCTACGGGTGAAGCTGGCATCGGTGCTGGTTTACAACATCGAAGGCAAGGGCTTTACGCGTTTTCACGGCGGACCTGGATTTGAGAGTATGCAGCTTGCCCAAGGAGAGAGAGTGCAGGCGAGATTCTTTGTCTTTGATGAACAACCCGATATGGACCGGCTGGTACCGCCGCATCCGGAAACGCCCCTGCCGGCCGGACCTGCGTTAAAGACAGTCCAGCAGACTGAAGATTGGGTCTTCCGGTATGCGCTGGGCCGTCCTCCTTCGCCTGGTGAAAAGCGGATTGCGGATGCCGTTCTGCGCCAGCCCGGACGTCCTAAAGCTCCTTCGGCTCAGGGGCTTTCCGACTTGCTGTGGGCAATCACCATGAAACCCGAGTTCCAACTGATTTACTGAGGCCCTTGAAATGAATCCAGAAGAGAGGCAAATCTACTCCAAAATCAGCCGTCGGCGCTTTATGGGCGCAACCGGCGCAGCTACGTTGGCTGCCCTCGGCGGCGCTGAGCCACAGATGCTCCGAGCCACGGAGGGAAATCCAACAGCGGATACCGTGATTGTCCTCTGGATGGCGGGCGGCATGGCGCAAACCGAAACCTGGGACCCCAAACGGTACACTCCCTTTGAACCAGGCGTGAGAACAGACCGCGTTCTGAGCACCTTTCCGAGTATTGATACTTCGGTTGACAACATCAAAATCTCTGCCGGTCTTGAGAACATGGCGCGCTTGATGGATCGCGGCGCGCTGATCCGCACCTTTCAAGGCGCGGATCTCGGCTTTATCCTGCACTCTCGTCATCAATACCACTGGCACACCGGTTACGTCCCGCCGCAGCCCATGGCGGTGCCGCATCTGGGCTCAGTGATTGCCAAGACTCTAG
>CAXUBB010000323.1:0-6281 GCA_964249105.1 uncultured Bryobacteraceae bacterium | reverse complement strand
TGATCGGCACCTTTATCCTGGTGATTGTGGCAACTGCATTTGCTTCCAAGCGCATTGCGCCCGGCGGCTTGGCTCCCGGTTTCGGTCCCGCGCTCGTCGGCGGGCTGGTCTGGAGCATCGGTCTTTCGCTCGGAGCAACCACCGGCTACGCCATCAATCCCGCCCGCGATTTCGCGCCGCGCTTGGCTCATGCCGTGCTGCCCATTGCCAGTAAAGGAGACTCCGACTGGAGCTATGCTCCCATTCCTGTTCTCGGCCCTATCTGCGGAGCAATTCTGGCCGCCCTCTTTGTGAACTGGTCCGGCATGAAGTAAGGAGTTAAAAACTACAGGTAGATTTTATCTAGATCCACCGGAACTTCCTAAGCAGAACGAGCAGCGCAACCGTGGCAACTCCCATCGAGCCAAAAACACTGAGCGGCGCATACGGAGAATCCATAAACGGAATCCATTTTAGATTCATTCCATAAATCCCTGAAATCACCAAAGCGGGAAGCGCAATCGTGCTTAACACCGTGAGAACTTTCATCACCTCATTGGTGCGGTTGGCAACGCTCGATAAATAGACGTCCAGCGTATTGCCTAATTGGTCACGCAGCGTTTCCGCCGTGTCCAGGTTTCGCGCCACGTGGTCATAAATATCCCGAAAGAACGGCCAAAGATCTTTCTCGATGAGCGGTTCGCTGTCCCTTTGCAGGTACAGACAGACATCCCGCGTGTTCCCCAGAACCCGGCGCATCTGAATCAGGTTGCGCTTTTTCTCAAAGATTTCCTGCAAAATACGAGGCTCCGGGCAATCAAGCACATTATCTTCCAGTTGATCGATCTCTTCCGCGAACCAGTCCAGCGTCGACACATAAGAATCGATGAGCGTGTCGAACACGGTGTACAAAATTCTGCTCGGGCGCTCATCCGGCTCCTTGCGCCGCGCTCGCTCCAGGGCGTTTTTGATTCCAGGGCAACTTGAATCCGCGATGGTGATGCAGAAGTCCCGTCCGGCAAAGATACTGACTTTTTGGAAATCAATCTTGGCTTCCTTCGACCGCTCCACAGATCGCAGAATGACGAAAAGATAATCCGGCATCTGTTCAGCCTTGACTCGCTCGCCGTGGCTGCGGCAGTCTTCCACATGCAGCGGATGCAGGTGAAACCGCTGCGCCAATTCATCCAATTGCGGGGAATCCGGATTATCTAAGACGCACCAGGACAAAACTCCTCCATAATGAAAACGTGCAGTGGAAGCAATTGGCAATTCTTTCAACAACGCTTCTGCTGCTTCTGATCGCAGTTCTCAGCTACTTTCATTTTGCAAATGCCTCCTTTCTGGATTCACCATCGATTCTTGTTCAAATCAAACAGCTAAAGCAACTGGTCACAGTTCGCTACAGTATTCAGCGCGTTGTCGGCATGACTGAAGCGAAAGAGCCGTTCGGCTCCGAATCGATCCTGCTCATGGCGGGAGGAGAAGCGCTGGCCGGAGTCGATCTGGCAAACCTCACGCCGAACGACGTGATTCTATCCGGCAATCATCGCCAAGCTCTGATTGCCTTGCCGCCCGCCAAATTATTCGATACCTACCTTGATGAGAAGCAAATCAAAATTTGGGACCGCCACATCACCTGGTGGACGCCCTGGGTTCCCTTCAACCCGGACCTGGAACACAAAGCCCGCCTGCAAGCATTAAGCGAAGTGCGCTCCGCCGCCCTGAACATGGGTATTATCGACCAGGCTCAGCGCAACGCCGAAACCGCGATCCGGGACTTGCTCGCCGCTCTTGGTATTCAGGCGCAGTTTGAGAAGCACGGCGCTTAATTAAGAAGTTAGTTAAGCGCCCCTCAAGAGCCGTCATCTCACAAGCACTAACGCGCGACGAATACCGCCGTCGTTAGTCCATCGACCGTTGCCGTCCCGGTCGCGTTATCCAGGGAAGAATCCCGCGTCTGCTGATCGTGAGACGCCGCCTGCAATGGATGAAGATGAAGTCCCAGATTTCTTAATTGATCGTTCTGGAAGTGAATGGTATTGAGCGTGGCATTAAACACGACCACAATGTGATCGTAGCTGCCGTAATGGCCGCCATTGGCGTCCAGCTTCATTACAATCAGGCCGGGAATCTGCGAAGGCCCGGTGTTCAGGAAATGCAGGTTGTTCTGTATTTCCGCCAGCGTCGCCATGTGAAAGAGCCGCGAACTGCTTCGAATGCCCAGGAAGGTTTGAAACGCGGCCGCCGAGGTCGAGATATCAGCGGGGGTAGGGGCCAAAGCCGGATCAGCCAGCAAAGGCTGCATGAATGGCCACTGGGATCCATTGACATTTGCTAATGGAAGACCGATGCCCCAATTGTTTGACTCCTCGCCGGGATAGGAATGGCCGGGCCGGTCGCCTTTATAGAACCAATTGATCTTCGTGAACCAGTCGCCGGAGTTGTAGCTGTTATAATCCATGTCCTTGGAACGAAGCAGGTCGTCGGCTCCCAGGAAAAACGGTACGCCCTGGCCGAGCGCAATCAGGCTCATGGCGAGAACCTGCCGCCGCGTTCGCATGGCGAGTGAATCTACACCGCTCGAACTAGTGCCTGCGATGGGGGACTTCAACTGAATGGCATCGAAAAGGGTCTGGTTATCGTGAACCGAGCAGTAATTCACGGCTTCCAACGGGCTTGCCGTGTAGCCGGCCGGTTGCCCATAATAGAGCACTTGACTCGCTTTTACCGTATCGCCGGTGCTGTCTACCAATGTGAAATCCCGAAGGTTGCCGGCGAGACCGATACGAATCCAATCGGCTTCCAGATTGAGGTTGGTCTGCTGGTCGGAAAGGCTTTGGCCCACGGTGGCAGTGGTGTAGAGGCTCGGATCGGTAAACAGGCCCGTGGCGAAACCTTGTATCCGCTCGGTTTGGTTGGAGAAGGAGCTGCCGCCTCGAATTCCATCGCGAATGCGATCGTTAAATGTGCCGATGCCGGCGCCGAACAGGTTTGCCTGGGTCGCATTTACGCCTAGCGGAGCCGTCTCCGAGTTTAAAAAGCCTTCGCCGTAAAGGTAGATTTTCGAGCCGTCAACGCCGTCCTTCTCGCGTGTCAGTTGCCCGAGCGCCTCCTGGATGTGCTGCATGTTGTAAACGAAATGGAGGCTCATGGTGTCGAAGCGGAAGCCGTCGATTTTGTACTCCCGCGCGTTCAGAACAACCGCGTCGATCATCAGCTTCTCCATCATGCGATGCTCGCTCGCCGTATCGGAGCAGCAACTGCCGGTCTCCACGTTCCCGTCCGCGTCCAGCCGCTGGTAATAACCGGGCACGACCTGATCCAGCACGGAAAAGGGAGCTTGGCCGCTCGCGAAAGTATGGTTGAAGACCACGTCCTGAATCACCCGCAGACCCGCTTCGTGCAGTCCCAAAACCATCTGCCGGTATTCCTTAACCCGGTCATCGGGATTAAAAGCATAGCCTCCGTTCGGGGCAAGGTAGTGAACGGGATCGTAGCCGAAATTATAGGCGTCCGTTCCTTGCACGGCAGTCACCGCAGCCTGCTGGGCGGTCCCATCCGGAGGGCTCGGCGATAAACCAACCGGAAACTGCCAAGTTGATTTATCTTCATTCACGCTTCCGATGTGAAAGGTCGGCATCAGATGGACCGCTTTCAAACCGGCCTTTGCCAGCTTGCGTAGATGAGTCATGCCGTCCGTGTCGGGATTCGTAAACGCAAGGTAAGTTCCGCGATAGTCCGAAGGGACGCTGGTATCCGCCACGCTAAACTCCCGGACGTGCAGCTCGTAAATGGAAAGATCGTTTTGCGATTTGAGATGGGGCGAGGAACTCTCATCCCAGTCCGCCGGTTTTACGGATTCATCGCTAAGATCGGTGATGCGAGTCTTAGTTCCGTTGAGAGCAAGATCAACAGAGTACGGGTCCGTGACGATATTTTCGACGATTTGATGAAGGCTCGGCACGTAAACCGTGATGTCATAAAGGTAGTACTCGCCTTTCCAGGAACTTTGTCCCTGAACGGTCCACACCCCGTTTTTCGCTGTCATGGCTACCGTCTGGACGGGCGTGGCATCGTTCGCCTGACTGTAGAGCAACAGCTTGACCGATTGCGCTGTCGGCGCCCAGACGCGGATCGTTAGCTCGCCATCTGAAAAGACAGCCCCAAGCTGACCCGGATAGTAGAAGAGATCATCAAGAACGCCCGCGTTCTGCAAGCCGTTCACGTACCGCAGGCTGCCAGTCGAGTCCGTCGCTGAAACGACGATCTGTCCCGTTTGCGCCTGCTCAATGGTGTTGAGGGGAACGGAGTCCGGCAGATGAAACACGGCGTAGCCGGCTAGTTGAGGAAAGCGCGCGGCCTGGGCCGAAGTCAGTCCGCCCGGCACCGGTTCCAACGCAAGGGCTGTTCCGCCGACCAGTGATCCATCGTTTGTGACGGTCAAGCCCGCATTTAAGGAGTACGTAAGCGAGTAGGTCCATCCGGATTGGAAAGCCGCGCCGGGAATGGCGACGGTGGTCCGGTCGATCCAGAATGCCTGTCGCTGGAATAAGCCTGCGCCGGCAATCTGGCCGGGACTGGGAACCGTTGTAAATACGGTCGTATCGCCCGAGATCACCCAGGCTTGGCCCTGATCCGCAGAGAAAGCGCCCAGGGACATGTCCGGGCCGGGGTCCTTCGTGTTTGTCGCGATGTTGTGAACAATGAATCCAAGATGGGCTGGATTGGCGGTCAGTTTAATGTCGTAATAGGCGCCATAGGAATCCGATCCCGTTTGCGGCGTGGGCCCGTCGAAGTAATTGCTTGTAGGCTCCTCGGTATCTGCATAAGCATATACAGACCAGTTGGCGTAATTTCCGTCCGGCCGGTAGTAGTGAATCCGCGCGTAGCCGGGGAGCAGAGCCGTTGGGTCACTTAGGTTCGGGGCGCTGGTGTAGAGTTTCGCGATCCCGGACACGGCCCAAAACTCATTGCCTTCCGCCGAAGGATTTACGAACGTATTAGGGCCGGGGTCCTTTTGATCGCCGCCCGCCGCAGTCGGATCGTGGATAATCAAGCCCACGACCTGTGGGTTAGCAATGACGCCGACTTCGAAGTAGCATCCATAGCTGTCGGTGCCGGTTACCGGGACGGGGCCGCTGCTATAACCACCGGTATTCTCGGTTGTGTCGTCATAGGCGTAAACCGTCCAGCCGGAGTAATTGCCATCGGGCCGGTGATAGTGGATGCGAATGTGATTGGCGGGTATCTGAGCCGCGATGGGAACTGCGGCCCCGCTTAAAAGGACAAAAGCGACGAGCAAGGCGCGCCGAGCATGCAAGATCCGTTTCAACATAGAAACTCTGAAGGCACTCCACCGATAACTTACGGCATTGGGCGCCTGTGAGTATATCAGCCCGCTGCTCATACTAACTCGTTAAGTATGTGAGGCTGCGGCGGGAAGTGTTCCCTTACCGTCATGCTTTCATCAAATAAAGCGCCGCCGGGTCGAACGGAACGCCAATCGCTGTGCGAATCTGAAGCAAATACGACATGCAGAAGATCTCTTTAGCCGACAAACTCAGCGCCTTTCAGGAACACTGGAGTCCCAAGATTGTCTGTGAACTCAACGGCCAGCATGTAAAGCTCGTTAAATTTCAAGGCGAGTTTGTCTGGCATCATCACGACGCTGAAGACGAAATGTTCCTGGTCCTGCAAGGCAGGTTCCGCATGGATTACCGGGAGCCGTCCGGCGCCGAGCAGTCTTTAGAAATCTCCGCGGGCGAGTTCGTTATCGTGCCGCGCGGCGCCGAGCATCGCCCCTACGCCGCCGAGGAGGTCCACGTGATGCTGTTCGAACCAGCGGGAACGCTCAACACCGGCAATGCACGGACGGATCTAACCGTGGACGCGCCGGCCTTCATTTAATCGCCGCAAGTGCTTTCGTCCCCACGAGCAGATGGCGTCGAGAACGGGCATCAACGTCCGGCCATACGGCGATATGGAATAGTACACGCAGGGCGGAACCGTGCCTGCATCCCGGCGATCAATGATGCCGTCCGCCGCCATCTCCTGCAAGTGACGAATCAGCATTCGCTCCGTCATCTCCGGAATGCTTCGTTTTAGCTCGCCCGTTCGTTTCGGCCCGTCCAGAAGGCGCCAAAGAATAGTTCCTTTCCAGCGCCCATCCAGCACGCTGAGAGCGGCATCAATGGGACAGGGCGAGACTTCTTTTTTGGAAACCGGCATAGGATACATAACTGACAAATTTGTCAGTACCTTGTTATTTGTCAGTATACATGAAAAAATAAGGTCAATAT
>CAXUBB010000322.1:0-6308 GCA_964249105.1 uncultured Bryobacteraceae bacterium | reverse complement strand
TCGCTTGTGTGCGTAAAGACCTTCCAGAACAAATTCACCAGCCGAGGCGCGCATTGCGTCACTCTCGCTTTCCGATAAGCCAAGCTTTTTGGTAAATTGCAGGAGATCCTGGATGCGGGAAAGCTGTTCCACCATCTTCTTGGCGGGCAGATCTTCATCCAGCCGCAAAGAACCGCCCAATTCAAACCATTGGATCACCGGACGAAGATTGGCGCCGTCAAGATAGCTGTTATAAACCTTGCCGACAGCGCTGCGGATCAGTTCGCGAGCTACCGCATCGCCGCCTTTTAGCTCGCCTTCGTACTCTAACTCCAGCTTGCCGGTAATAGAAGGGAGAGCGGCGTAAAGGTCCAAGATGCGCGGAACAGCTACGGAGTCTTTCGTTTTGATGGCGCGCCGCTCGGCGTTTGAAATCACATTTTCAAGAACCGAGATGGGCAGGCGCTGGGAGACTCCGGAGCGCTTATCAACTCGCTTATCCTCACGCGCCAGAAACGCGATATTCTCCACAACCTCGTGTATGTAGGGAGGAACCTCAATCTCAACAGGAGAGGATCTCCGCGTCCAGGCTTCCTGCCTGGTAATGTCGATCCCTTGCGAGACAGAGAGCGGGTAGTGAGTACGGATCTCACTGCCAATGCGGTCCTTTAACGGGGTGATAATCTTGCCGCGAGCGGTGTAATCTTCCGGATTCGCCGTAAAAACAAGCATCACATCAAGGGGCAGCCTAACTGGATAGCCTTTGATCTGAACGTCACCCTCTTGCATGATGTTGAACAGTCCAACCTGGACTTTACCGGCCAGGTCAGGAAGCTCATTCACAACGAAGAGTCCGCGATTGGCGCGCGGCAGCAAGCCATAGTGAATGGTGAGTTCATTCGAGATATCCTGGCCGCTGCGCGCCGCTTTAATCGGGTCGATGTCGCCGATCATGTCGGCAATCGTCACATCGGGCGTGGCGAGTTTCTCGACATAACGAGCCTCTCTACCCAGCCAGGCAACCGGTGTGTCATCGCCGTACGACGCCAGTTTGTCGCGGCATTGCTTGCACAACGGGTGAAGCGGGTTGTCCCGGATTTCACAACCGGCAACGTATGGCATGTACGGGTCGAGAAGACTGGTGAGCATACGCGCCAAACGGGTTTTCGCTTGACCGCGCAATCCAAGGAGAATAAAGTTGTGACGCGAAAGGATAGCGTTTACAACCTGTGGAATCACTGTGTCGTCAAATCCCATAACACCCGGGAAGAGGGTTTCGCCTCTATCGAGCTTGGAGATGAGATTGGATCTCAGTTCTTCTTTCAGGGTCCGGTCAGCCCGAAGCTGATCAAAGTATTGGCTGGCGCGGAGTTCGCCCAGCGTTTGCGGCAAGTCGGAATGAGGCATGAAGGGACTCGCGATTAATTTCAGTCACAAGTCTAGCAGTGTATTTTCGAGCGCCTATTTCACCGCTCTCCGCCATCGTCAACTATTCTTCGATATTTCACTTGTAATTGTGATATGTTCGCGGGGTCGTGAAAACGAGCGAATCGACTTCCCTTGACTTTCAACTCCACTGGCGCAAGCTGCAACAGGTAGGGCTTAACGCGTACGAGGCGCGCTCCTATCTCGTTCTCATGGGGCATCCCCGGTTTAAGGCGCTGGAACTGGCGGCGCGGGCGCATGTGCCTCGACAGAAGATTTACGAGGTTCTGGACAGTTTGGTGGAAAAGGGCTTCGCGCAGGTGGTTCAGGAGAAAACGAAGCTTTTTTCAGCGATTGATCCGAATCTGGCCATACCGGGCTATCTGGCGCGGCGAAGCAAATCCCTGCAAAACGAACTGAACGAACAAGCGCGTCTCGCCACGGGGCTTATGGAGGACCTGCGCGCCGCCTACGAAGAGGGACAAGGCGGACGAGGAACTCTGGACTATCTCAATTTAGTGAACGATACAACGCAAACAGCGCTTCATTACCGGCGCATGCTGGTAAACGTCGATAACGACTATTTGGAATTCTCGCGCCCGCCGTTTGCGGTGGACCCTTTGGATGAAAAACTAGTCAAGGAAGCGGCGGCTCGCGGCATTAACTGCCGGTTGCTGATCGAGGCCGGCCCGATTGACCCGGAACATCAGGATCGCTTAAATGAATATCGCGACTACGGAATCGAAATCCGGTTCCTCGACCGTCTGCCTTTGAAACTGGCCCTGTTTGATCGCAGATGCGGCTTAGTAGCGCTACTGGATCCTGTGCTGACGAAGCCGTCGTGGACGGCGCTGATCTTTGAACATGAGGGGTTCGCCGAAGCGATGTCCGGTCTCTTTGAAAGCTACTGGTGCCGGGCGGAAGATACCGCGCCTCTCATTCTTCCACCTCTCCTGGACCATTCGGCTTCCGTAGCCAAACCTGATAATTAATCGCATCCGCAAACGGCACTAAAACAAACGATTGCCGTTTCCCTTTGTACTCGCCTTCTACTTTATAGACCTGGTCTCCATACCAGGTAACGGGCAAGGCTGTATCCACCGGAGAGAGTTTAACGCGGTTAGAGGACGTGGATAGAAGCTTCAGGAGGGAGACATCCTCGATTCGCGGATTCAATGTTTTACTAAACGCCAGGATTTGAGGGCCGCGCTGTATGGCGATTTTACCGGCATTTTCGTCCGGACTGCTGAGAGTGCGCACATCCATCGCCAGGGAGACCCTGACCGTATCGCCGCGCTTCCATTCACGGTCTATCGTTACTAGTTGTCCCGGTTTGCCGACCAGGTGCTGTCCAGCGCCATCAACTATAAATGACGATGTCCAATCAGGTACTCGTAAAGAAAGCGAGAATTGAACATTGTGGCTTGGCTCAACGTGGAAGAGCATCTCTCCTGTTTCGGGAAAGGCCCCTTCTGAATAGATTTGTATCAAACCTCGTCGGCGAAGCTGAACGGTCGCTCTGCCGGCCGTGTACATGTTGATGAAAACTCCATTCCCATAGCGGCCCCAAATTGCTTGTGGAATAAGAGTTAATCCTTCCGCTTCGCTGAGTAGGCAACGGCTGTTACTCACAAGAAGTTTCGAGGAAAAGTTTTTCTTTCCGGCAAGCGCGGCTTCCGAAGCAATACCGCCTGTTTGTACGTCTTGCGCGGATAATACCTGGTTGTAAATAGTGCGCTCCAATTGCTGTCCGTACTGAGATTCACCGGTAATACGAAGTAAGGCGAGAGTTAGCTGCATCCAAGCCAACGTTGTGCAGTTATCAATCGGCGAGGATGTGTCCTTCGTGGGTGCGCCTGTTAATAGTAGATAATTCCCGGCCAAAGCTTTCCAAGAGCGAAGCGCCGGGTAGAGGTAAGCTTTATCGCCCGTAAGCCGGTAGAGATCAGCCAAACCGGTCAGGCTTGAAAGCGTACCCGAAAGATCTTCCTTAGCGCCGGGAATAGTGAGCGCCGTACTGACATCAACGTCGCGAACTATGGATTTGCACAGGTCCAGGTAATTTGGATCAGCGGTGTAACGATACAAAAAGGTCAGGGATTCCACAGCTTGCAAGGCCGCCAGCCGGAGCGGAAGGTTATCAGTATCTCTCTTTGCAAGGAGCACATGTCTGCTGCCCTTCTCTCCGAATGTATGGACGAGTAAATCGCCAATCAATTGAGAGGACGTATAAGCATCCTCTTCGCCTGTCGCTTGCCAATAACTTAGTAGGCCGAGTAACATCCACTTATGCACAAGAAGGTCGTAAGCGGTCCAACGCTCGCCGTCCGAGAACGATCCAAAGTACCCGTTCTTTCCCTGATGCGACAGAAGTTGGACTCTTACCTTGTCCATTAATCCTTTTAAGCGCGGATCATGGTTGTATTCATAAGCGTTGGATGCTGCTTGGAGGAATCGTCCGGCGAACTCGCCTTGCAGGACGCTTTCGGATTCGCCTTTGGTTTTCGCTTCAAAGGGCTGCAGCAAAAACGAAGGGTCGACGTGTTCAAGAAAGCCTTCGTGATTGGCCCGGAGACGATTGACCAGTAGACCCGCTAATTTCTGGTTGTCAAAAGGAAGGGGCCGGAACCGGTCGGGGACAGCATTCGGCACGACCGGTTGCGGCGTGCTAGCCCACACGGTTGCGGTTATTACGCTAAACAAGCAAAGGCTGGATCGAAACAAGCGGCACCTTCCGGTTGAAGACAGTGTAGCGCCTAATTAGTGAGACTGAATCGCCTTAGAACCCCGTCTTTAAGGGCGTAGCCGCAAGAGCACTTCGTCGCGAGAAGTAAATTGCATGGCGCGAATGCCGAGCATCTCGGCGCCTTGGACGTTTTCAATCCGGTCGTCCAGGAAAAGCGTCTGTTCCGGCGCGGTGCCGATTCCTTCCATGCACTCCTCATAAATCACCGCTTCAGGCTTAGCGGAGCGGACCTCATAAGAAAGCGTGACATGGTCGAATGAACGGAGCCGGTCTGTTCGTGACTTGAGAGCTTCGCCCAGTTCGCGAGGCATGTTTGACAGCATCGCTACTCGCTTTCCCACGCGGCGCAGCTCATCAATCCAGTCCCACATAGGTTGATCGAACCGCATCCAGCTTTCGGTGTCCAGTTCGCTTAGATCGTCGATCTGCTGAGCGTTGAAAGTAACGCCGCATTTCTGGGCGATGTCGTTCCAGTATTCGACATTCGTGACCAGGCCCTTGTCGTAGCCCAGCCGGTCAGACCAATAACTCTCGGTGAATTTCTCCTGCGGAACGGAGGCAATCGCGGCCATCTTGGCTTGATCTCCGGCGGTCTGATGATGAACCAGCACGCCGCCATAATCAAAAATGAAACCTTCAAAATCGCTAACGAGCGCCATCGACTAATTGCTCCCGCCGCGAACGGATCTCACGCACCGCGTAGATGCGGCGTCCCTGGCTTTCAAAGTAAGTTCGCATTAAAACTTCGCCGATCAACCCGACGCAGAAGAGCATCAGGCCCGCAAACCACAGCAGCGCTCCGGCGATCATCAAGGGACCGTGCTCGGCGATGATGTCCTGCCCACCAATTTTCTTGATCAGAATGCCAAGGAGAACGGCGCTGCCCAGGGCAATGCCCGCTAAACCCCATTTGCCGAAGAAGTGCATGGGGCGGGTGAGATAACGCAGCAGAAAACCAATCGTCAGAATATCGAAGAAGACGCGAAATGTACGGCCCAGTCCGTAATGAGAAGCGCCGTTAGGCCGTTCGATATTTTTGATGGGCACCTCAACAATGCGTGCGCCGTAGAAGGAAGCCAGGGCGGGAATAAAGCGGTGAAGCTCGCCGTAAAGATTCACGTCTTTGAGAATTTCCGCGCGATACGCCTTGAAAGTTGTGCCGAAATCGTGCAGTTCCACGCCGGAAGCCTGCTTCATCAGCCAATTGGCGATGCGTGACGGGATTTTGCGCGTAAGGGCGTTATCGACCCGGTTCTTGCGCCAACCGCTGGCAATGTCGTACCCGGCCTCTATTTTTTCGAGCAGCAGCGGAATATCTTCCGGAGCGTGCTGAAGATCGCCATCCAAGGAGACAATGATATTGCCCTGAGCTTCATCAAAGCCGGCGGCAAGAGCCGGTGTTTGACCGAAGTTGCGCCTTAACCGCAGGACTTTGAGATGTGAATCGGTCTCGACCAGGTTCGCCAGCAGATCGAAACTGCGGTCCGTAGAGGCATCATCGACGAAAATAATTTCGTACGGCTTCCGAAGCGCTTCCAGTACAGAGGTGAGACGGTCATAGAGGGGCAGAATGGCCGGCTCCTCATTGTGAATGGGAATAACGATCGAAAGCATTGTTTGTGCTGTGTATCCCTAGTGTAGCGAAGGGGATAGACGAACTCCCTTTCATCCTTTGGAAGATGTTGAATCGTAGGACTGACGAGTGGGAAATGGAACCGGAGGCAGCATTACCAAATTGTCTGAACGCTGGATGCGCGAATACGGCCGTCGCGACTAACGACCGGCACGCCGAGATACGAAGACACCAAAGAGCGGCATGCGTATCGGCCACACCCGCGATCAAGGAACGTCTTCGGCGAATCCGCGAAACATCTCCCGGCGATTTTCATCGATCTCTTCCTCGGACGGGCTGGGGCCATATTGAGCGAGGATTCCATAGGCTGACTTCTTAGGCTTCGGCGATTGATCCTTCCCTGTCAGCGCTTGCTGGAGAACGCGCCGTACTAGCCCCACGGCAGATACACCTTGGGCTTGGGCCTGCATTTGCAGCGCGGCTCCTAATTCGTCAGGAAGTTCAATGGTCAGATTCATAGGCAAAGCCTTGGTTGCCCCTTTTCAGAGTAAAGGAAATTTTGTGGCATTTTGGGCGGCTGTCGTG
>CAXUBB010000321.1:4064-6320 GCA_964249105.1 uncultured Bryobacteraceae bacterium | reverse complement strand
AGTAATCCAAACGGGTGATTAGCGATCACGACCACAGGCCCCGTTTTCGGGATACGGAGCAGATCCTGCGCGGAAATTTCAATTTCGATCTGCAATATTTTAAGCACGCTTTGGGATAATGCCTCGTCGGAACGGCCCCGCGCTTCCATATATATCTCTTGCAGAGCTTTTAATTGAAGCGTGAAATAAAGAAATTCCCGCACCGGATCAGGAGTTGAATTAAGCACGGCAGGGAGCGGAATAAAATCGCGCATTTTCACGCTCTCATTTCTAACTTCCTGAAATCACAAGTTGATTGCTGTTGTGTTGCAGTCCTGTCGCAAACCAAACATTGTCTTTAGTGTCACTTAATTGCAACAAAATCGACCAATTCTGATGCATGTAAACTTTTCCTAATTGAGTGTAATTTTTTCATTTTATAAGCATATTTTTTACTTTGATTTCACACTCATTTAGCGAGAGACGGTATTAATTACAAGCTTCTGCTGTTAACGCGCCTTATCTCAGCACTCATAACTTTATTTCATAAAAGAAAGATTTTGCTCATGTTGAACTTCACACCCGCACATCTATTGCGCTCAGGCCTTTTCTGCGCTCTTTCGGCCCTTGCTGTTATGCCGGCCGGTGCTGCCAGCCGTTCGGTTGCCGCCGGTGGGGACCTCCAAGGTGCTTTAAACCAAGCGCAGGGCGGAGACACGATCACGATCGCCGCGAACGCAAAATTTACTGGCCATTTCAGTCTGCCCGTCAATAATTCGGGCCAATGGATTACGATTCAAAGCTCTGCCATGGGCAACCTGCCAGGGACCGGCAGCCGTGTGTCGCCCTCCCAAGCGCAATATATGCCGAAGCTGGTGACTCCCGACGGCAGCCCGGCGCTGGTGATTCCGAGTGGCGCCAATAATTACCGCATCCAGGGCATCGAATTTACGGTGGCATCGGGCGTGTATGTTCAGGACCTGATCCAGGCTGGCACCGGCGGAGAGACAGCAGTCAGTCAACTGCCCCAGAACATTGATTTCGACCGGGACTACGTTCACGGCGATCCAGTATCGGGCGGCAAGCGCGGCCTGGCGCTGAACAGCGCGACCACTACCGTTGAGAACAGTTATTTCGCGGCCTTCACCAACAACAGCCAGGATACGCAGGCGATCTGCGGCTGGAACGGCTCGGGTCCCTTTACCATCCAGAACAACCATCTCGAAGCAGGCACGGAGATCGTGGCCTTCGGCGGCGCGGTTCCGGCCATCAATGGCTTGATTCCGTCCAACATCACCATCCAGAACAACGAGTTTTATAAGCCCCTGTCCTGGTGGAGCGGCAGTTCTAATTATGCGGGTACCCAAGTGTGGGCGAAGAACCATCTGGAGTTGAAGAATGCCCAGAATGTGACGATCCAGAACAACACTTTTTCGAACAACTTCGTGGGCGCCGATCAACTGGGCTTCATTCTGGTCCTGAATGTGCGCGACGAAAGCGGCCAGGTGCCGTGGGCCACGGTCTCGAACGTAACCGTCAAGAATAACCTGTTCCAGCACACGGCGGCGGGCGTGCTCTTCATGGGCCATGACGGCGACGGCGGCGGCACGGCGGGAGGGTTCTCTTTCTCGAACAATGTGTTCAATGACCTGGGCGGCTACGGCGGCGACGGTCGGTTGTATGAGGTCCTGAACGATGTGCGCGGCATCACGATGAACCATGAAACGGCGTTTCCCGCCGGTTGGCTGATGGTCTTCGCCGAAGGCGCATCGAGAAATGTCAAAGTGACCAACAGCATCTTCAGCAACGGCTGGGGTATCGGGGGCGACGGAACCAGCCCCGGTAATCCAACGATGGTCTACTACAATCCGGGCGGAACTTTTTCGAACAACGTTGTGATTGGAGCGAATGCGGCCTCCTACACGGGCAGCTATTTTGCCGGCAACTCATTCCCCAGCTCGGCAACCAATGTGGGCTTTGTTGATTACAGCAACGCCAATTTTCTCCTGGCCGCGAATAGCCCCTACCATAACAAGGCGACCGATGGAACCGATATGGGTTCGCTGCTCAACCTGACCGGCGGCAGCTCAACTCCCACGGCGGCTCCAACTCCGTCGGTGCCCACCGGATGGGTCTCGATTGTGTCCCAAAACAGCGGCAAATGCCTCGATGTTCCCGCGAGTTCCACCTCCTGGGGAACGGGTCTCATTCAATACGCCTGCGGCGGCACGGCCAATCAGAAGTGGCAGTTCACGGCTGTTGCCGGCGGCTACAAGA
>CAXUBB010000321.1:0-4054 GCA_964249105.1 uncultured Bryobacteraceae bacterium | reverse complement strand
AACAGCGGCCTGGGGCTGGACATTACCGGCTCTTCTCTCAATCCCGGAGCCAGGTTGATTCAATACCCCTATGCCGGCGATAGCAACGAGATCTTTACGGTTACGAGCTTGAGCGACGGCAGCTTTTCAATTCAGCCTAATCACTCCGGACAATACCTTGACGTGTCGGGAGCATCCAAAGCCAACGGCGCTCCCGTTCTGCAATACACCTACACGGGCGGCGCAAACCAGAAGTGGAATCTCCAGTAAAGCGCTGCTTTCTTTCTGACCTGTAACCCTTCAACCAGCCCCGCGCGCAACCCCGAAACGGAATGCGTGCGGGGCGATTCACTTTCGCGCATACCCATGCGCGGCGCTTCGTTTCCCGCCCAGTCTGTGCGCTTCCTCAGACATGGCATGCACGCCGGAAGCATCAATCCAGCGGTTATAAAAATTGAACAGCGCGCACACTGTAATGGCGTAGTAGATCGCCTCATCGCTCCAGCCCGCCGCGTGCAAAGGTTCCATATCGGAGGCCGTGATGGCAGCGGAATGGCGATTCACTTTATCCACAAATCGAAACAGGATTTTTTCGCTCTCGCTCAGTCCGGAACTATCAAGATCCTTCAGCACTCCCGCCACCAGTTCCTCGCTGCCTAATAATTCCGCCGCAACTGCGGCGTGCGATTTCGTTCAAAACGGGCACTCGTTTTGGCGCGACGTATAAGCGGCAATGAGTTCCCGCAGGCCCGGACTTAACGGAGCCTCTCCACGCAACATGGCCTGTGTAAATTCAGACAAATGCTGCGCGGCCTCCGTCCGATACGCCAGCATATGCCAGATCTGCGGGTACTCCACTCCGCTCGATTGCAGTAGCCGGATGGCATCCCGATACGGACCCGGCTGTGGATTCCCCTCCACGTCCCGCAAAAACATAGGTTTCATCATGGCTGTTCCTTATTGTAAAAGAACTTCGCCCCCGTCTGCTCTGGCATAATTGGTACCTGTACGGCAGTAGGACGCCCCTATGTTCAATAGAATCGGCAATCTGTTTCGTGGATTCTTTGGTCTCTTTGTGACCGGTGTGGAGCGGCGCAACCCGGAAGCGCTGCTGGAGGTCGAAACGGAGAACCTGCGAAAGCAGGTGGCCAGTTACAATCAGGGCCTCATCTCCCATGCTGCGCTCTGCGAGCGGCTCATGGCCCAAGTCAAAAAGCTGGAGTCCGAACAAACCGAGATCCGGGCCAAAACCACGGCGCATCTGCGCGTCGGAAATCACGACACGGCGGCCCAATACGCGCTGCGTCTCCAAACCACCGAGCGCGAGCTGACCGAGAACCGGAAGCAATTGGAGCAAGCCGAAACTACTTATAAAGAACTGGTCCGTGCGCGGGATGTAGCGGTTGCCAACGCCAAGGCAAAGATCGAATCCATCAAGGCGAATATCAGCGATCTCAAGACCAAGCGGGCATTGGCGGAACTGACGGAAACGGCATCAGGCATGGTGACGCGCATCGGCGGCTCGGGTGACACGCTCGACCGTCTGCAAACGATGGTCGATGAGGAGCGCTCGAAAGCCTCGGGCCGGGTGCGCGTCGCGCACGGCGCCCTCGATACCAGCGGCGTTCAGGTGAAAGAGAGCGAGCAGAAGGCGTTGGCCGACCAGGCTCTGGCCGACTTTGCCGCGCGTGAAGGCATCGCTCTTTCTCCCGCGAGTGTTGACAGCGGCAACGGCGAACCGGCGCAGCCGCGCAAAAGCATGGGTCCGACAGCCATCAGCCAATAGGAGCCTGTCACGAGTTCGCCCATGCTGACGGAAGAAGCCGCATTCACCGGTCCCGTGTCCTTGCCTGCCTGGGCCACGGATCTGGCGGTGCTTTATGAATCGGATGCGGTCAACCAGTTTCTGATCTACGGCAATGTCGAGGATCGCTTTCTGCTGCCGGGTCCGTCGCGGCGTCTAGGCACATTACAGGAATTTCTGTTTGAAGTTCTGCTGCCGCGCTTCGATGTGCTTCTCAGCTACGATCCCGGCAACGGCATCCGGATTGAACGCGGCGGTCCGATCTTTGCGCGCTGGCCCACGGGCGGCAGCGGCGCGGAGTTTCCGAAAAGGCCGCGCGAGGCGATGGAACTGTTGACGCATTACTTCCGATACTGCGCGAACCTAGCGCGCATGGGTCAAGAGGTGGTGCAGGTCGCCTGTGTGCTGAAGGACGTTCACCTGATCGCGCCCTCCGGCACGGGATTTACCGATTACGATACGGCGTCTCTGGTCACAACCATCCGCAATTGGACGAGTGAGGGAATGTTGACGGCGCATCCCTTTGCCGGATTTCTGATTACCGAAAACGTGAATGATATCCACCCGGCCATCGCGCGCAATCCGCGAGCGCGGCAAATGCAGGTCCCGTTGCCTTCCGCGGGGGAATTAGAAGATCTGCTGAGGTGGATGGCCCCGCGCTATCCGGCGGTGCTTCCTCCTGAATCAATCGCGCCGGTTTCCTCCGCCCTGTCCGGCTCCACCGTGGCGGCTGTCGAACAGTTGATGAAGTCGCGCCGGCATCAGGGGCAAAGCCTCGCCGACGCGGACCTGATCGGGATCAAAAAGCGCCTGGTGGAAGCGGATTGCCGGGGCCTGATCGAATTTGTCGAAAGCCGCAAGACTTTGGACCATCTGCAAGGTCAAAACGCGGTCAAGGAGTGGCTGCGGCAGGATATCGCGCTCTGGCGAAAAGGCGAAGAGGCGGCTCTGCCGAAAGGCTATCTCCTCTGTGGTCCGGTGGGCACGGGAAAAAGTTATCTGCTGGAATGTCTGGCGGGCGAAGCCGGAGTGCCTGTGGTGAAGCTGAAGAACTTCCGCGACCGTTGGGTGGGCAGCACCGAAGGCAACCTGGAGCGCATCTTTCGACTGATCCGCGCCCTGGGACGTTGTTACGTTTTTATTGATGAAGCCGATCAGGTGCTGGGACGCCGGAATGCCGGGGACGACTCCGGCGTCTCGGGCCGCGTCTACTCCATGCTGGCGGAAGAAATGGGCAACAGCGAAAGTCGTGGGCGCGTGATCTGGGTGCTGGCGTCCAGCCGCCCCGATCTGATCGAAGTGGATTTCAAACGGCCGGGTCGCGTGGACGTCAAAATACCGCTTCTTCCCGCGGCGAATGCACGGGAAGCTTTTGAACTGATCCGTTTTCTGTGCGCTTCGCGCGGTGTTGATATCTTGCCGGAATCGTTTGAAGTTTTAGCGCCTAAACTGCCGCCCTTGTTGACGCCGGGGGCCGCCGAAGCGATTGCGGTCAAGGCTTACCGCTTCCTTCGCATTGCCTCATTCAGCGCGGAAGAAGCGCTTTTCCGCTCTCTCGATCACTACCAACCGGCGGTTCCTGAGTCTGTGATCGAGCATCAAATCAAACTGGCGATTGCCGAAGCGAGCGATCCTTCTTTTATTCAAGCGCCCTACGCATGACTCCTCAAGACATCGACAATACTCTCGGGCTGTGGAATAGTCAACTCGCCACCGCCGCTCAAAACTTGATGGATTTGCAATCTCATCCTACCTACGAGCGGTTGACGGCTCCGAACGGCGGGCTTCAGGGCAGAACGGCGGCGCAAGCGGCGCTGGCGGTCAACACGCTCAGCATGCTCCTCCGCTATTACGAACTGTTGCAGGGCGCGGTCGGCCGGGCCGAGGAACTGCGGCGCGATTTGCCCGTATTGTTTGGCTCCGAACAACGCCTGGGAGAGATCCGGCGGATTCTGGAAGGGCGTTCCATTCAGCTTCCCGCTGTGCCGGTTCCCTTGGGACAGCGGGGATTATTGAGCGGCATGGAAAATGTGAATTGTATTTCGCCCGCCGCGCTCCTGAGCACCATGGCAAAGGCGTTTGAGGAAGCGAAGGCCGTCGTCCTGGCGATTGACGCCGCTTGGGAAACACTGGGAAAAAACATCGAGGCGGCATCAAGCCGGATAACGGCGCTGCAAGGAGACCTTGCGCTTTTTGATGAAACCGACCGCGCCAAATTGCGGGAGGCGGAAAGGGCGCTCAATCAGTTATATCAAACTGCCGCTCATGATC
>CAXUBB010000320.1:2509-6340 GCA_964249105.1 uncultured Bryobacteraceae bacterium | reverse complement strand
TCGGCCTCATCGCAGCCATCGCGCTGTTTCTTGCTGTTGCGGTAATCGGGCTGCGCGCGCCGCACTACGTCCGGGGCAAATATCTTGAGAGTGAAATGCAACTGGCAAAGCGAGTTCAAAGTGACCTTCAGCCGAAAGTGCGTTCCGTATCACCTTCTGTTGAATTCGCGGCACGGGCCATTGCGGCCGACCATATCGGAGGAGACTTTTACGACATATTTGAAGCTGAGGCTGGCAAGATTGTCATCGTTTTAGGGGATGTCTCGGGCAAGGGCGTTCCCGCGGCGCTACTGGTGAGTGTGCTGCAGGGCGCCATTCGCTCTTCCACCGCATCCCAACATGAGTCTGCCTGCGCGCGAGTGAATCTCATGTTGTGCGAGCGAACGGCCTGCGAGCGGTTCGCCACCCTATTCTGGGGCGTTTTCGATCCGTCAACCAATACATTGCGCTACGTAAATGCGGGTCACGCCGCGCCGATGCTTGTGCGAAGTGGCGGCAAACCTATGGAGCGATTAGGCGAGGGCGGCCCTGTTCTCGGCTTGCTTCCCGGCGCGGTCTATTCAGCAGGGATCGTCAAAATTGAGAACGGTGATACCCTCATCGTCTACTCGGATGGCATCAACGAAGCGGCCAATGCAAAGGATGAGGAGCTTGGCGATGCTCGTCTTGAGCAGATCATCTCACGCACCCCGAATGTAGCGCCAGAGACGCTGTGCGAACAGATCCTGGAACAGGTGACCACGTTTGCAGGTTCCGGAACTCCGCAGGACGATCGAACCTTGCTCGTCGTCAAGTTCTCTCAATCGGAAATTCCCTCTCCCGATTGGAAATCCGGCGAGACACAGGGGAGCAGTGGCTTGGTCGCAAGCGCAAAGGTGAATACAAGATGCTGAAGTGGTCTTCCATAACAGGGCACATGGCCCGGATGCGCACCGCCAATGAACTGAGAAACTCGCCAGTCCTTCGCGCCGATCGCTCGATCCCGGGCCTGTTGTGCGCGAGTTTCTCACGAACTGCCTGCGGTGTCGCTGCACTCGCACTGATTTGGCTGCCGCTGACACAAGCCCAGGAGAAGACAGCCACCTCTCGCATCGTGGGCGCTGCGAATACCTTTCTTGCCACACTCGACCAGAAGCAGCGGCAATCGGTGCTTTTTTCCTTCGACGATCAAGAGCAGCGCAAGCGCTGGTCAAATTTCCCGGTTGCGATGGTTCCGCGCGGCGGTATCAGCCTCAAGGACATGAACAGTGCTCAGCGTTCCGCTGCCATGTCTTTGGTCGCATCTGCCCTCAGTCCGAGGGGTTTTGAAAAAGTGCAGCAGATTATGGAGGGCGACGAGGTTAACAAGACTACTGACCAGGGGCCCGGCGGCAATCGAGGTCCCCGTCCTAGATTCGGTAACGGAGGGCCACCGCCCGGGAACGGTGGTCCGCCACCATCCGGCCGCGGTGGCAACCGCCCGGCCTGGAATGGACCCCTATTCGGTAAAGACCTGTATTACATCTCCATCCTGGGAACGCCCTCCGAAACCAGTCCCTGGATGTTGCAGTTTGGTGGTCATCATCTGGCATTGAACATCACGATCGCCGGAGAACATGGTGTTCTTACGCCGACTTTGACGGGTGCTCAACCCGCGCTCTACACAATCGAGGGAAAAACGGTGCGGCCTTTAGGCCAGGAGAGCGATAAAGCCTTCGTGTTGCTGCAAGCGCTGAACGAGAACCAGCGGAAACAAGCCATTTTGAGTTATCAGCTTGCCGACCTTGTGCTTGGTCCCGGGCAGGATGGCAAAACGATTGTGCCGGAAGGACTGAAAGCTTCCGCTATGAACGAGCGGCAACGCGCCCTGCTGCTCGATGTGATATCCGAGTGGGCCGACATCATTCACCAAAGCGCGGCGGCAGCCCGGATGGCTGAGCTGAAGGCAGATCTGGATCAGACGTGGTTCGCCTGGAGCGGTTCCGTCACAGTCACGCCGGGCAAAAACATCACGGCTTATTACCGCATTCAGGGACCGCACGTTGTGATCGAGTATGCGCCTCAGGAATTGGGCGGTGATCCCGCAATGCACGTCCACACGATGTACCGCGATCCGACGAATGACTACGGACGGCAGTTCAGCAATCCATGAAGACGAAGCTGGCGATCCTGATTGCGATCTTATCTCTCGGCGTGCCCGTGTTTGCTCACAGGCTCGACGAGTATTTGCAAGCGTTGATTGTTTCGGTAGAGCAAGGCCAGATTCACGGGTCCATGCGACTCATTCCAGGCGTCGCGGTTTCTTCCGTGGTGATAGCGGCCATCGATTCGGACGGTGATGGTACTTTCTCTGAGCCAGAACAACAAACGTACGCTCGATCTTTTCTAAGTGATCTGTCGCTCAGCGTAGACAGCCATGCCTTGAAACCGCGCCTCCGAGCCGTCAGCTTCCCAACGTCAGGGGAGATGAAGGAAGGACTTGGCGAGATTCACATCGAGTTTGATGCGGATTTGCCCAGCGGAGGGCCCCAGCGGACACTAGTGATCGAGAATCATCACGAACCGCGGATCTCAGTCTACCTGATGAACTCTTTGGTCCCGCAAGACCGGAAGATCCGGGTGATTGCACAGAGCCGCAATCAGAATCAGTCGTACTTCAGACTCGATTACGCTCAGGGAACCCCTCAACAGAATTCGTTGCGATCGCTTTGGCGATCGCGCCTTATCATGCGCTTGGCCCCTTTCGCGGGCGTACCCAGCATGTTCCGCCTCGGCATGCGCCACATTGCCGAAGGTACGGATCATCTTCTGTTCCTGATAGCACTCCTCTTGCCTGCCCCGCTGCTGGCGGGCCGGTCTCGTTGGGACCGAGCGGGCAGCATTCGCCACAGTCTGCTTCAAATTCTGCGGGTGGTAACCGCGTTCACCATTGGCCACTCGGCCACGCTGGCCTTGGGCGCTTGGGGATTGATGTCTTTGCCTAGCCGCATGGTCGAAGTTCTGATTGCTCTGTCCATTCTGGTCTCTGCCATCCACGCACTGCGCCCGCTCTTCCCCGGACGTGAACCTGCGATCGCGGCCGGCTTCGGTCTCGTGCATGGATTGGCTTTCGCGACAACCCTGCAGAATTTGGGCGTGGACCCCTGGCAGCGCATCGCCAGCATACTGGGATTCAATCTCGGCATCGAAACCATGCAGTTGGTAGTCGTGGTCGCCATACTTCCTTCGTTGATCATCTTGAGCCGGACCGCAGCTTACACAGCTTTCAGAGTCGGCGGTGCTCTGTTCGCAGGTTTCGCTTCCGCCGGTTGGATTCTCGAACGAGCATTCAGCCTTCCTGATTTCGTGGACGGATGGGTAGATCGCATGGCACAGCGCGGAGCATGGATCGCGATTTCATTCTTCGTTATCAGTATCGTTTTGTGGTGGCGTGCCCATGCACAATCGAATCGCAGGATCTTCAGCGGGCAACCAGCCCAGCCAACTCTGGAGGGAGTCTGAACGTGCTGTCGGATCGTGGATCCTTGGTCGATTGCGGAAACAACTCATGAGTAAACTCACTCCTCTCGCCTTTGTTTCAGCCTTAGTTTGCCTGGCCTCATTCGGGTTGTTCGGGAACAGCGGAAATGCTGCCGCCGCGTCAGCTTCTGCTGATGGCGAGATACAGAACGTCTTGGCCGCCACGACTGCTTTCTTGAACTCGCTAACACCTGTCCAGCGCGGCAACGTGCAGTTCACGTTTACGGCGCAGGCGACAGCCAAGGCCGCTAAGTTCAGCAGAGCAGGGACGCCTGGCAAGCAGAGCGGCGCCGGGCCGGGCGGGGCGGGGGGGGAAGCAAAAGGGGGCGGGGG
>CAXUBB010000320.1:0-2499 GCA_964249105.1 uncultured Bryobacteraceae bacterium | reverse complement strand
ATTGCAGGTTCCCTGACAGACGGCAGCAGCAGGGACCGGGCGGTCCTGGAGGTCAAGCAAATGGTCCCGGTGGGGATTCCAACGTGCGTCAAGCGAATCCTGCAACGCAATCTCGTCCGCGCCCTGGAAGCGGTGGAGGTCCCGGCGGCGGCCCCGGCATGGGCCCTCCGGGAGGATTTATTGGCGAGCAGTATGGGCAGGCCGTCTGGTCGAACTATCCAGTCACCGACGTGCCCCGTCCCGGTCTACGTCTGGGCAGTCTGAGCGCGAAGCAGCGTGACGCAGCGATGCACTTGCTGCAAGTGGCGCTAAGCTCCCAAGGCTATCAAAAGGTTTTGGAAATCATGGGCTCGGATGAAGCGTTATCGAAAACCGGCACGCCTTATTGTTCCGGGACAGCGTGCTACACAATCGGCATCTTTGGAGAACCGAGCACCACGAAGCCTTGGATGTTGGAGTTCGGAGGCCATCATCTCGGGCTCAACCTCACCATGGCGGGAGCGCATGGCGTGATCACGCCGACTCTGACCGGTGCTCAGCCGGCGGTTTATACATCGAACGGGAAGACAGTACGCGCGCTTGCGCAGGAGAACGATAAGGCTTTTGCCTTATTAAACGCGCTGGATATAAACCAACAAAAACAGGCAATTCTGAACTATGAGGTACGCGATTTGGTGCTGGGACCTGGACACCCGGGAGAAACCATTCAAGCGGAGGGACTGAAGGCAGCTGCGATGAATGAGAAGCAGCGAGAGATGCTGCTCGGTTTGATCTCGGAATGGGCGGGCATTATCAACGATGCCTACGCGGAACCGCGCATGACAGAAATCAAGGCTGGCTTAGACGAGACCTATTTCGCATGGAGCGGACCGACTACGCACCAGGCGGGGAGAAACGGCAGTTCGTACTATCGCATTCAGGGGCCGAAGCTAGTCATCGAGTTTTCGCCTCAAGGCGGCGGCGGCGATCCGACCCTGCATGTCCATACCATGTACCGCGCTCCCACGAACGATTATGGACGCGCGTTCATCAACAGCTCAAATTAGAAAAACGGGCGCTCAAACACTGTATTCAAATGAGGAGAATGATGCGATCAAGAATTCCGATGATGCACTTAGGACTGGCCTGGATAATGAGCTTTTGCGTCACCAGGGGAGCCCTGGCTCAGGCCCCGCCAACTCGATTCCTGTTGGCGCTCTCGAAACGCAACCACACACTCGCCATTGTGGACCCGAATACTTTGCAGGTCATGGCACGAGCTCCCGTAGGGCCGGACCCTCATGAGGTGATCGCCTCTTCCGACGGAAAGGCGGCTTATGTCTCGATCTATGGTGGCGGCCGATACCATGCCCTTTCCGTTATCGATCTGGTCGGGCAGAAAGCGCTACCCGACATCGATACCGGCGCCTTGAACGGCCCACATGGCCTAGCGTTTGTCGGCGGAAAGCTCTGGTTCACCGCGGAAGGCGCGAAGGCCATCGCCACCTACGATCCTGCGTCTAACAAGATTGATTGGATCATGGGAACCGGCCAGAACCGAACGCACATGATTTACGTCATGCCGGATCAGAAACGGATCTACACCACCAACGTCAGCTCAGGGACGGTCAGCATTTTGGAAAAAGTCACTCTGCCTCCAATGGGCCCTCCTCCGGGCATGCGCCCTCCCCAGGGCTCACAGCCGCCTCAGGGTCCTCCCGGCGGAAATCAACCGCGCATGGATTGGAACGAGACCGTCATTCCGGTCGGCAAAGGTGATGAAGGCTTTGACGTCTCGCCTGATGGCCGGGAGTTATGGACAGCGAATGCGCAGGACGGCACACTTTCGGTGATTGACCTCCCGACAAGGACTGTAGCCGCGACACTGGGCGCGAAGACGTTTGGCGCCAATCGGCTGAAGTTCACGCCCGATGGAAATCTCGTGCTAATTACACGTTTGGGTGATGGCGACCTCGTGATCTACGATGCAAAGTCGCGCCGGGAATTCAAACGAGTGTCCATCGGCCACGGAGCCGCCGGCATTCTGATCGATCGCGAGGGTAATCGTGCCTTCCTCTCTTGTGGTCCTGACAACTACGTCGCTGTACTGGACTTGAAAACATTCAAGGTCACCGGCCACATCGACGTGGGCGGCGAACCAGACGGTTTAGCCTGGGCAATCCGACCGTAACTCGAAGCTGACCCCACCGCGGCTCAATGACCAAGGAGAAGAAGGCTCTTGAAGAGGCCTTTGTTGACGGGATCGTGAGTAGTCGCGAGGGGTTTACGAAACAGTGCGTAATTTCCGAATAGTTCCTGAATCACGGCCAAGCCGGAAACTAAAATTGGATTGTCGCTGTGAAGTGGGGATCTCGGTAAAATGACAGGAAAGTCCGGTTCTGACAGAAAACCGGTTAAACGGCAGGTGTGCCCATGGCCAGTGTCTCAAGGTGGGGGTTCAGTCCACGGCCCTCTGTGTACAAGCGTGCCAGCAGCGGAAACGAGCGCGTTTCATTTCCG
>CAXUBB010000319.1:0-6363 GCA_964249105.1 uncultured Bryobacteraceae bacterium | reverse complement strand
AACAGCTCTTCCCGTTTTTGCGCGTCCAGGCTTTTTACAATTTTGCTGACATCCTGCGACCGTGCGCGATGGGCTACTAGCAACGCATCCGGCGTGTCCACAATGACCAGGTTTTCCACCCCCACCAGCGCCACCGGCTTTTCCGCGCTGACGTAATTTCCCCGGCTGCCCTCGGCAATAATTTCGCCCTTCGATGCGTTGCCGTTTCCGTCCTTGTCGGTCAACTCGTAAACGGCTTCCCAACTGCCCACGTCATTCCAGCCGATATCGTCCAACGCAATACCCGTCACATTGGGAGCTTTCTCGATCACGGCATAGTCAATGGAAATGTTGTCGCAAAGCGGATACACTTCCCGCAACTTCGCCATGAACTTCTTGCTGTTGAGCGAAGGTAGACTCGCCAGCAACGTTGCTGTCTTCGGCTGGTGCTGCCGCATCAGTTCCAGCACCGTCGAAGCTTTCCAGAAGAACATACCCGCATTCCAGAAAAAGTGACCCGCTTTGACAAACTGGTTTGCTGTCTTCTCGTCCGGCTTTTCACGAAAGCTGCTGACCGCCGCCGTTTCGAAGTTGCCCGGAGCAATATCTTTGGGGAATTCAATATAGCCGTAGCCCGTTTCCGCCCAGCGCGGCTGGATACCCAGTACCACCACGTCATTCTTCTCCACCGCTTTAAAGGCAGCTTTAACAAACTTACGGAATCGCTCTTCTTTTAAGATCAGGTGGTCGGCTGGAAACACGCCCATGACCGCCTTTGGCGACAAGTCCGCCAGGATGTGAGCCGCCAACGCGATGCACGGAGCTGTGTTCTGTTGCGAAGGTTCAGCCAGGATCTGCTTCTTCGGAATCTTCGATAACTGCTTGCGGATGGTCTCCTGCAAAAAGTCGTTCGTCAGAATCCAGATGTTTTCGGGCGGTACGACCCCTTCCAAGCGGTCCACCGCCTGTTGAATCAGACTCCGTTCACCGAAAAAGCGCAAAACCTGTTTGGCATTCCGTTTCCGGCTGCGCGGCCAAAAGCGGGTACCTCGACCCCCGGCCATAATAAGGGCGTAACAATTATTCGCCATAGATCAATTTAGTGTAAAGTGCGGCGAATTTCTCGCAAATCTCTGGCCGTACGGCGCGTTCTTAAGGATTCGGCGAGCCGGCCTTGAGCGGCAGCGGCTGATCCGTCAGTTGCGAATCGGGAAAACCCCGAACGACGTGAAGCGTTCTCTCCCAACGCGTGCGCGTGAAGAAATGCTGTCCCAAATCGACAAAATGGCTGACCATGGAACCGACGGACGAACCCGCCAGGTCTTCCGTTGAAGCTCGATACGACCAGTAAATCAGCAACGGCTTTCCCATAATGTTGTCACGCGGCACGAATCCCCAGTAACGGCTATCGAGGGAATTATCGCGATTGTCTCCCATGGCGAAGTACATACCGGGCGGCACCACAATCTCGCCATCTTTTACGTGATTTTCGAGCATGTCGCGCTGTAACTGCGCTTGCAAGCCTTCGGCAAACACCGACGGCTCGCCCGGCATATTATCGCGGCTTGGATCATAGGGGAACTTGTGGTACACATAAGGCTCGTTCAGCCGCACGCCGTTGCGGTAAACAATCCGGTTGATCATCTTTAAGTGGTCGCCCGGCACGCCAATCACCCGCTTGACAAAGGTTTGAGAAATATCAACCGGGTAGCGGAAGACGATAATGTCTCCGTGCTTCGGCTCCTCGTAAGGCAGAAGATATTTGCTGATCGGTCCGGAAGGAGCATAAGCGAGCTTATCGACCAGTAAGTGATCGCCGATCAGCAGCGTGTCCTCCATTGAGCCGGTCGGGATGACGAACGCCTGCACCAGCGTGGTTGTCCCGAACAGAAGCAGCAGGATGGTAACGGCCCACTCGGCAATGCTGTTACGCGCGCCTTCCCGTTTGGGGGACACTGGAACTTCTGTCTTGGTTCCATTCACGGTTATCATAGTCTGATTTGCCATCAAATTCCTTAGCGCTTCTCCGGAGGGCCAAACGCTGTTGTCTTTCACCCAGGCGGGGAAACCCTTCGTTGTTGAAAACGTTCATTTCAATTGTATCGTTCAGGTTATTTCGCTCGCTTTGCGAAATAATGAAGATATACATTTCTCAAATCCTTGAGGAGTTGAAAAGAGGAGAGATCCCAATGAGTCGTTTGGAGGATAAACCATGAATCGAGCGGCAATTATTTGGCTTTCTGTCGGGCTCTGGGGAGTTTTGACGGTAGGCTGCTCCCAGAACAACGTTGCTAACAGCAGCAACGATAACTCGCTGAAGACAGATATTCAAGCGAAATTGTACGCTGAACCGGCAACCCAGGGCGGACACGTCGGCGTGGACGTCAAGGATGGCGTCGTTACCTTGACCGGCGATGTGCCGAATTCCGACGTCGAACTGGCGGCTATGAAAATCGCCAACAGCACGGCGGGAGTTCGGAGCGTGAGTGACCAGATGAAGGTAAACGCCACGCTTGCGCAAAACCAGCTTCCGAATGGGGCGGCAGACAGTACGCCTCCCGCGTATCCGCCAAAAACATCCACCCCGCCCGTAAACAATCAACCAGCGCCGCCTCCGGTCACGACTGCTCCCGCTCCTGAACCGGCTGCCTCCGCGCCGCAGCCTCAACCCGCCGATACGGAGCCGGTACGAAGGCCGGAACGATCCGCGCCCAGAGAAGAGGCGCCTGCCACCGCGACCATTCCGGTGGGTGAGCGTCTCTCCATCCGTACCACGGATCTGATCGATTCCGGGAAAGCTTCGGAAGGCCAGCGCTATCGTGCCGCTTTGGAAGCGCCGCTGACTTCGCGAGGCCGTGTGATCGTGCCTACTGGAGCGCCCGTCACCTTGGAAATAGTAAATGTGCAAGGCGCTGGCCGTATTAAGGGCAACAGCGCGCTTTCCCTGCGGACCGCGAGCTTGGAGTATCGTGGACGTAACTACCCGCTCAATAGCAGTGTTTACGAAGAACAAGGGAAGGCGCGCGGCAAGAACACCGCCATCAAAACTGGAATCGGCGCGGCGGCTGGAGCGCTGATCGGCGGCCTTGCGGGAGGCGGCAAAGGGGTGGCGATCGGCTCGGCAGCGGGTGGCGGAGCCGGTTTCGGCTGGAACGCGCTCAGCCATGGACAACAGGTCAAAATACCCTCTGAAAGTGTTCTTTCGTTCCGGCTGGAGGCTCCTTTAACGGTGCCTGTTCGTTAGCTCCAACACTCTTCTGAAATAAGTGAATCCGGGGTTACCCGCCAACGCAAGCCCCGGATCTATTGCCGCGCTCCGGTCCATACATTCCATTCTGCTATTGATTAACAATTGCAATGCTGTTTTAAAGTAAACCTTGTTGCCTTAAACTGATGTAGGAAAGCGTTAGCGCTGTCGCGAAGAGCAAGGTCGTCCTCATGCAAATCTGTCCTGCTTGCAAAAGTTCGAACCCGGATAGTGCGGATACCTGCGAGCGCTGTAGTTCCCATTTCGGCGCGGAAACTCCGCTTCCGGAAAACCGCGACAATTCGCCTACCATTGCCGCTGCCTTCGCTCCCGCTATGACTGCGGGCGTTACCGCCGAGTTCACGGCTGCCGGTTCCGCGACTGCTGCCCGGCAGGCGTTCAGCGTCGGACTATTCCCCGGTGATGTGGTCGCGGACCGTTATGAAATCGTGGCTCACCTGGGAGATGGGGGAATGGGTAGCGTTTACAAAGCTCTGGATCGCGAACTGGAGCGAGTCATTGCGCTGAAGACTATTCGGCCTGATCTTGCCTCGAACGCCGGCGTTTTGCGCCGTTTCAAGCAGGAAACCTTACTCGCCCGCAAAGTGACCCATCCGAATGTGATTCGGATCCATGATCTCGGCGTTGCCGGAGCGCTCCGCTTTCTGACCATGGAGTTCTTCGAGGGCGAAGATTTATGCGCTTATCTCCAACGCCGGGGTAGCCTGCCGGTAAACGAAGCCGTGGTCATCATTCGTCAGGTTTGCGAAGGTCTCCAGGCGGCGCATCATGAAGGCGTGATTCACCGTGACCTGAAACCGCAGAATATGCTGATCGACGCCGCCGGGCAGGTTCGCATTCTGGATTTTGGCCTGGCTCGCGGGTTCGACGTATCCGGCATCACTCATACGGGACTGGCCGTGGGAACCCCGGACTACATGGCTCCCGAGCAGGCGCGAGGCGAAGAAGCGAGCGCCCGTTCCGACATTTATGCCGTGGGGCTGACATTTTACGAACTGCTAACCGGGCAATTGCCGTTCAAAGGCGAAAGCGCGATGGCGCGGCTGGTTCAGCGTACCTTTCAGCCGCCGCCCCGTCCCAAGGCCATCAAGGAAGAAATTCCCCAACACCTCGACAACATTGTCATGCGCTGCCTGGAGATCCATCCTGAAGGGCGCTATGAAAGCGTCAAGGCGCTGCTTGCCGATCTTCAGAATTGGGAAGAACCGCAAGCGCCCACGGTGCCGCAGCCTTTTGAAGCGCCGGTTACGCCTAGTGGTGCCGGCAAACTCCGTTCGTACAAAAAGCTAATCGGATGGACGGCAGTGGCGGTTATTATTGGTGGTCTCCTTGCGGGCTACCTCTATACGCACTCGAAAGGAGACGTTTCTCCTTCGGGCGGCTCTGTCCATTTGGCCAGCAGCCCGGAGGCCCTTGAACTCGTAATGGAGGGACGCAGCAAACTCCAACATCGACAAGATTCCCAACAGGTACAGGCTGCCATTGAGCTTTTTAATCAAGCAGCGGCCAAGGATTCCCATTCCGCTCTTCCCTGGGCCGGCATAGCTGATGCGAGCCTCGCTATGTACCGCCTCGACCATAAAGGCGTCTGGACGGAGAAGGCCCTAGCGGCTGCGATGGAAGCGAAAAACCGGGATATCCAAGCTCCGGAGACACATCTTGCCCTCGGGAGCGTTTATACGCAGACTGGAAACCTCACGGAAGCTATCAAAGAAATCCAAGAAGCTCTCAAAATTCAAAAGTCAGACGACGGCTACGTCCGCTTGGGGCGCGCCTATCTTGCCGATAAGAATGTGGATGCTGCCGTTTCCGCGCTGGAAACAGCGGTTAAGTTGCAACCTCATAGCTGGTACAACCAGGATCAACTGGCGCGCGCTTACTTGAAAAAGGATCGATTGGAGGATGCTCTGAAGCACTTCCAGGAGGCTGCCGACAGAAATCCCACCAATGCCGACTTATTTAATTCGATGGGTTTCATCTACTCGCGGCAGGGGCAATGGCCGAAAGTTGTTGAAGCGTATCAAAAGGCCGTCAACTTAAAAAAATCCGCCGACGCCTTTACAAATTTGGGAACAGCTTACTTCTATGCGGGACAATACGCTAAAGCCATACCCATGTTTCAAAAAGCTGTCGATATGGACTCTAATAGAGCAACGTTTGTGGGTAACCTGGCCGATGCCTACCGCCAAGAGAAGCAATATGAAAAAGCGCAGACACTGTATGATAATGCCATCGAACTTGCTTATCAGCAGCTTCATACAAACCCCAATGACGCGGATACTATGGGCAACCTCGCCCTGTACTATGCCAGAAAGGGTGGAATTGCGAATGGCCTGGAGTGGATCACACGCGCGCGCGCCATTGATCCTAAAGATGCTCAGTTGCTATACAACGAAGCTGTCATACAAACGCTGAACAGGCGCAATGATGCTGCGCTAAAAGCTCTTGCAAGCTCCATTAAGAACGGATATCCCAAGGGTATTGCCAAGCACGAGCCGGACTTGGCGCCGCTCCGCGGGGTGCCGGAGTTTTTGGCCCTTGTCCAATAGAGACTAACGAATGGCTTTACCGCGAAAACGGCGCATTGCAAACGCCACCGTCAAGCCAAGAGCAGACAGAAGAAATGTGGCTGGTTCCGGACTCACGTCTACCGAGTTTGCATAGTCGGTAACCTGCACGCTCAAGGACGCGTTTGGCCCCCAGCCGCCGTTTCCACTCGGATCAGTTGGTTGTGCTCCTCCCATGAAATCGTTTAAATTGATGGTGAAGAATTCTCCATTGAGAATGCCGCCTTCCTTTGTGCGAAGAGTCAGGTTAAGGGTAAAAAGCGAGAGTTGGTCAGTTTGAGGAATTGATGAAATTAAGCATGTAGTGAAAAACGGTCCGCCGGAACAGGAGATAATCGATCCTGTCGGCTGAAGGACCTGAACGGCTAAACCCTTCCAATCAACTTGGCTTTCATTTACAAACGAAAGAAAACCACCCCCATTTAAATTGGAGGAAAACGAGAAGGAGGTACTCGAAATGGGTGTGCCTGCATCGGGATCACTCATCGTAAAGACCGGATCGATCGGATCGGCTTTCAACGCGACGGAGGTTAATTGCAGTGCAATAAC
>CAXUBB010000318.1:2066-6370 GCA_964249105.1 uncultured Bryobacteraceae bacterium | reverse complement strand
GAAAGCGTGTTTAGGGGAAACTCTAACGTGGGTTCGAATCCCACTCTCTCCGCCAGTTTGCACTTCTTACAACTCACAAAAGTTGCTTCTTAAGAGGGATCTGGAGGACGAATAGGCCGCACACCGAGCGCCATTTCTTTCATTAGTCCTGGATTCATGCGGCTTGACAGACAAGCCACAACCAGCGAATTGTCCGGCCTGATCTGGAACCACAAACTGTAATCCCAGCATTTGCGAAGCTGCACTCTCCGGATGTCCCTGAAAATTGGCGCGTAACCCTCCGGATTCAGGCGCATCCGGTCGATTGCTTCCCGAACACGATCCGTGAACTCCATACCCAACCCCTCACGCTTGCTTTCATAGCAATTTGCGATAAGCTCTATATCGCGTTGCGCAGCAGGCGTAACAACAACAGGCTTCAACGGGAAACTGAGGAATCCTGACGGAGTTTCTGACGCAATTCCGCCAGAAATTCATAAGCATCCCTTGCGTTTTGGGCGTCCTCATCCGCCGTTTTCAGGCGCTTCATTAGGAGGGCCTTTTCTTCCTCAGTAATTTCCGGCCCTGTGTCGGAGCGCGTTAGTGCGACGCTCATGGTCTTATCCTACATCCAAGCGAGGTGGTGAGTAAATTATATTCCTTTGAAAAGCCGTTCGCGTCCATAAGCAATGAACTTCGAGCTTGCGATTCAGTCGTTGAGCAACGCCGGGGTTGAGTTCATTAAAGCCTCTAGCGCGAGCTTCGTTCAATCGCATTGCGGATTAGTTCCGAACCGGGTTCCCGCACATCGCTGTGACGAATGACGGAAACTTTTCCGCGCTGTTCAAAGATAACAAAGCGTACCTGACTGAGGTCCACCACACCCTGCTGCCGGAGTATGCCGTAGAGATCGTCTTCCGTAATGCCGGCATGCCGAAGTTCCGCCGGAAGGATGCGTCCGTCCTGCACCAGCACTCGCGGCCTGTGATCGAACAGAAAGGCTAGGCTCGGAAATTGCCGCAGCTTTGAAACAATCCGGTGGGCCGCAAGCACCGTAATCAGCGTGACGGCGCCGGCGAGATAACTTGTCGTATCGGCGTTCGGCACGCGACCGACAATGGCGCCCACGGCAACCGCCGCCACGAAATCGAAAGCTGACATCTCGGCCAGAGTGCGCCGCTCGCCAACCCGGAAACCGAAAACAGCCGTTAAATAAAGCAGCAGCGCTTTTAAGGCCACCCAACCAAGATCACCAGCTCCGCCGAATAAAGGATTCATGGGAAAAATGAGCCGGAATAGTTCTTGTTGAGAAAATTCTCAGCTTGCTAATTCCAGTTCAATTAATTTCTTAGCCGGATCTAAGGCGGCAATCCGGAAACTGCGAACCTCGCCTGCCCGTGCCGTCCGGTCCCCGCCGGCAACCGTTCCGCCGCCTTGTTTCCACTTGGCCGCCAACATCGCGCCCAGTGAACCGACATCAGACGACTTCGATTCCGCCGCTTTCGTCCGCGACTCTTCCGCCTGCTTCAGTTGACAAACAGCAATCACGCCCTCGCCTAATTCCACTCTGGCCCGCGTTCCCTGAACCTCGATCAAACGTCCGCTTACCGTATCGCCCTGCTGATGCTCGGAAATGTAATGGTCAACCGTGGTCGGCTCCAATTGCTTCATGCCAAGGCGGAGACGGCGGCGTTCGTTGTCCAGCTCAAGCACAACGGCCTTTACTGTCTGGCCCTTGGCCAGCTTATCTTTGGGATGATCGATCCGTTTTTCATTGGTGATGTCGGAGATGTGCACCATGCCTTCAATCCCTTCGGCTACTTCCACAAACGCGCCAAACGGAGTCAGGTTCGTCACTGTGCCCTCAACTGTCGCGCCGACCGGGAACTGCTGAGGAACGCTTTCCCATGGATCACCCAAGGCCTGTTTGTAACCCAAGCTGATCCGCCGCTCCGCTGGATTCACTTGCAGAATAACCGCTTCCACCCGCTCGCCCGCTTTGAGCAGATCGCCCGGTTTCCGCACGCGCTTATTCCATGACAGTTCGGAAAGATGAATCAAGCCGTCCACGCCGGGTATTAACTCGACAAAAGCACCGAAGTCGGCCAATCGCGACACCGTGCCGCTCACCCGGTCGCCCACGTTGAAGGTCCGGGCCGCAACGCTCCAGGGGTCTTCCTGCAACTGCTTCAGACTGAGAGAAATTTTCTTGCTGGCCGGGTCAATCTTCAGGATTTTTACTTCCAGTTCATCGCCCGGCTTTACCACATCACTGGCCTTGCCGATACGGGAGTGGGACATTTCCGCCACATGCAGCAATCCATCGACTCCGCCCAGATCCAGAACCGCCCCAAAATCCATCACGATCCGAACCCGGCCACGCATCACCGCGCCTTCCCGAAGATCGGAGAATGCCTGCTGCCGCCGCAGGGCTTCCTGCTCTTCCAGAACCGCGCGGCGATCGACAACAATGTCTTCCTTTTCGGTATCCAGCTTGGTGATCCGGCACTGGATCTCCTGCCCAACCAGTTTGGACATATCATCGGCTTCCCTGACGCCGCTGCGCGAGGCCGGCATAAAGGCGCGCACGCCGATATCCACCCGGAACCCGCCCTTTACCTGCTCCATCACCGTGCCTGCGATCGTGTGTTTCTCGGCAAAAGCCGTTTGCAAGGCGCTCCAGTCCCTAGGGCGCTCTACTTTGATGGTGGAAAGTTCGTAATAACCCTCCTCATTGCGCGGACCTACCGAGACAGCCACTGTGGCTCCCGCTTGCGGTTCGCCTTCCTCCGTTTCACGCCACCTCGCAAGCGACAGCGATCCTTCGGTCTTCCGGCCTACATCAACAAGAATTGCTTCCGGGAGAACTGAGACAATAATTCCATTAACCGTTTCTCCGCTCGTCGCATCCGAATGTTGTTGCTGTTCAAAGCTCGACAACATCTCTGCAAAGGACGAAGTTTCCTCGGACGACAATACATCTTCCGGAATGGAGGATTCCAAATTCACGTTACTCATGACTGCTGGGGTTGCCTTTATTCTGGCACAGGACGTTCTTTGTGACTGACGCGCTCAAAGCGAAAAAATTCGCATGGTTTCGGCCGCAGGATTTTGCGTGGCTTCTCTTTGTTGTCATTCTGATTGCCACTGCCCCTGAGCCGAACTATGACGCGTTGATTCTGTTGCCGCTCATTGGAGCGTTCCAGATTCTTGAGCCCCGGCTCAAGCTGTTTTCCTCGACGCGCGGCCAGATTACTTCGGTAGCCCTGAAGCTGATTCTTAGCTATCTTCTGATCGGCTTTTCGCACGGCGGGGATAGCTACTACTCTTCCATTTTCTTGATACCTGTTGTCTCAGCCGCCACCACCTTTGAGCTTCCCGGCGTCATTATTGTTACGGCAATCGCCTGTCTGTCTTACCTTTCATTCCTGCTTCCCGCTTATCTTTACTACCAGAAGCATCCGGAGAATCCAATTGAATTTGATGTTCTAGCCAGCTCCATGTCGCTGCGGGCAGCTTTCTATGCCATAGTCGCTTTTCTGGTATTCGAACAGGCCAAAGCCAAACGCGAAGAAATGAATCGCACGGAGCAAGCAGCCGCCCAGTTAGCGGAATCCAATCGAAGCTTGCGGCGCGCCGAGGCATCCTTGCGCCGGAGTGAGCGTCTAGCAGCCCTGGGCCAGCTCACAGCCGGACTCGCACACGAACTGCGTAATCCGCTCGGCACCATTCGCGCTTCCGCCGAAATGCTGACGAAACCATCCGCCCAGGGCCGGCCTGAAATCATGTCGGAGATGGCGGGGTTCATCCGCAGCGAGGTGGACCGGATGAATGCCCAGATAACCAGCTTTCTAAACTTTGCGCGTCCCTTGCAGATTCACCCGGTAATAGCCGACCTCAAACAGGTTATTGCCGAAGTCGTGCGGGAAGGGAGCGCGTTGGCGGAAAAGACAGGCATTATCGTCAGGGCGGAAACTTCTCCCGGCGATCTTTTGTTTACCTTTGATCCCGATTTGCTGCGTTCGGCGCTCCTGAACCTTCTGCAAAACGCGATTCAGGCGAGCGCGCCCGGAAACAGCGTGAAAATACGAAGTTTACCCGAAAACGGCCACATCAAAATCGATGTGGAAGATAACGGCACTGGTATCGAACCGCAGCATTTGGAAAACATCTTTAACCCGTTCTTCACCACCAAGCCGCAGGGAGTCGGTCTCGGCCTTGCCATCGTATCGAAGATTGTGGATGAACACAGCGGACGGATCTCCGTCAAAAGCGAAGTGGGGGGCGGGACCACATTTGAGATGATCCTACCGAGAGAGCAAGAC
>CAXUBB010000318.1:0-2056 GCA_964249105.1 uncultured Bryobacteraceae bacterium | reverse complement strand
GTATAAATTATGGCTGCTGGCCGCATCCTCATCGTGGAAGACGAAGACAAGCTTCGCCGGGTTATTCAATTGCAACTGGAGTCAGCGGGCTATGAAGTCGATGGCGCGCCCACGGCGGAGCAGGGTCTTCCGCTGGCGATGCTGGCGGACCTCATCATTACGGATTTACGTCTGCCCGGAATGGACGGCCTGCAATTGATTCAGCAACTGCAAGCGCGAGGCATTGGAGTAGCCGTGCTCGTCATTACGGCGCATGGTTCTGTTGAAACCGCCGTGGAAGCCATGAAGCGGGGGGCGGCGGATTTCCTGCAAAAACCCTTCTCGCTGGATCACCTGACAACCGTGGTCGGGAAGATCATGGCGGTTCAATCGCTAAAAGATGAAAACCTGCGTCTGCGCGAACAACTGGACACTCGCTATCAATTCGACAACATTATTGGCCGCAGCCCCGCCATGCGCGAGATCTTCGGCACCGTGGAACGCGTGGCTCCCACCAGGGCCACTGTTTTGCTGGCTGGCGAAAGCGGAGTCGGCAAGGACATGATCGCCCGCGCCATCCATCAACATTCGCCGCGCAAAAATCATGCCTTCGTGAAAATCAACTGCACCGCCCTGCCCGAAAACCTGATGGAGAGTGAACTGTTCGGCTATGAGAAAGGAGCCTTCACGGGAGCAACCGCCAGCAAGCCGGGAAAGTTTGAAGGCGCTGACGGCGGAACTGTCATGCTCGACGAGATCGGCGACGTGCCGGGCAATATTCAAGTGAAACTGCTTCGCATTCTCCAGGAACGGCAATTTGAACGCTTAGGCTCCAACGTGACACGCCACGTGGATGTGCGCGTCGTTGCAGCCACAAACGTGGACCTGCGCGCCGCTCTGGAGCAGGGCCGCTTCCGCGAGGATCTGTACTACCGGTTAAATGTTGTGCCCATTAATGTTCCGCCCTTAAGGGATCGAAAAGAAGACATTCCTTTTCTCGCCATGCACTTTGTCGCAAAACTCGCCCCCGATCTCGGTTCAATTGCCAAGGAATTAAGCCCGGCGGCCATCGACCGTTTGCTCGATCATTCCTGGCCGGGTAATGTGCGCGAACTGGAGAACACAATTGAGCGCAGCCTGGTGCTGGCCTCGCACGAAATTTTACAACCGTCCGACATCAGAATCGAAGCTCCGCGTCATGTCTCATTGGCGGCATCGCAGCAAGCGCCGCTGCTTCCCGAAGGTGAAACCCTGGAGCATTGGGAACAGATGATGATCCGCGAAGCGCTGCGCCGCGCGAACGGAAACAAAAGCCAGGCGGCGCGTATACTGGGGCTGACCCGCAATGCCCTCCGGTACCGGCTCTCGCAAATGGGTTTAGAGAGCGGGGCGGCTGATAACGACGATTCCGGCGGACATTAGAGCCGGACGATTTTCTCCGAGCGAAAACCCTTGAGCGCATTGCGCGTATCCACGATCAGCTTGCTCTTCTCAATAACTGAGGCATAATCAATGCCCGTGTGATCCGTAACGATCACCACACAATCCGCCGCTTCCACGCACGGCAGCATCTCCTGCGATTCCAGGTTGGCTCCGTTGATATGAATTTTGTGAACAAATGGGTCAGAAAATGTAACCGTCGCGCCGAGCCGTTGCAGCAAGAGAATAATGTCGAGCGCGGGCGACTCACGCACATCATCGATATTGCGCTTGTAGGCGGTGCCTAGAATATGTATGCGAGATCCGCGCACCGGCTTTGAAGCATCATTCAGCGCCTTCTGCACTTTCTCAATCACGAATTCCGGCATACGGCCATTGATATAGCCGGCCAGTTCAATAAATCGGGCTTCGATGCCCGCTTCCTTGCTTTTCCAGGAAAGATAGAACGGGTCAATCGGGATGCAGTGTCCGCCTAAACCGGGGCCGGGATAAAAGGGCATGAACCCGAACGGCTTCGTGGCGGCTGCATCAATCACTTCCCAGACATCGATATTCATGCGGTCGCACATCAATGCCATTTCATTCACCAGGCCGATGTTAATCATGCGGAAGGTATTTTCGAGCAGCTTCACCATTT
>CAXUBB010000317.1:1025-6435 GCA_964249105.1 uncultured Bryobacteraceae bacterium | reverse complement strand
AGTCAAGCGCGATGAGTAGAACGATGAAGCAACCGATTATTATCACGGCCTACTGACGGCGCTCTACTGGGATAAACCCAATCCGCGATTCGCGGGAACGTATCAGGTGCAGTGCGGTTCCGGGTTGAATCCGCACCGGCTGGGTATTCGCACCGTGCCTGGTTACGGCGCGGCCTGGAAGCGCCGGGTTCGGGAGTTGAACGTAGCGCACGCATCCATGAACATGCAAGGGGCCTTGTGGGCCTCCCCCCAGAAGTTTGTCGATCTTGATGCGGACCGGAAGGACCGTTTCAGCCTGCCGCTGCCGAGAGTTCACCTGAAGTTCGAGGAGAATGACATTGCCATGGCGGATGACATGATCCAAACGTGCGAGGAAATTATCCGTACGAGCAACGGCGAAGTGCATTACACGCCCGGTAAAGCGACGCGTGAAAATCTGCAAATCGATTACAATCACTGGGTCGGAACGGTTCGGATGGGCAATGATCCGAAAACATCCGTGATTAATGGCGACGGGCAGAGTCATGAAATACCGAACCTGTTCATTGGCGACGCTTCTGTTTTTGCGGCCTACCCGGAAAAGAATCCGACCCTGACAAATGTTGCCTTGTCTTGGCGCATGAGTGAACGGCTAGTTGAAAAATCGCGGCGCGGGGAGATATAGACATGGATCGGCGCGATGTATTTAAGATCCTCGGAGCGGGCTTGGCGGTCGGCCCGGAAGTGCTGGCGGATCACAATCATGCCCTTGGAAATACTTTGCCAATCGATGTGGGCCGATACCAGCCAAGGTTCCTGTCCTCACAGGAATACAAAATCTTGGGGCAGCTCTGCGACGTGATTATGCCCGCTGACGAGACTTCTCCAGGAGCCTGCGAAGCCGGAGTTCCCTTTTATATCGACTCTCTCCTGGTGTATGCAAAGCCGGAATTACAGACTGCATGGCGCTCCGGCCTGGAGCAGGTACAAAGTGCCGCTCAAGCAAAGTTCGGACTGTCGTTTGAGAAGTGCCAGTCGCGGGAGCAGGAGAACATCGTCGCGGACATGGCCGGGAACGAGGATAATCCGCAAAACCCGCTTCAAAGCTTTTTCCGGCCTCTGAAGGATTTGACTCTTACGGCATACTGTTTGTCGGATGCCGGGATGCGCCAGTACCTTGGCTATCAGGGAGACCGGCCCGTGAAAGACTTCCCCGGCTGTACGCATCCGCAGCACCAGCATTAGCATGATGAATCCAGCAAGTCGGAAGAGGCGCCAGGGCGCTCGGGTATCTGATACTTGCCGTCGGCAACACGCGCGGGATCTGCGAAGTAATCCCGTAGGTGCGGAATGTACTCCAGGAACAATGCCTCGTGCCCCATCGCGATGTGATTGAACAGCACGAGATGTTGGTGAATCTGCCCCATGTCGCCCACATGAGGAACGACCGGCAGCTTATGTTTTCGCGCAAGTAAACTGACTGTCAGAAACTCAGAGATGCCCGCCAGGCGCGTGCAATCGGCTTGCACAAAATGCACGGCTCCAGCTTTGATGAAATTCTTAAACATAACGCGATTCGGCAGGTGCTCACCGGCGGCAATGCGCAGAGATTCGATGGATTGGGCCAGCTTTGCATGCGCCAGCACGTCATCCGGATGAGTCGGTTCCTCAATCCAATAAGGATCGAGCGGACGCATGGCCTGACACATGCGCTCCGCGGTGTCCAATGTCCATTGCTGGTTGGCATCCAGCATCAGGCGGCACTCGCTGCCTACAAGTTCGCGCAGCATGGTAGCGCGTCCGATGTCACGCTCGCCGTCTCTGGAGCCTACCTTCAGTTTGAAGGCGCGAAATCCTCGGTCGAGCGCCTTTTGGGCGGATTCGCGTATCTTCCGGTCGTCGTATTGAAACCAGCCTACTGAGGTGTCGTAACCCGGATAACCATCTCTCAAAACCTGTTCCCGCTGGGCGCGTGTCAGGATATGTCCGCGCAGAATCGCGAGCGCTTCTGCCTCTGTGAGATCGTCCTCCAGGTAGCTCAGATCCAGGAGGGCAACTACCTGTTCCGGTGACAGATCGAGCAGCAGCCGCCACAGCGGAACTTTACGCGCCTTGGCCCAGAGATCGAAGCATGCATTCACGAGCGAGGAGAGGGCCAAGTGAACGGCGCCTTTATGGGGACCAAGCCAGCGCAATTCGGGATGGTCGGCCAGTTGCCGAAGCGTCACCCCGAAGCTGGACATTAGCTCTTCCACTTCACGGCCCATAATGGGAGCCGCAAGCAGGTCGATGATGCGGCAGACAATGTCGTTTCCTCGGCCTAAGGTGAGTGTAATGCCGTTGCCTTGGTCCGGTCCGTCCGTCACCAGACGGGTCACCGCATAGGCATACTCAACGGCGGCATGCACGGCATCCGACCCGGCGCCGCCATGCAGCGGAAAGCGACGGTCTTCCGTTTCGATCCGTGTGATTACGGTCCTCATCGGCGATACCCCAACTCCGCGCCGCCGCTCACAGGCAAAATGCAGCCGGTGATGAAGCGCGCGCGTTGTGACAACAGAAACACGGCGGCGTCCGCCACTACGTCGCCCTTGGGGCAGTAGCCCAGCGCATGAATATTGTCCAGATACGAGCGGACGCTCTCCGGATCGGGCTGTTCCTCGCGCCACTGCTCCAGCAAGGGGGTCCACACGCCGGCCGGACAAAGAGCGTTCACGCGGACGCCGAATGGCGCATAGTCCAGCGCCATGGACTTGGTGAGCGCAATAATGCCGCCCTTGGTCGCTGTGTAGGCGGCGTGCAGGGACTGTCCGATGATGCCCGTCATGCTGGCCGTGTTGAGGATGGAACCGCGCGTTTGTTTCAGGTAAGGCAGGGCGAAGCGAGTAGTCCAGTAAACGCTTTTCAGATTCACCGCCATCAGGCGATCCCACTCTTTTTCGGTCGTCTCCTCCAAGGGCAGCGAGGGGCTGGCGATACCCGCATTGTTGTGAACCGCGTTCAGGCGGCCGAAACGGGCCAGTGTCTGGCGAACGGCGCTCTCCACGGCTTCGCTGTCAGACACATCGCACGGGCACGCCGCGGCGCGTTCACCGAGGCTGTGCGCCGTCTCCTCGGCCTGCGCCGCGTTCACATCGGCAATCATGACCCGCGCTCCATCCCGCACGCAGGCGAGCGCGCATTCCCGCCCGATGCCGCCGGCTGCGCCCGTAATCAGGACCACCATGTCTTCGAGCAGCGGGTTCATGGCTGATCCGAAACAGTTCCTCCCCACAGACCGTGCGCGGAACTCGCAAAGCGCGCCATGGAATGCTGCGCGTATTGTTGCGCCAGGGCCGGGTTGCCTTCGCGGATCATTTTGACCAAACGGCGGTGAGGGGGAAATTCCGCGCTCCAAGCTTGCAGCGCTCCGTGATTTTTGAGTACACGGAGCAGAACGAAGGCGAATAGGGGCGATACAAGGCGGTGGATTAAATCCGCCAACAACGGATTGCCGGAGGCCTCCGCCAGCTCCAGATGAAAGCGAAGGTCGCTTTCAACGAGGGAGCGCACATCATTGGAGTTTAAGGCGGCTGCCATCCCATCCACCGCCGCTTCCACATTCAGCAGGTCCGCCCGCCGCCGGCAAGCGAGAAACGCCGCCATGCCTTCAAGGGCGATGCGCGTTTCATAGATCTGCCGTACATCCCGCTCGGTGTAACGAACGACACGGGCGCTTCGTCCGGCATCCTTCACCACATAGCCTTCCGAAATGAGCAGGTTGATCGCTTCGCGGACGGACGCCTGAGCCACTCCGAACTCACGCGCCCATGTGCCCTCGATGACCCGCTGCCCCGGTAAAAGGCGACCTTCGGTGATGGCGCTTTTGAGAGACGCGGCCAGACTCTCTTTCACCAGCGATCCTGTTCCGGGCGCGTTGGAAAACAAATGAATTTCAGTCGGCGTGAAACACCTCTTCCATTTCCGCCCACCATTCACCTTCCCGGCGTGTCGGCAGCGGCTCCTGCATCGGTTCCATAATCGCCCACCATTCCTGTGTTTTCGCATGTGCGGCCATCCTGGCGAAGTCCGCTTTCAGGTCAGTCCCGTGATACTCGAAAAAAGCAAACAGGTAGTTGTCTTTCAAAAAAATTGAATAGTTGCGGATCTGGCATTCCCGGATCATGGCCAGCACCTCCGGCCAAACTTCCGCGTGATACGCCTTGTAGCGCTCAAGGCATTCCGGTTTTAGTTTCAGAACGCTTCCTATCCGCCTCATGAGATTCTGAGCGCGATTACGCTTACATTTGGATCAGGCGCCCGTGCCGGTACATCGACCGATAGTCCGGATTCGCTCTGGCGAAACGGCAGCGGCTTGCCGCCAGCAAGGAGGCGGGCGGACTCAACTTTCGCCTGCAAGCCCGGTACCTCCAAAGACGTAGCGGACGGCCATGCGAAGACATGCACATAAATGGACCTGCCCCGTGCCGTTGTTCGGATGGCAGATGCGCCTTGCACGGGCCCATAGGTTGTGTCATAGATGGAATCGCCGTTGATGTTGAGCCATTTTCCGATATCGCGCAGCCGCTCCTGGAACTCAGGCTGAATGACGCCGTCCGGCTGCGGACCCACATTCAGCAGGAAATTACCGCCCCGGCTGGCCACCTCAACTAAGCTTTGGATCAGGAGCTTGCTTGATTTGTAATTGTGGTCGTTCTTGTTATACGCCCAAGTCTCATTAATCGTCATGCATGTCTCCCAAAGCCGAAAATCTTCAGGAGCTGGTACGCCGCTCCGGAGATGGCTGGCTATTGACGGATCAATTCCTACGATGCGCGTGCCCTTGGTGGGAATATCCTTTGGGATAAATTGTTCCGGCGTTTCAAAATCACCTTCCGTGCCGATGCGATTATTGACGAGCGTGACGGGCTGCAGGCTATGGATTAGCTTGATGAAGCGCTGCCCATCGTACTTCTCCTGATGGTTCAGGCCGTCAAACCAGATCACGGCGGCGGGACCATACCGGGTGAGCAACTCCGTGAGCTGAAGTTGCATATAGTCGAGATACAACGGCCATTCGGGGCGGGTTGGTTCGCCTCCCCAATTCTCGGCAGCCGGTTTTGAGGTATCCCGGAATGCAGGATGCGTCATATCAGGCGGCGAGTAGTAGAAGCCGAGCGGCATATCGTCTGTCCGGCACGCTTTGGCAAGCATTGCGACGATATCTTTCTCATAAGGCGTATTCGTGATCTTGTATTTGGTGTACGACGAATCGAACATGCAGAAACCGTCGTGATGCTTCGTCGTGAATACTATATAGCGCTGTCCGGCGGACCGGGCCAGGTCTACGAATGCGCCGGGATCAAATTGGGTTGGGTTGAAGCGCCGGGCCAGACCCCGGTAATCAGCCTCAGCGATCCCGTTGACCTTTGGCGTCATGATGGGCCAAGAC
>CAXUBB010000317.1:0-1015 GCA_964249105.1 uncultured Bryobacteraceae bacterium | reverse complement strand
ATTTGGCGCGGCGGTACCAATCTGTTCTGTTGCCTACTTCGGCTGTGCCGAGTCGCAGCTTGGCCCAGAACGGAACTGTGAGAGAGGCGCAAAGGAAATCGCGGCGCTTGGCAAAGTAAGCGCTCATTTCAGACAAACTATAGCATATATGTTGGAGTTTTATTGGTTGTTACAATATTGAGCGCTTAAATTTTCAAAAGATTTCATTGACAGAAAACCTGTTTACTAATAAACTTCCCAAATGAGTGTGAGGCGGTTCGTTTTACCAGAACCACGCGATTAAAACCGCCTCCGTGGGGGCTTTGTGAGTTCCAGTGTATGTCCGCTTACCCGGCAGTTCTCTGTGCGCTCTGCCGTTTCCTTTTTAGCAGTTCTGGTAATCTTTTTCCTTCTACGACCGGGTATCAGCCCGGCGCAGCAAGCATCCGCCGGCATTAACGGCACGGTGACTGATCCCAGCGGCGCCGTGATCGAAGGCGCCGTGGTTTCCCTTGCCAATACAGCCACCAGCATTACGCGTACCGCCACGAGCAATTCGACCGGCAACTACGTGTTTGTGGACGTTCTGCCGGGAGCCTACACTATCAAGGTCGTCAAACCGGGATTCGAGACGGTGGCGCAGCCGCAATTCACGTTGTATGTCAATCAGACGGCAACATTTGATTTCCATCTGCCCGTCGGCTCCACGCAGCAATCAGTTACAGTTGAGGCCGCTGCCGTGGCGATCCAGGCGTCCACAGCCGAGCTGGGAACGGTGATTAACGAGCAAGCGGTGAACGAACTTCCCCTCAATGGCCGCAACTTTACACAATTGCTGACGTTGACTCCGGGAGCAAGCCCCGTCAGCGTGGGCCAAAACTCGGGCGGTGGCGGCGGCTTCGCCGGGAATGCCATCGGGAGCTTTGCTTTTCCGGCTTTGAACGGACAGCGCAACCGCAGCAATATGTTCCTGCTGGACGGCATCAACGACCTGGGATCCTTTATCGGCAACTACAATTTTGAGCCGATTGTGGAT
>CAXUBB010000316.1:0-6469 GCA_964249105.1 uncultured Bryobacteraceae bacterium | reverse complement strand
AACTGAGGGACTGACGCTTGTGACGGATAATCTTAAACACTTCCCCATGCCGGAACTATCACTTTACCCAATGCCAAATTCCCAATATGCGCTGCTGGGCATAATCCATAATAGGGATGAATCATATACTTCCCGGTGTTCCCAGTGAGGCTAGCTGGAAACGCGCTGTGCCGCGCCATACTTTACCCGCTCAGGTCTTGACGCGAATTATCGATTCAGCACTTCCGCATCGTCGTGTGCTCGATATACAACCGCTTGCCGGCGGTCTGCGAAACGCGAATTTCAAAGTTCATCTCAGTTCAGCATCCGAGCCGCTTGTGCTCCGAATTTATGAGCACGACCAATCGCTATGTCAGAAAGAAGTTGACCTGTTCCGGTTGCTGAGCGATTCGGTTCCTGTGCCGGAAATCATTCATGCTTAACCTCGCGGGCTGGAAGAGATTCCTCCTTTCACCCTGGCGCGTTATGTCGAAGGCGTTACTTTCCTTGAACTAAAACGCAACGGAGATACGGAAGCACTAGCCCAAGCAGCATTTTCGGCGGGCGAGGTCCTGGCCGGAGTTGTGGTCGCATTCGTTTTCCCAAACCAGGATGGCTTGGTCCGGGACCGGCTGTTACAACGCCGCTCCTGGAAGGTGTGGATGTCATACCGCGCTTTTTTGATTTGTGTCTTGCGTCGGTAAACCTGCAAAAGCGTATGCCAGCGGATTTACGCCATTGCATTCACGTTTTTGCTTGGTCGTGGGCGGCGCGGCTGGCAGGACTGGAACACGAAACTCAGCTCGTTCACGGAGATTTCAACAGGCGCAATTTAATTATGCAATGCGTTGCCGGGCAGTGGCGCGTGGCTGCTGTTCTCGACTGGGAGTTTGCCGTTTCCGGCTCTCCTTTGGGTGATCTTGGCAATTTTCTCCGTTACGAACGGACCGCAAGACCTTTGGTCGAGCCACATTTCTCAACTGGCTATTTGCATGGCGGCGGTACATTACCGGAGAATTGGCGGACCCTCGCGCGACTGGTCGATCTCACTGCATTATGTGAAAGCCTCACGCATGATGAACTTCCGAATACGGTAGCTATAGAGCTTGTCGAACTTGTTCGCGCTACTGTCGAAAGTCGCGATCCACAATTGCCGTAGTATTGCTGCCAACCTAGTTTGGCCTCGTAGTTGCAATCATCCTGTGCATGCAGCATCCAGCATCAACGGAGAAGGGGTCGTCCATCAGTAACGTATTGTGCTACTTGGTTATGGCTCTACTAAGCACTGTAATTGTTTACGCGATGACCGTTCTTCCCGTACGAGGTTAATTAACATCGTAATCCGAATGGATAACGAAAGTGGCTTTGTACCAAAATGGCTCATGCCGTTCCCTTATGGGATCACAGCGAGAACGGTTGTTACCTGCGCTCCTGCTAACGAAGCAGTGATGTTGACGTTTGTGCTGGATGCCACGGGCGAAGTCGTAATCACGAAATTAGCTTGGGTAACTCCGGCGGGGATAAACACCGTTGCGGGAACTGCGGCTACTTCGGGCGTGTCGCTCGATAGCTGCACGGTCACGCCGCCATCGGGAGCGCCGGCATTTAACAACACCGTCGCGGTCACATCCTTTTCGCCTGTCACTGTACCTTGAGAGAACCGCAGATCGGAAAGCAGCGGGTCCAGGATTGCGGTGTTGGAAAGGCTCAGGAACGGCGTCTGCGCGGTGATTCTGACATCCATGCTGTCTGTAACTGTCGCCGTCGTGAAAAGAAAGGTGGCGCTTGAGTCTCCGCCTCCGATTGTGACCGTGGATGGTACCGAAACGGCTGCATTATCAACCCACAGATTTACGATCATTCCTTCCGGCGGGGCAGGTTCGGCAAGCGTGAGAGTGGCGGAAATCTGGGCATTGCCTCCGACCACCTCTCTTGGATTGAGAGATAGCGAGTTTACCGGAACCGTGCGGTTAAAAGGGGGTACCGCACCGGGGAATGGCGTGTAGAGTGGATCTCCCACGTTCAGGATCATCCACTTGAGCCAGCGGGTGTTGCGCAGGAAGGCATCGCCTACGTTTGCTCCCTGCAGTAGGTTCAGCATCGTGCCGCCGGACCTCGCCATTCCTTCGAGATAGGGTTCCGCCACCGGGCCGGACGTGACCGTTAATCCGCGTGCTAAGGCGTTAGAACCCCACCAGACTCCGCCGCGCGGATCGACAAGCGCGCCGCTATCGAGATCCCACCCGATGGAGCCGGGATTCCACGAGAAGGCGTCGTTGTATCTGCCGTAGTTGTACCAACCGGAGTAAAGCGCCGTGTTCGGGCAATCCGGGGCGGGCAGAGTGCCGAACACCTCGTTGTTTGTGTCTGCTACCGCGTTGAAGAGATTGGTAGCGCTCAGAAACTGGGCGGCGCGGAAGAGATCCCAATCGGCGGCTCGATAACCGTCGTCAGGGTTGGCGGTTGGGTCGGCTGCCATATCGATGCAGGCGTTGGCCGATGTGCCGGGAATCTGGCTGATGGGTCCGCCTCCTGCTTCGGCGGCTAATGCGTTATCGACGAGAGCCGTTGCTATGGAGGGTGTCGGGCCGTCTAAGCGCCACACAGAGTAGATCAACGGCAGTACGCCGGAAGCTCGATAAGCAGCCAGCGATTGAAAAGGAACGTAGAAGTTTCCCTGGCTCTGGTTATCGGCGTAGTAGGGCTGAGTTTGAGTGGGGTACGGATCGAATGTTTGCGACGTGTACTGGTCCCAGACGTCGGCAAGGTAGGAGTCCAGCGCGTAGTAGTCCAGCCCTGAACCGGGGCTGACGGCATAAGGCCGGAGGTAAGCCAGCACGATATAAAGAATATTTTGCGCACCCAAATTGTTGAGACAAGCCTGTATGGGAGCTTTGAGAAAGTTCTCGTAGTCTGGGCCATTCAGCGCGGCGGCAGCGGGATTCGACAGGGTGACAGGGCACAAGTTGGAGAGCGGAATGCCGCGCTGGACGGCATAGTAAGCGCCCACGAAAGTGGAATCCGGATCGTTTGACGCGTACACAACCAGTACGTTTGAAGCGAGCGGGGATTGAGCACGAGCCTCATTCGCTGTCGCCCCGAAAACCAGAAGCAGAAGACCGGCGCTCAAGCTCCATTTGGGTTGACTACGCATACCACAGCATATACTCATAGGGTGCTTGGCGCGATTGAAGCAGGCGGAACCAAATTCATTTGTGGAATCGGAACAGGACCAAAGGATCTGCGGACGGCACAGTTTCCAACCTCGACTCCGGACATTACTCTTGCCGCAGTGATTGAGTTTTTCCGCCGGGAAGGGAACCATTTTGATGCGATCGGCATTGGCTCGTTCGGGCCGGTGGATCTCGATCCGTCCTCTCCGAATTACGGTCGCATCACTTCCACGCCGAAGGTGGGTTGGCAGGATTTCGACCTGGCAGGTACCGTGCAGCGCGCCCTGGATGCGCCCGTTAATTTCGACACTGATGTGAATGCCGCCATTCTGGGCGAAGCGCGCTGGGGCGCGGCCCACGGGCTGGACGACGCCATCTATCTGACGATCGGAACGGGCATCGGAGGCGGCGTGCTGGCGCATGGACGCTTGGTGCATGGATTGTTGCACCCGGAGATTGGGCATCTGCACCTTCCGCATGACAGGGCACGTGATCCGTTTGGGGGCATCTGCCCCTATCATGGCGATTGCTTCGAAGGTTTAGCGTGCGGTCCGGCGCTGCAGGCGCGCTGGGGACAGCCGGCCTTGACGCTGCCTACCGAGCATCCCGCCTGGGAACTGGAGGCGCATTACCTTGCGCTGGCGCTTATGAACCTTGCGGTGACGTTGTCGCCCAAACGCATTATATTGGGGGGCGGCGTCATGCAGCAGCCGCAATTGTTTGACCTGCTCCGAAAAGAGTTTGCGCGCATTATGAACGGATACATTCGGCGGGACGAGATCTTGCACCAGCTTCACTCTTATATTCAGCCTCCAGGTCTTGGCAGTCAGGCGGGAGTACTAGGCGCATTGGTGCTGGCGGAACAAGCCCGTGAAGTTGCAGCAGTTGAGAATGAAATTCGAAAGGATCGGAAAGCATGAAGCTGACTGCCTCATTAGTGAAAAGCACGATTGTCGCGGCCTTGGGCGGCCTGCTGTTTGGATTTGATACGGCTGTAATTGCAGGCACCACGGCGGGATTAACACAGACATTTCAGTTGACGCCGTACAGTCTGGGAGTAACGGTTGCAATCGCGCTGCTGGGGACCGTGGTCGGCTCGCTCGTGGCGGGAATACCGGGAGACCGCTATGGAAGGCGCGATAGCCTGCGCGGGATGGCGGTACTGTACCTGCTTTCGGCCCTGGGCTGCGCGATCGCCTGGAATTGGTACTCGCTGCTGGTGTTTCGCTTTGTGGGCGGTTTGGGAATTGGCGGGTCTTCGGTTCTGGGACCGATGTATATCGCGGAAATTGCGCCGGCAAAATGGCGCGGAAGGCTGGTGGGCTTTTTTCAATTTAATGTGGTCGCGGGCATCCTGTTGGCTTATCTCTCCAATTACTTAATAGGACGGGCAGAACTGGGCGCGCAGGATTGGCGCTGGATGCTCGGCGTTTCCGGTATTCCCGCGCTGTTTTTCTTTATCATGTTGTTTACGATTCCGCGCAGCCCGCGCTGGCTGGCCCAAAAATCGCGTGTCGGAGAAGCGCGGCAGGTGCTCCAGGCGATTGGCGAGGAGAATGTAGAAGCGGAGTTGCAGGACATTGTGCGGTCGATTGATGTGGAGCATGGCCACGGCAGCGAACCGCTTTTTATCAGAAAGTACCGCTTTCCTATTTTTCTTGCCGTCTCCATCGGAATGTTTAATCAGCTTTCCGGTATCAACGCAATTCTTTATTACTTGAACGACATCTTTACACGGGCGGGCTTCAGCCGTGTGTCGGGAGATTTGCAATCGGTGCTTGTCGGCTTTGCCAATTTAGGCGCTACCATGATCGCCATGTCGATCATTGACCGCGTGGGCAGGAAAACGCTGCTGCTGATCGGCTCCGTCGGTTGTACGCTGTGTCTGGCCAGCGTGGCGGCGGTTTTCTTAACTTCCACCCACGAAAACCTGCTGGTCTGGCTGCTGATCGGGTTTATTGCGTCTTTCGGCTTCTCGCAAGGCGCGGTGATCTGGGTGTTTATCAGCGAAGTCTTTCCCAATCGCGTCCGGGCCAAGGGGCAGAGTTTGGGAAGTTTTACGCACTGGCTCATGAACGGACTGATCTCGTTGGTTTATCCGAGTATCGCGGCAAAATCGAAAGGCGCGCCGTTCGTTTTCTTTGCGCTGATGATGGCGCTGCAATTTGTGGTGGTGCTGATCGCTTACCCGGAAACCAAGGGCATCACGCTCGAAAAGATGCAGGAAAAGTTTGGGATACTGTAAATGGAGTCGGGAACGAAGTGAACGGGTTAAAAAGGTCTGCTCAAATCTCTCTCAACACTCCTACAGAATAATGACATCGTGATAAATAGCGGTGGATTTCTTTCCGAAGACGCGGTCGCCAGTGACCAGGGTGTAGCGGAGCTTCCGGGCCAGTTCGAGATAAATACAATCCTGCAGTGCGTGTTGAAGATGGCCCGCCGTGGCGCAAGCTTCGGAAAGCACTTCGGCATCTTCGTGGAATTGGATGCCGCCCGTCTCAATGATCTGCTTCCAACTGTCAGCCGCTGCTTTTGCTTGCGATACCGTGAGACTGCCCTTGCGCGTGCGCCGGAAGAAAGCAGCCGCCGTTTCCACAATGGCCAGTTTGGGAGCCGCTACCGTTTCGGCCTCACCCGAATAACGCTCGACGAGGGAACTCGCGTCAACCACTAGATTCATCCGCGCTCATCTCGCATTTCACAAACTAGATCGGCTGTACGGTCGGGCAGCGTGCCGCCAAGTTCCCGCTCAAGTCTTTCCCGGCAGGCTCTAGCCGTTTGCAGGAAGGAGCGTTTCTGAGCACGAGCCGATTCGGTGATGATCTTGCGGAGGTGTTGTTCTAAGCTCGTGCCGTTCTGGCGAGCCTGTTGTCTGTGTGCCTCCACAACCTACTCGGGCAACTGACGGACTTTGATTTCAGCCACATCCCTATTATGCCGTTTTGGGTCATGAGGACAAGCGATCTAATTGAAAAACAACATACGACTCGTCAGCGCTAGAACGAGAAACGGAGTTGCAAATCGATGCGGCGCTGATTGCTGGCTGTGGCCTCGGCTCCAAAGCCGCCGGTGATGCCGGTTGATTCCAGGAAATAAGGAGAAGTCAGCGAGCCGTTAGGCGTGTTCAGATTCTCGTGATTGAGGATGTTGCGGGCGTTGATCGAAACGGTCAGATTGTAGCGATGCTCCGAAGATTCGCCGCCAAATCCGCCAGGTCCGCCTCCGGGACCGCCAAAGCCGCCGCCGCGACGTCCGCCGCCGCCGCCGCTGCGTGCTCCACCGGATGGGCCGGAAAATTTCGTGGTGCCGAAGCC
>CAXUBB010000315.1:5688-6475 GCA_964249105.1 uncultured Bryobacteraceae bacterium | reverse complement strand
GATCAAAGTGTTCTCTTCGCCCGTCTTTTTTGATGACCATATGGGGGATTTCGTCGCAACGTTCATAGGTGGTAAATCGCCTTTCGCACCCCAGGCACTGCCTGCGGCGTCGAATGGAGTCGCCCTCCTTGCTTTCCCGTGAATCAATGACCTTGTCTTCGCGATATCCGCAGAAGGGGCATATCATAAAGCTCGTCCCATTTTGCCCCAAGACAAGAATAAATAAATTTAATATCTTTATTTAACAGAGCCGAGACGGAAGACCGGTTTCTTGTTTCCATTGAACTTTTTGCCGTTTTGCTTCGTTTACTGGGATGTGTCCGGTGCCGAAGCTGATAAAAGATTGTGCATCGAGGGCGCATCGGACTATATAAGGAACTTTCATGTCGGCCGTCGCGGTTGCATCTATTCCCTTCAACAGAAAGAGTTCGTTAAGCTTTAAAGCAATAGGCGTGCCTGCTGCAGTGGAGGATACGGAAAACTGGGAAACGGCGCAGCGATTGGACCTTGAATCGCAATTGGTGGAGCGCTGCCTCCGCGGAGAACCGGGCGCGTGGGACCAGTTGATTCAGAGCTACAGCAAGCGTGTCTATGGGCTTTGCTATCGCTTTACGAATCACGCAAGCGAGGCGCAGGATCTCACGCAGGAGGTATTTCTCCGCGTTTTCAAGACGCTGGGGAGTTTTCGCGCCGGGGAAGGCTGTTTCGCGGTCTGGCTGACGCGGCTGCCGCGTAAGCTTTTGGTGGATCATTACCGCCGGCCTAAGAATGAGCGCGTGCCGGCCGC
>CAXUBB010000315.1:3093-5678 GCA_964249105.1 uncultured Bryobacteraceae bacterium | reverse complement strand
GAAGCTGTCTCCCGAACTGCGGGAAGCGGTGATCCTGCGGGATTTGCAGGAAATGGAATATCGGGAAATTGCCCGCGTACTGGACGTTCCGGAAGGCACGGTAAAGTCGCGGCTGAATCGAGGACGCGCGGAGTTGGCGCGCGTGCTAAGGCGGAACAAAGTAACTGTGTAGAGCGAAATGAAGTATTGAAGATGAATTGCGCCGAATTTGAAATTCTGTTGGCTGACTACTTGGACAACACCCTCGGAGCGCCGGAACGCGCCGCTCTGGGAGCGCATGCCCTGTCCTGCGTCGGCTGCCGGGATTTGCTGAATGATGCAAGCGGCGCGCTCAGCTTTCTACAGCGCGCGGAGGCGGTGGAAGTTCCCGCCGGACTGGTGACGCGCATTGCCTATCAGGCCCCGGCGGGTCGTACCAGGCAACCTTTTGAGCGGCAGGGTTTTTTTAGCAAATTAATCAGCAAATGGCTGCAGCCCGTTTTGCAGCCCCGGCTGGTGATGGGCATGGCAATGACAATCCTTTCCTTTGCCATGCTGGAGCGCTGCACCGGCGTGCGAGTACAGCACATTGAGACCGCCGATCTGAATCCCGTGCGGATTTGGGGCGGCGTGGAGGATCGCGCTATGCGCGTGAAAGACCGGGCCGTGAAGTATTACGAGAATTTACGCTGGGTTTATGAGATTGAAGTCCGGCTTCGGAGTCTACAAGATCAAACTGAAGCGGCTCCGGAACAGCCGAAACAGCCTTCCGGCAACGGGAAAACCCGGAATGGAACTAATGGAGTGAAACAATGAATTGCTACCAGCATCCAGAAGCGCCGGCAACCGCTTATTGCCGATCTTGCGGAAGGCCGCTCTGCGCGGTGTGCCAACGGCCGGCGGAGGGCACCGTCTTTTGCCCGGAGCACGCGCCGGTTGCCGCCGGCGGATATGCGGAACAGACTGATCCGGGAGCGTTCGATCCCTCGAATCCTTACGTGGGAAGTGCAGCGCCTCTCAACCAGACAGGCATTCGCACTTCTCCCGTGCTGGCTTTCATTCTCGGCTGGATTCCTGGAGTCGGCGCGATCTACAACGGCCAGTATATCAAGGGGCTGGTTCACGCCGTCATCTTTGGCCTGATCGTCAGCATTCTGGATAGCATGCATGATGGCGGCCCCGCGCCCTTGTTCGGAATTATGCTCGCCGCCTTTATCTTCTATATGGCTTTCGAGGCTTACCACACCGCAAAGAAGCGACGCATGGGCATACTGTTGACGGAGTGGTCGAGCCTGGCGGCCTCGCCAAGCCATTTTCCAAGCCGTTTTTCAAGCCGCACCCCAGCCGGTCCGATTCTCCTGATTGCTCTTGGCGTGTTTTTCCTGCTCGACACCCTGCACCTGATCGCATTCCGCGACATTGTGCGCTTTTGGCCGCTGCTTCTGATTATTGCGGGAGCCGCCATGCTTTACTCGCGGGTCTCCGGCTTATCCGGCGCGTCGCCCCTTCCGCCGCCTCCGGGCAACTTTACGCCCAGCAATTACTCCCCAGGACCGACGCAAGTCATGATGGAGACCAGACGTGAATAACAGGCTGGCGCTTTTCATCCAGGCCGTGCGCGGGCCTATCCTGCTGATGACTCTGGGCGTGCTGTTTGCCGTCCAGCAGGCTGGCATTCTGGCGTTTTCCCGCACTTGGCCGCTGATCCTCATCGTGATTGGAGTGATAAAGCTGATGGAACGCGCCGTGTCCTCTTCGCAGGGATTTGTCCCACCCCCGCCGTCTCCACCGCCTCCGGGAGGCTTCCGGCAATGAGATCTCGCAGTTCGCTGACTGGTCCTTTGGTCCTCATTCTGGTCGGCGCGGTTTTCCTGGTCCATACCTTCTCGCCGAACTTTCAGATCGGCGAACTGCTGGCTGTTTACTGGCCTTATCTTCTGATTGCCTGGGGCGCTCTGCAATTCCTGGAGGTGTGTTTCCGGTTTGCGACGGCTCGACCGCTGCCGGTGAACGGCGTATCCGGGGGAGCTTGGGCGCTAGTGGTTTTTATCTGCCTAGGAGGCTTAGTGGCATCCGAGGTGCGGCAGCCCAATAACTGGTGGCGCATGGCGGGTTTCGAGCGGGGAATGCAGGCGTTTGGAGAAGAGCATGAGTTCTCCGTTGACCCCCTGCAACGATCTGTCGGGAAAGCGCCGCATCTGGTGATTGAAAGTTTTCGCGGCGACGCTAAGATCAGCGGCGTTGACGGGCAGCAAATCACTGTGAGCGGCCACAAAGCCATACGCGCTTTTGACGAAGGTGAAGCCTCCCGGACAAATGCGCAGACCCCGGTGGAAGTATTGGTGCAAGGCAACACCGTGATTGTGCGCTGCCATCAGGACCAAGTGCGTTCCCGCACCAGCATCAGCACAGATCTGGAAATTCTGATTCCCAAAGGCGCGGGCGTGGAAGCTACCGGCAACACGGGCGACTTTGATATTTCCGGTCTGGCCGGGGATGTCGATATCAGCAGCGAGAATGCCGGAGTGCTCTTTCAGAACTTGGGCGGCAGCGTCAAAATCGACACGCGGCGGAGCGACTTGATTCGCTGCGCCGACGTGGAGGGT
>CAXUBB010000315.1:0-3083 GCA_964249105.1 uncultured Bryobacteraceae bacterium | reverse complement strand
GAGGGTGCGGTGGATCTGCGAGGCCACGGCGCGGATGTGGAACTGACAAAGATTAATGGGCAGGTCACGGTCAGCGGCAGCTATAGCGGAAGCATTTCGCTTCGCAATCTGGCGAAGCCTGTCAAGGTGGCCAACTTGCGGACGGAATTTGACGTGCAGGGTGCGCCGGGCGAGATCAGGCTGGAGCGCGGCAGCATCAGCATGCAAAACGTGGTTGGGCCTACGCGTCTAACGACGCGCGCCACGGATGTGAGCCTGGAGAACTTTACCAACGGCCTGGAGTTGAACGTGGACCGGGGCGATATTGAACTGCGGCCCGGGCATGTTCCCTTGGGCCGGATGGCGGTACGCACCAATTCGGGCAACATCGACCTAGCGCTTCCCCAGGCGGCGGCTTTCACCATGACGGCCAGCACCGAGCATGGAGATATTTCCAATGAATTTGGAGACGCGCTGAAGGAAGCTTCTCAAGGCCGCGGAGCGCGCCTGGAAGGTTCGGTCGGCAGCGGCCCGGACGTCAATCTGATCACGCAGCGCGGAAAGATCACGGTGCGAAAAACCAGCGGCGCGGAGCCGGTCGCAACAGCGATTGCTGATAAACGAGTGATAGCCGGCTTGCGATAAACTGCCGGGAACGAAGGCAGCTTTTACAAGAAAGCTCCCAGTAAGGCGCGGCGCATGTCCATGGCGGCAGGGAGTTGCCCTTCCAACTCGTCGCGCACCGCCATCAGTTCGTTTGCCTCACTCTATGGAATGCAGATATATTGTCCTGGCTCTATCGTCTTAAGCGCATTTCGGATAGCCGGCACCAGCGGGAGCAGGTCTTCAAGGGAGCCGTCTCCTGTTGTGATCGAAATAATGGACAGGTTCGGATGCCGTTGAGGATTTTGCTGATAACGCATGTTGCTGTCCCTCGTGATGAGAACATCAAAAGAACTTGCAATAAGCTCCAGAAGCGGTCCGTCCTGTGTTCCCTTTGCCTGTAGATACTGCACCGTGACGCATTGGTGCTCTGGAAAATTGCAGCCTCAAATTTATGTCCAGGCACTCGTCAATAACGACATTCATGCCGCTTGACGAATTTTGACAGACTCCATCGCGTAGTCAAGCGCAGCCAGTGCCTGCTCACGGGTCACGGTGGGGAAACCTAGAAGAAAATCATCAACCGACTTCCCCTGCTTGATATAGTTCAGAAGTGTTTCGAAGGGAACCCGCGGAACACGGGATACGAACCGCCCAGTATATTGGGGTCGGTGACAATCACACTGTTGTTTTCCGTATCAGGCACGACACGCTCATTTTACTCCGAAAGAGCCTGCTGAAAAACTGCTTCGAGCAGGGCGCATCACGCGTATCGTTCCGGCAGCGCGTTGACAACGCGCACAGTTTCCAGACTGACGCGGACTACCTGACCGACTTTGACGCGCCACATTTGATTTAATGTGCTTGTAGCGTTTATAGCGCCAGATTCGAATAGGCGGCATCGCATGTCTACTGTAAAGACCAGTGCGTGTGGAATCGGTGTCAACTTTGACCAATTTGTTGTCCTGCAATTTGCCGCTGTCGTACGGTAAAAGTATGATCTCGCTTGAGGAATTGTTGCAGGATTTGCAGAGCTTAACTCCCGAGCAGCTCCAGCAGGTAGCGAAAGTTGTGCATGAGTTTTCATTACGCGGCGAGGGAGGTAGTGAGCCGAAAACTCAGGGGAAGATGCCGCAATCGATTATTGATACAGCAGTCCTTCATGGCTGGCCTCAGGAACTGTTTTCAGAATTAATCGGAAGCCTGCCGGAGATGGAGCGAGCGCCGCAGCCGACCTATGACGTTCGTAGAGATCTATGAATGGGTACCTTCTCGATTCGGATATTGCCATCGAACTCCCGCGCGGGCGCAATCCGTTATTAATAGAAAAGCTCGCTTCCATTCCCCGCCAGAAGGTATTTCTTAGCGCTGTCACTGTCTCCGAGTTGCTCTTCGGGGCATATCGAAGCCGTGACCCGCAACATTTATTAGCGATGTGCCGAAAATTCTGCTTATCGTTCCAAATTCTATCTTTGGATGAGAATGCGGCAGAACGAGCGGCAAACGTCCGAGCGTATCTTGAAGAGCAAGGGCAAAGAATTGGAGCCTATGATGTTCTCATCGCCGGTATTGCGTTAGCGTATGGACAAACTCTGGTAACGCATAATATTCGTGAATTCAAGCGCGTCCCAGACCTGCAATTTCAGGACTGGCTTGAAGATTCACAACTTTAACCGAAATCAAGCGTATCGTTCCGGCAGCGCGTTGACGATGCGCACGGTTTCGAGGCTCAGGCGGACGACCTGACCGACCAGGCGGACGATATATTCGGGATCGTCCTCGCGGTTCGGGTCGGAGCGGATGCCGCTGCGCGCGTCTTCGCTGACGCGGTACTGGTCGATGACCCACTCCAGCGCCGAACGGTTGCCCAGGCGGTATTGAAACACTTCGGGCGGGATATTGGCGAGGGTCAGCGACTCGTTGACGGTCAAGGCGGTCTTGTCTTTGTGGAGGCGCAGGCGCTCCACGCGCCAGGAGAAAGCAACGGCGGCGTTTTCGATGAACTCCAGCGGCCAGGGCTTGAGTTGTTCGTAGCCGATGTGCAGTTCGGCTAACCGGCGGCCCGCTTCGGCGAAGGCGTGGAAGTCCGGGGCGAAGGGAATGCGCGGCAGTTCGCGGCGCAGATTTTCCGCGAATTTCTCGCGGTAGTTGGTGTGGTGGAGGATGCCGTAGAGATAGTGGAAGATGTTCCACTTGCTGATGCTCCGGTCTTGGTAGTGGGAGCGGAACTGCTGGAGGGCGGCATCGGTGATGTTTTCGGTCTGCTCGGTGCCGTCGGGTTTGTAGGTGTAGAAGGGGAAACATTGCGAGCCACCTTGGGGCAGGAGGTCGCAGATTCTGTCTGAAGCTAATGCGAACATCGGCCAGTCCGAGCCTGTCTTTATCCAGATCAGTTCATTTTGTGATTCACGATTTGGAAAAATCTCCTGCTGTCGGTAACGCCTGTGGATAATCAAAGAATCAAAATATAGATATTGAACTGTAAATGGTCTATATAGAGA
>CAXUBB010000314.1:0-6502 GCA_964249105.1 uncultured Bryobacteraceae bacterium | reverse complement strand
ACGTGGGTCTGAACCCGACACGCACCGCGCTGCTTGATGTTTTGCGCGGCATGGGAGCGGCGATCAAGCCTTTGCATATCGAGGAAGTGAACGGCGAACTGATCGGCGCGCTGCGCATCAGAAGCTCCCGCGTTAAAGGCGCTATCATCGAAGGCGCTACGACCGCCGCTCTGATTGACGAAATTCCCATTCTGGCCGTGCTTGGCGCCATGAGCCAGGAGGGGTTGATCGTCCGTGACGCCGCTGAACTGCGCGTCAAGGAAACAGACCGGATTGCCGCCATTGCCGAAAACCTTCGCCGCATGGGAGTTACCGTGAATACAACTCCCGACAGCATTGAGGTGCCGGGACGCCAGCATTTTCACGCCGCCGCGCTCCCTTCTTATGGCGATCACCGCATCGCCATGGCCTTTTCCGTCGCCGCCTTGGCAGCCGATGGCGAATGCTCGGTAGAAGAGGCCGAAGCCGCCTCCGTCTCCTTTCCCGAGTTCTACGCGACTCTCCGCCGGATTTCCCAAGGGAACTAGCGCTTGCCATGAATGATTCGAACGATGGAGATCTCACGCACGCGGCGCTGATTCACGATCTCAACAACGTTTTTGAGACCATTACGGAGATTGCGGAACTGCTTAATAACGACAAGCATTGGAAACCGCTGGCCGCTACCCTTTGCCGTAGTGTAGCGCGCGGACAGAGACTCCTGGGAGCTTTGCCCGACCGGACGCCGGGACTGGCGAATATCATCGCCGATGCGATCCAGTCCACCACGGATTACTGCATCGTGGCGCGCAAGCCTCGCATCCGATTTGTTTGTGAGATCGGCGAACGGATCCGACTGCCCGGCTCCGCGAAGGATTGGGAGCGCGTTTTCGCCAATCTCTTCCTCAATACGGTGCAAGTGATACAAAGGCCTGGGCGGATCGATGTTGGCGCGCAACAGAATAGCGGCGTTCTGACCATCACGGTATCCGACAACGGACCAGGTATTCCTCCTGAAATTCTGCCCCGCCTGTTCCGTCCGAATGTTTCAACCAAGAAAACAGACAGCGCCCGTATCGGTCTTGGCCTACACATTGTTGCTTCTATTGTCGATAAGTATTCGGGTCGGGTAGTGGCGGCAAATCACGAACAGGGAAAGGGCGCAGTTTTCACCATCACATTACCTTTGGGCGATGGCCGCCGGGATCTTGGTTCCCAAGCTTGAAGCGGAAGGCATACTAAAGTTTTTGCAGCAAAAAGACGATTATTGAACACCATACATTTGTCCCGTCATGAAATATCTCTGCATTCACTGTCACTTTTATCAACCGCCGCGCGAAAACGCCTGGCTGGAACAGATTGAGCTGCAAGATTCCGCTTATCCCTATCATGATTGGAATGAACGCGTTGACGCCGAGTGCTATGCCCCGAATCTGGCGGCGCGTATTCTGGATGAGTCGCAGCGTATCACCTGCATTGTCAACAACTACTCAAAGATTAACTTCAATTTCGGCCCAACCCTGCTCTCCTGGGCAGCCGAGCATTCGCCTGATACCTACCGTGGCATTTTAGAAGCTGACCGCCAGAGCCAAAAGTGGTTTTCCGGTCATGGTTCGGCGATGGCCCAGGCCTACAACCACATAATTATGCCGCTTGCTAACTCGCGCGATAAGAGAACGCAAGTGCGCTGGGGCTTTGAGGATTTTGTTCATCGCTTCGGGCGTTCGCCGGAAGGCATGTGGCTTCCGGAAACGGCTGTTGATTCCGAAACGCTGGATCTCATGGCTGAAGCCGGCCTTACCTTTGCCGTGCTTGCGCCGCATCAGGCCAAGGCCGTGCGTCCGCTCGGCGCCGGAGACTGGACGGACGTCACCGGCTCAAAAATCGATCCCACTCGCGTTTATCTGTTTCGCACGCCCAGCGGGCGCACTATCAATCTTTTCTTCTACGATGGCCCGATCTCGCAGGCTGTTGCTTTTGAAAAGCTGCTCGATAACGGTGAAAAATTCGCGACGCGATTAATGGGCGCCTTCTCCGACGCCCGTTCCTGGCCGCAACTGGCCCATATCGCCACGGACGGAGAAACCTATGGGCATCATCACAAATACGGTGAAATGGCGCTCGCCTACGCGCTGCAGCATATCGAATCGAAGAAGCTGGCGAAAATCACGAATTACGGAGAGTTTCTAGAAAAGCATCCGCCCACTCACGAAGCGCGGATCCACGAGAATACAGCCTGGAGCTGCGTGCATGGCGTGGAACGCTGGCGCGGCAATTGCGGCTGCAACGCCGGCCGCGTCGGCTGGACCCAGGAGTGGCGCAAGCCGCTGCGTCAGGCCCTGGACTGGCTGCGCGATCATGTCAATCCGAAATTTGAGGCTCTCGGCTCCACGCTTCTGCGCGATCCTTGGGAGGCGCGCGATAGCTATATCCAAGTGGTTCTGGATCGTTCTCCTGAAGTGCGCCGGAAATTCGGGGAGGCGTGTTTCTCGCGGGCGCTCCAGCCGCAGGAGGAAGTCACTGTCTGGAAACTGATGGAGTTGCAGCGCCATGCCATGCTGATGTATACCAGTTGTGGATGGTTCTTTGACGAACTCTCCGGCATTGAAACCGTGCAGGTCATTCAGTATGCTGGGCGCGTCGTGCAACTGGCGGAAGAGCTTTTTGGCGAATCCATCGAAGAGCAATTTATTGAAAAACTGGCGCTCGCCAAAAGCAATGTTCCCGAGTATCGAGACGGCGGCAATATCTATCGCAAATACGTCAAGCCGGCGATGGTGGACCTGGAAAAAGTCGGCGCTCACTACTCGATTAGTTCGCTCTTTGCCCCCTATGGGGAGCGGACTGACATTTTTTCCTATACTGCTAAACGGCTTGATTATCACACCAGGGATGCAGGCAAGCTGCGCATGGCGCTGGGGCAGGCAAGCTTCACGTCAAAGGTTACGCAGGAATGTGAAAAGCTGACTTTCTGGGTTGTCCATTTCGGCGATCACAACGTCGCCGGCGGCGTCCAGAAAGCGGATGGCGGAGCTGAATACCGCGACCTGCTCCAATCGATCAGCGACTCCTTTGCGCGAGTGGACATTCCCGAAGTGGTTCGATTATTGGACCGGCGCTTCGGGGAGCGCACCTACTCGCTCCGTTCTCTCTTCCGGGACGAACAGCGTCGCATCCTGCGCAGTATTCTTTCCTCCACCGTGACCGAAGCGGAAGCCGCCTACTTGCAATTGTATGAGCACCATGCCGCGCTGATGCGCTTCATCACCAGCCTGGGCACGCCCATGCCGCGCGAGTTTGCTGCGGCTGTCGAGTATGCCATTAACAGCCTGCTACGCCGGGCTTGCTCAAGCGATGATCTCGATAGCGAACGTATCCGCAGCCTGCTTCGGGAAGCGCAGGCCAGCAACATTACACTCGATAAAACCACGCTTGAATTTCTGCTCCGCCGCAATGTGGAAGGTTTTGCCGCGCGCTTTGCTGATGACCCTGGACACCTAGATAAGCTGCACGCGCTGCAGAACGCCCTAAAAATAGTGAAGCAGATGCCCTTCAACGTGAACCTGTGGTCGGCTCAGAATCACGTCTATGCCACGCAGGCAGGAGCGTTCCAGCGCATTCGCAGAAAAGCGCAACGCGGGGATGCCCGCGCTCAGACCTGGGTAAATGAGTATCTGGCGCTGAATGAGCAGCTATTGATACGGGTGCAGTAAAGGGCCGCAACATACGACCTAACTATCCTCGCGTCAGAATCCGGCTGATGTCGTTATAAATAACAAACACCACCACCATCATCAGAAACACAAAGCCGAGTTTGAAAACCGTTTCCTTCACCTGTAAACTAACTTCACGCTGTAACAGCATTTCAATGAGTAACAACAGCAGCGTGCCGCCATCCAGAATGGGAATCGGCAGCAGATTAAAGATCGCCAAATTGAGGCTCACAATCGCCATCAGCAAAATGAAGCTCGACGGTCCTTCTTGCGCCGCTTCATTGGACATCTGCGCAATGCCAATCGGACCTGACAGCGCCTTCGGCGAAACACGACGCACCACAATGCTCCGCAAAACTTCGAAAATCATGGTTGCATTCTGGCGGTTGAAACGCAGCGACTCGCCTAATGCTTCGACCAAGGGCAACTTGACAATCTGAACCGGCGAGCGGAAAAGGATGCCGATGTGCCACGGCAGCTTCGCGCTGTCACCCGCGACAGGAGTGACAGTCATCTTCTGCAATTGACTGCCGCGCATCAACTCAAGCTCAATCGGCTTGCCGCCTGAACGGGTAATCGCTTGCTTCACGCTCAGAATGGATTCCACTGGCTGTCCATTCACGCTAATAAAGAGATCCCCGGAATGCATGCCTGCGGCTTCGGCCGGCGAACCCTTTGCTACCTCGTTGATTTGAACATCACCACGCCAACCCGCCACGCCTACCCCGTCCTTCGGGTCCATTTTGGGCGTCACAGTAAGCTGGAAATCCTGTCCTTTACGCTTCACCACGACCGGCAGGGCGTGATTCGCATTCAAAGTCTCTTCCGTCGTTACATCCTGCCAATTTGGATTGCGCTTGTCACCTAACCGCACAATACGGTCTCCCGGCTGTAGTCCCGCCGCTGCCGCCGCTGAGCCCGGCGCTACGCTGCTGATAACTGCGTCCGGCGAGGGCACTTCCTTGGGAAAGCCATACATATAGAGACCGCTTACCAGGGCAATCGCCAGGAGCACGTTCATCAAAGGTCCCGCGATAATAACAATGGCGCGCTGCCAGCGTGCTTTCGCCTGGAACGATTCCGGGTTGGCGGCGTTCTCATCGCCCGGCTGATCTCCCAGCATCCGCACATACCCGCCAAAAGGAATGGCTGAGATTCGAAAATCAGTACTGCCGCGCCGGAAGCCAAATAACCTCGGCCCAAATCCAATACTGAATGTTTCTACCCGGATACCGACCGAAAGAGCCGCCCAAAAGTGCCCTGCCTCATGCACCAGAATCATGATGCCCAGCAGAATTACAACCCAAAAAAACGGCCCCAAAAACGCCACGTTCTATCTACCTCTCTGTTTGATGAATAACTGATCGACTTTGTCGCTTGTAAACGTTCCTTGGCAAGGACCCGATACACTCAATGAGACTTGATCCGCTCTAACGATCTCCGGCTGTTGCTGCCCAGCGGGATTCGGCCACCACTTTTCTGGCCGTTTTCCGCGAAGTTTCATCAATCGCAATGACATCTTCTATTGTCGCTGGTTCGCATGGGATTTGTCGCGTTAATGTGTCTTCCACTACTTGCGCAATCGCGGGAAAAGGGATTCTGCCTTCTAAAAACGCCTCCACCGCAACCTCGTCCGCCGCATTCAGAGTACAGGTAGCTGACCCTCCCTGCTCCTGCGCCTCATAAGCCAGCTTGAGCAGCCGGAACTTTTGCAGATCCGGCGCAAAGAACTGCCAATTTCTCGGCTGCGTCCAGTCCAGCCGTGAAACGGGAGCGCGCTCCCGCCTGGGATACGTTAAGGCATACTGAATCGGCATTCTCATGTCGGTAGCCGAAATTTGCGCGATGACGCTGCCGTCATTGTATTCCACCATGGCATGAATGGAGGATTGAGGATGCACCACTACATCCACCCGGCTCGGCGGCAAGCCAAATAGCCAGCAAGCCTCGATTACTTCAAATCCCTTGTTCATCATGGAAGCCGAATCAATGGTAATTCGACGTCCCATCTTCCATGTCGGATGGTTTAAAGCCTGCTCCGGCGTGACATCCCAAAGCTGATGGGCCGGAGTTTCACGAAACGGACCACCGGAAGCGGTTAACAACAAACGTGTTACTTCTTCCCGTCTGCCTGCCCGGAAGCACTGGTGCGCTCCATTGTGTTCACTATCCACCGGCAGCAGATCCACTCCAAACTCTTGGGCTGCTGCCATTACTAACTGGCCGCTCGCTACCAGAACCTCTTTATTGGCTAATCCAATTCGCTTTTTAGCTCGAATCGCTTGGTAAGTAGCTTCCAACCCTGCTACTCCCACGATGGCTGACATAACAAACCCAACCTCGGCGGCAACCGAAGCTTGCACCCGCGCTTGCGGCCCTGCCGCTAATTCGGGCCACTCCCTTCGTGGAAGACCATGTGAATGAATGTAATCGGACACTGCGTTTAGTGCCTCCTGATCAGCCACAACAGCCACTCGTGGACGAAATTCCAAAATTTGGGAGCCGAGCAAATCTGTATTTTTACCTGCTACTAGGGCAAAAACGCGAAACTCACCAGGACGCTGCCGAAGCACATCCAACGTGCTCGTTCCAATGGAACCTGTTGATCCTAATATGGTTATATCTGTCAATAGCCTTCTCCGCAGGAATGCTTAAAAGCAAAACTGATTACACTCAATAAAAAAATTTTGATTTTCGTAGAGAAAAGGCTTGCCATCCGTAAAATCATATCCTATTATTGGAAGTAAGCCGGGGAGGCAACTCCCACCAAAGCGAGACTAACCTCATAGAAAGACCCCTGAAGCAACACC
>CAXUBB010000313.1:0-6506 GCA_964249105.1 uncultured Bryobacteraceae bacterium | reverse complement strand
GCCGCGCACTGCCGCGAAACCGGACAGGAAATTCCGCCAGATCCAGGCGCGATGACACGCGTCATTCTTCAAAGTCTTGCCGAACGCTATAAGCAGGTTCTGGAAACGCTTGAAATGTTAACCGGGAAAAGTATCGAGATCATCCATATCGTAGGCGGCGGATCACGCAACCGACTGCTGAATCAGCTCACGGCGGACCGCACAGGACGCCGCGTGATTGCCGGACCAGCCGAGGCCACCGCCGCCGGAAACGCCTTGACGCAAGCGATGGGCAGTGGTGATTTGCAGTCCCTTGATGAGATCCGGGCAGTAGTGCGGCAGTCGTTTGAGCTGGAAGAGTTTATGCCGGGCAAGTAATCTCTTATTGTCGGGCACGCAGGAAAAAGCGTTGCTTATCGATAGCCGGATCGACAGCTACGTCAAAGAAGCCGACCATCATTTCCGCCCAGGTTTGTTCTCCCCACTTCACCGCCGAATCAGGGTCGGGGTTGTGCGGGTTGTTGCGGGAATTATCGAAACTGGCGATTGCCTGTAGAGTCGTTCCGGCTTTCAATGGCAGCGGCTCAGCGAGACGATAACTGAGCTGCCAATAGAAATCGTAATGCGGAATCTTGAGAACCGTGCGCGGCTTTGCTCCCTTTTCAAGGATGTTGTATTCGAATGATTTACCGCGCAGGTGCATATGCGGGAAAAAGCTCAGGAGCAGTGCATCATTCGGCAGTGTGCCATGCACTTCGACGCGATGATCCGGGTCGCCGGGCGGAATCAGAAAGCGGTCATTCGTCAGTTGCAGGGTGAGGACGCGCTTTTTCGGCGGAGTTTTGGAGAAGACCAGCCCTATACTCGTCTGGTCCTGCATCGGAGCGCCGTGCGCCGTATAGTGCATCTGCAACACAATGTCAGATCCGGCGGGAATCAGCTTCGCGTAACCTTCCGGCCATTGGTCCGGCATGCTTCCAGGCGCATAGACCAGCAAAATATCATTCGTTGTCCACATGGCATCCCGCCGGAGCGACGCATCCTTCAGATCGTCCGCGCTGAAAGGAGTTCCCACCGGCGCGCCGCGCAGCCAGTTCGATTTTGGATCGCGGATGTAAGCGACGGCATGATGCACCACCATGCGATTACTGGGCCGGATCTCCGACATGCGCGCCCAACGGTCTTCCTTGAAGTTTGTCGGAATGATGACGTATTGATAAGGCACGTCGCCCGAAGCCGGTATGCGCTTTGGAACCGGCATCTGTAGAACCACATCGGGGCGCTCGATATTCCAGCCGCGTGTCCAGACTACCGGCTCGGGCGCTTCCTGCCAATTGCCTGCGGGAGCGTTCGCGTCAGCCCAGGCGCGAAGCGTCGCGATCTGGTCAGCTTTTAGAGAAGGGTCGTTGGAGAAGTGGCCGCAGCAAGGGTCGGCAAACCAGGGCGGCATCACTTTCCTGACTGTCACCTCCAAAATAGCCCGCGCGTAGGGCCTCACCTGTCGGTAGGTTTCGAGCGGCATGGGAGCCATTTCACCGGCGCGATGGCAACGCTGGCAGTGCGACTGCAAAATGGGCAAGACATCTTTGTAAAACGTGGGGCCGTTAGCCTTTACCCCCGCTACCGCCATTAGCATTGTGGTGCCCAGTATAAAAGTCAGGCGGCATACTCGGCCAGTGAGGCTCACGCTTCCGTTTGAAGGCCTCGTACCCTTCTCTAAAATCATCCGTCTCCATCAAACAACAACGCAAAGATTTGGCGATTTCCAACGATTCATTCCGGGATTTTTCGCGGGATTCATGGACGTACTGCATACCGGCACGCAGCGCCGCCGGACTGGCCTTCGCTAAATCATTCGCAATTCCTTTAGCCCGGTTCGAAACCTCGCCGGGGTGGCAGACGCTTTGCACCAAGCCCCATTCCAGGGCATCCTGGGCGTGAAACAAACGCCCAGTGAGGCTGAGCTCGAGCGTACGACGCGGCCCGAGAGCCGCCTCGACCGAACGATACACCAGAAAGGGCCAGAGGCCCACATGAATTTCAGGTAAGGCAAATGCCGCTCCTGTAGAGGCAGCGACAATATGGCCTTGCGCGACCAAGCCAAGACCGCCGCCGAGCGCCGCGCCGTTCACGGAAACCACAATCGGTTTTTTCGAGCTGACGCCGAGGCTGAACAGGTCCTCGTGAATGGCGGACAGTTGATTGTGATTCATCACGGCGGCTTCGTCCAGATCCATGCCGGCGCAGAACACCGGGCCGTTAGCGCAAAACAGAATCGCTCCGATATTCTCGTCTTCCTGAGCTTTTTCCACTGCATCCACCATGGCGGAGCACATGCCGGAAGTGAGAGCGTTGCGCTTCTCCGGACGATTTAGTACCAGTTTCAGAACGCGGCGTTTTTGCTCAACCAGAAGTTCCATAACAGCAGCTATGCTACATCAAACACTTCGATCAAAAGAAGCCGGTTACTTCGTTCGCCCCTCCGTGTCGAGTAATTGCAACGGCACATGTTCCGTGCGCCCGTGAGCGCAAGCTACCTTGAAGGCAAAGTCGAGCGTGTTCCGGGTTTCTTTCGGATCGATCACGGCGTCACAATGGCCGCGGGCGGCGGCGTACTTCGCATCGAGCCAGCGCTCATAATCAGCCCGCGTCCCGGCGATCTTCGCTTCCAGTTCGGGGCCTACAGGCAAGCCCGCCGCTTTTAACTTATCGAGTTCCGGGCCATAGATAGCTCCTATTGCTGAGTCTCCCTCCATGACTCCAATCCGCGCGGTGGGCCAACTAAAAGTGAAGTTCGGGTCGAAGCCTTGGCCCGCCATGGCATAGTAACCGGCGCCGCTGGCGTGATTCACGGTCAGGATGATCTTGGGAACAGTAGCAACCGCCATGGTCTCCACCATTTCCGCGCCCGCTCGAATAATTCCTTCTGTTTCCGCGTCAACGCCCACCATAAAACCGGACACATCCTGCACATACAACAGCGGCAAGCGGTTGCGCTCCGCGTTTTCCACAAAGTACGCCACCTTGCGGGCGGATTCGGTGTACACGATGCCGCCGATTCTGGGGCCGGTATGGGTTTTCAGGAAGCCGCGACGGTTCGCGATCACGCCAATAGCGCGTCCGTTCAGACGCGCCGAGGCGCACAGAAATTCCGGCGCGTAATCGGCTTGAAACTCGAGGAAGCCGTCACGATCGAGAATGCGCTCCAGCAGATCTTCGGTACGGTAAGGCAGTCGGTGATCTCCCGGCAGAATGTCATAAAGTCCTTGCGGATCGAAACGCGGCGGAGTCGCGCCGGTTGGCGGCGGCAGCGGCTCAGGCATATGCCGGAAGTGCTGGCGAATCAGTTGGAGGCACTCATGGTCGTTGGCTGCGCGGTAGTGAGCCACGCCGCTGACATGCGTGTGCATTTTCGCGCCGCCGAGCGTTTCGGCATCGGTGACCTGCCCAACTGCTCCTTTCACCAGATTGGGGCCGCCCAGTCCCATGAAGCTGGTTCGCTCCACCATCAGCACAACATCGCTCAAAGCCGGCAGGTAAGCGCCGCCGGCGATACAAGGCCCCATCACTGCCGCAATTTGCGGGATACGCAGACGCCGCCTCATCAGAGAGTTGTAATAAAAGATGCGCGCCGCGCCGTATTGACCTGGGAAAATGCCATCCTGTAGCGGCAGGTTTACTCCGGCGGAATCGACCAGATAAACAATCGGTGCCCGATTGCGCATGGCAATCTCCTGCGCCCGCAGAATCTTAGTGATGGTTTCCGGCCACCAGGCACCTGCTTTCACCGTGGCATCATTAGCTACAATGACGGCCGGCCGGTTCTCGATTTCAGCCAGTCCCGTCACTACGCCTGCGGCAGGAGCCTGGCCGTCGTACCGATCATAGGCAATCAGCAGCCCGATTTCTTCAAAACGCGAGCCTTCATCAATTAAGCTATCGATGCGCTCACGAGCAGTGAGTTTGCCTTCTTTATGCTGCTTTTCAATCTTTTTTGCGCCGCCGCCTTCCCGTAACCGGTTCTCCAGTTCATGCAGTTCATCGGCCAAGCGCCGCATTTCACGCACGGAACCCTGCATCCAAGTGCTTTATCGATACCTTTCTAAGAAAAAGCGAAAATCCCTACGCTGCTTGTTAGTCTAACAGCCATGATGGGGATTGATAACCGGGCGCTGAAAGTCGCCTGGACGGTGTTTTTGTTCGTATTGCTGTTGCTGGTGGTTTGGTATATCCGCACAACGCTTGTGCTCTTTGCGGCCGCCATTTTCTTCGCTTACATGCTGTACCCGGTAGTGGGTTTGACGGAACGCTTCATTAAGCGGCGGCGGGGACTGGCATTGGCTATTGTTTATTGCGCGCTGGTGGGGGTCCTGGTGCTGCTTGGCTTTCAGCTCGTTCCTGCCCTAGCGGCGCAGGCCCTCCAATTAACAACACACCTGCCCAGCCTGGTGACTGGCGGCACAGTGGCTAAACTGCCGCTTCCTCATTTTCTGGAACCGATGCGGGCGCAAGTCATTCCCGTGCTCAGTCGAGCCGCCACTAACCTGGAATCGAGGGTAGTGCCATTTTTGCAGGAAGCCGGGGCTAAGTTGCTATCCGGACTGAGCGCTCTCCTTCCTATCGTTTTGGTGCCCATACTGGCATTTTTCTTTCTAAAAGATGCGCGGGCCATCCAGCAAGCTCTGGTAGGCAACATCTCCGACCGCCAGGACCGGCGAATGTTCAGCACAATTCTGCGTGATATTCATTCCGTGCTTCGCAATTACATCCGCGCCCTGGTGCTGCTGGCTATTGCCTCCTTTGCCGCCTGGGCCGTTTTCCTGAGCGCCATGCGTTATCCCTATGATCTCCTGCTGGCGGGAGTATCAGCGTTGCTGGAATTTATTCCTGTAGTTGGACCGGCGGCCGCCCTGGTTATTGTGCTGATTGTCTGCATTGTGACAGGGTCCGGCGGACTTCTCTGGATTGTGATCTTTTGGGGCGTTTTTCGGATCTTGCAGGATTATGTGCTGAATCCGTATCTGATGAGCTCGGGGATAGAACTGCACCCGCTTCTGGTGCTCTTTGGCGTGCTAGCCGGCGAAGCACTGGCAGGTATTCCGGGAATGTTTTTCTCCGTTCCCGTTCTTGCCATTCTGCGTGTCGTTTACAGTCGAATGCGAGAAGCTTCGGAACAGAAGGCAGCACAACCCGAATACCGGCCCGTGCCTGTAACGGCTCACTTGTCTGATTAATCTCCTATCGGCTTGGCTTACAGCCCCGCTCGATTCCAAGCTAAATAGGAAGCATAACCCGCGATGATGACGCCGTAGAGGATCGTTGCCGCCAGCATCGCAGTCTTGATCTTGTCAACCGTTTCACACCGTTTACACATCGCCGCCTGCGTGTCGATGATAGTCGAATCATGGGGGTCGTTGCGAAGGTGGATGTAATGATCACCGTGATTTTCGAGCCAGCGGCGGTACAGGAACATACCGACAGTGGCGCAGAGAAGAACCAAGCAGAGAATCAGATTGTATGTCAGATTCATGGAAAGGCATCGCTCCTTTCATTCCGAAAACGGCCTGCTCCCTGGCAAGCCGCGGTTGGTGAACCTTGTGGTTCAGGCCCTTTTTTAAGCGCCGGCGTACGCAGCACGGCGCAATTTCCTCTATGGCGGAATGATAACTCTGGTTTCAGTTAGTTGCAATACTCAAGATTTGAGTGTTGATTTATAACGGGTTACCTATTTGAGCCCAGCGCGTTTCCAGAGTTCGTCCACGCGGCGGACCACTTCCGGCGACATGCGAATGACGTTGGGCCAGCGCCGCGTAAATCCTTCGGAAGGCCATTTGGTGGTGGCGTCCACGCCCATTTTGGAGCCGAAGTTCGGCAAACGGCTGGAGTGGTCCAGCGAATCGACAGGGCCGGTGACAAACTCAATATCACGCTGTGGATCGATGTTGTTCAGCGCTTGCCAGGCGACCTCCGAAACATTCTGGACATCCACGTCCTCATCCACAATCACAATGCACTTGCTGAACATGGCTTGTCCAAGCCCCCAAATGGCGTGCATGACTTTGCGCGCCTGGCCGGGATAGGATTTGCGGATCGAGACAAGAATCAGGTTGTGAAACACGCCTTCGGCAGGCATGCAGATGTCGCGCACTTCCGGTAGTTGCATGCGCATGAGCGGCAGGAAGATCCGCTCAATAGATTTACCCATATAGAAGTCTTCCATAGGCGGCGGCCCGACAATTGTGGCGGCGTAAAGAGGGTTCTTGCGGTGCGTTATGCATTCAATATGGAAGACGGGGTAATCATCATCCAGCGAGTAAAAGCCGGTGTGATCGCCAAAAGGTCCCTCGCGACGGAGTTCTCCTAAGTTGAGATAGCCTTCGAGCACGATTTCGGAGTTCGCGGGTACTTCAATGTCGCAGGTTTCACACTTCACCCTCTCGACCGCTTTGCCGCGCAGAAAACCGGCGAAGAGCATTTCGTCGATGCTGGGCGGCAACGGAAGGATAGCGGAATAGCGAGTTGCGGGA
>CAXUBB010000312.1:0-6518 GCA_964249105.1 uncultured Bryobacteraceae bacterium | reverse complement strand
CCTGCTGCCTCATGGCAGCGCCAGCCCTTCGCTCATCACGTATCCTGGCGGCAGTGACCCCACAGTTAAAGGATTGAATAATAGTGATGAGTTGGTTGGCTACTCTCTTGCAGGTAGTAAGCTGCAGGGGTTTACTTATTTGAATGGCGTCTTTTCACCCATAAACCTGAATGCTTTGGACACACTGGCAAATGCAATCAATAACAAAGGCGATGTTGCCGGCGCGTATAGCGTTTTGGGAAGTTCAGGCACGGGATTTTCCATCGTGAATGGCCAGCTAAGCACTTTCAGCGTGCCGGGCGCGCCCTTGAGCACCTATGCGACAGGTATCAACGATTCCGATCAAATCGTGGGCTATTTCGCGGGAGTAACAATCAGCGGGTTTCTTCGAATGCCGAACGGCGATATGGCAACATTTACCAATCAGAGTCCGGCGGATATCAATAATGCCAGCATTATTGTTGGTTCTTACGGAGACTTAGCCACGAATGCGTCACATGGGTTCGCGCGGCTGGGAGACACGAGTTACACCTTTGATGCGCCCGGAGCGCGTAATACATATTTGACCGGAATTAATAACCGGAACGAGATCGTCGGAGTCACCAACGATCTTAATGGAGGCAATAGAGTGTTCACGGTTGATTTCACTCCCGTTCCGGAACCCAGCGCCCTTTATTTATTCGCGCTGGGCTGCCTCGGCTGGGGCTTGCTTCGGCAGCGGGCTAAAATCCGTGCTGCGTTCGGATTGCTATAATTTTTTGGCGCTTGCGACCAGGTCGTCGAAGCGCGGTTGCTCTGCTCCTCGGTAAATCTGGCTGCCATGAATAGAGCCGTTACCAGGTGAAAACGGAGCTTTTAATAGACAGGAGCATTCATAATAGTGAGAAAAAAATTTGTAGTTTCGGCGACGCTGCTCTTCGCGGCGTCGCTCCCTTGGCAAGCAGACGCCAGTACCTTTAATTTCAGCTTCACGGGCACCGGGGTCAGCGGCACGGTCCAGTTGACTTATGGCGCGGCTACGGACGCGAAGTATCCCCAGGCCTTTGAGGTCACCGGAATTAGCGGTACCTTCTCTGACTCGAATAACGGCCTCAACATCGTCAACGCGCCCATTGGTTCGCTCGTGCCCATCACGCGCGATATGCCGGAACCCACCAACTTGCTGGCGCCGAACGATTTCAGCCGGTTCGCGGTAACAGCGGGACTGCCCTCGGATAGCAACGGTTTTCTGACCTATGACAACCTTTTCTATCCCGGCGGCTCGCCGCAAACCGGCTCCGACTACCCGTTACAGGGCGGATTTCTCGATGTTTACGGACTGCTCTTCAATATCGGCGGCGGCAGAGTAGTCGACTTCTGGAGCAACGGTGACCTCAGCGGGACCGGCGCTGGTCCCATCGATTACGGCGCTGCGGTCGCTACCGCCAATACCACGTTGGACTATGTCAGTGGCGGCGTATCGGCGACGCCGGAGCCCAGCACGCTTGCCCTGCTCGGCGGCGGGTTGCTGGGAATGCTGGTCTGGCGGCGTGCTTCCCGCCAGGCGCGCTCCGAACTCTACTGATGGCCTAGAGACTCGATCAAGCTCCTCACTGCTTTGCGAACCGGCTTCAGATCGAAATCCGCTGCTACCGCATCGCCATCGAAACGTTCAGCCAACTCGTCCATGCCGAACAGCGCGCGCGGGAATCGCGGGTAAAGGACCTGACCGAGAAGTCTCTGCGCCGCTTCTGCGCTTACCTTCGCTGATAACCCGAACGCTCCTTTCAGGTAGCCGCTTAAACGTTCGTAGACGGTAGAGAAAAGCACATCAAAATATTGAGCGGAACCCTCCGGGAATCTTGCGGCCTCGGCAATGCTCAAGCGACACATTCGGATCGAGGGGGCGTACAGGAGCGCTTCGAGATACCGGCCGCAGAACATCACCAGGGCCTCCGCCGGCTTCTCTGAGTAGTCGCCAGGCATTTTGAGCCTGCTGAGAAAGAGTCCCCGCACCAGCTCAACGACTGCAAGAAATAGCCTCTCCTTGCTTTCAAAGTGGGCGTACAAGGAGCGTTTTGAAGTTTCCGCACGGCTGGCAACCGCATCCATCGACGCCCGCTCAAAACCCATTTCGAGGAAAACGTCTTTGGCGACATAAAGGATGTGCTCCCGGAGTTGTTCGCCTCGTCTTGCCATAGTCCCTATTTTCGTTATCTCCCGCTTGACACCAAGTAAACGGTACAGTATAGTTTACTTTATAACTCATCTGAGAGGAGATAGCCATTTATGATCGTTGTCACAACGCCCACCGGGAATATCGGGTCCCAGGTGGTCAAAAACCTTCTTGCCGCCAACGAGGCGGTGCGTGTCATTGCGCGTGATCCAGCTAAACTCGCTCCGGAAATCCGGGACAAGGTGGAGGTCGTGCAAGGCTCAAGCGATGACGAAGATGTGCTGATGCGCGCTCTTGAGGGTGCGGAAAGCCTGTTCTTGGTGGTGCCTCCTTCCTTTACCCCGAAGGATGACGTGGAATATTATCTCCAGTTCACGCGTCCCGCGTGCCGCGCCCTCAGGAGTCAGGGAGTGAAACGCGTCGTCACGGTTTCAGGCATGGGACGCGGGGTGGCGGTCCAGGCCGGCCCGGTTACAGCAGCCTTTGCAAAAGACGCGGAGATCGAGCGTACGGGAGTGGATTTTCGCGCTCTATGGTGTCCTGGTTTCATGGAAAACATGCTGAGACAGATTGACCCGCTCAAACATCAGGGCCTGTTCTTCTCTCCCAGTCGTCCGGACGTGAAGGCCCCCCAGGTAGCGACACGGGACATCGCGGCGAGCGGCGCCCGGCTTCTGCTCGACCGTTCCTGGACGGGCCAGGGCGGGCTCGCGGTGCTTGGGCCGGAGGATCTGTCCTTCGACGATATGGCGGCCATCATGACGGACGTGCTCGGAAAGCCGATTCGCTTCCAGTCTGTCCCTGGGGAGGCCTACAAGGCCCAACTGATAAAGTTCGGCGCGAGCGAGGAGTTCGCGCAGGGTCTGGTGGAGATGTATGCCGCCAAGGACAACGGCCTCGACAACATCGAACCGAGAACACCCGAGAACACGACTCCAACAAGCTTTCGACAGTGGTGCGAGGAAGTATTAAAACCTGCTGTCCTGAGCTAGCCGATAGGTAAGAGAATGCCGGCATGGCGGCCCGTCAGGGCAAAATACCTGCCTAAGGGCAGTCAACGGGTCGCCAAATAGGCGAGGAAGACACGCGTCATTTTCTAAACCTCGACCAGAACTTTACGCGCGAGCGGCGTGACCATGGAGATGCGACCGTGGCCGGGGTTGGCCACGGGCTTAACGTCTACAAGTCCGATCTTCCTCAGTGCCGTTACGTCGCGGCTAACAGCCTCGCGAGGACGCTTGAGAGTCGTCGCAAGTAATGGGATGCTGATTTCGTTCTTTGCCCTGACACATTTGAACACACGTATTCTGCCGTCAGTGAGCACCTTCATGGCCGATGGCCCGAGGGTGATGCTGTGCTCCGGCTCAATTAACTCACCTCGATCTAGTTTGCGAGCACGTTCAAGTGAACGTTTACGGAACCCTTCAAAGCCATCCGTGTGAATCGTTACTTTCTTCATATCTTGCCTTTCTTGCACAATGCAGCTACTTCCTCGCAGAAGCGTGTCACTAGCTCTTCGTAGCCGGGGAACTCGATAGCTTCCACCATGCCCATCCAGTGCCGGTGGTGGTAGCCATGTGCCGAATCGTAGCCGAGAACGCGACCATTATCTTTCCGGCACTTGTGGTGATCGATGAAAGCAAGATTGTACCGAACGACCTTCCTTGTCGAATCCTGCCGCACTTCCTCGCGCATCCTTCCTTTTCCTACAAAATGCGTAGCATCAACAACCTTCGTCGGTTCGACCTTTATCGCTGCATGGTTCCTCCCCAAATTTAAGATTATCGCAGGTGTGAACGGATATGTCACGCCTGAGAAGTAAAATAAAAAGCACTGGCGGGGAGTGATCCCGGCGCTTGAGCGTCTTGGCATACAGAAAGCGAATGGCGGCGATCAGCCTGCGACGAGTTCGCGCCGATCCATGAGGGCCTCTTCTTCATGGACTTGGGGAGCCGAACTCGCTTTACCGCCACGGCTATATTGCCGTGGTGAATAACCCATGATCCTCTTGAAAGCTTTGCTGAAAGCGCTCTCCGATTCGTAACCCAGAGACAGAGCAATGATGGAAACAGGATCGCCCGTATTTCTCAGTCTGTCCCCGGCCAGCATCATGCGCCAGCGCGTCAGGTATTCCAGGGGCGATGTTCCTACCAACTCTTTGAACTTCAGGGCAAAGATCGAACGCGACATGCCGGCGCGCTCCGCCAATTCCTGCAGCGTCCAGCGATGCGCCGGATCGTCATGCATCGAGGTAATGGCCGCGTTCATCTGCTGGTTCGCCAAGGCGAAAAGCCATCCCACGCCGCCTCTCAGCCCTTCCGTCAGATGCAGTCGCAGGGCCTGAACCAGCATCATGTAGGCAAGTTGTTGCACAACCAGAACTGCGCCGGGCCGTTCCTCACGAATCTCCTGCCTCATTCGATCCAGAGACCAGCGCAACTCCGCCTTGTCGGATTCTGAGCGAAGGTGAACGATCGGCGGTAGTACCGCTAAGAGAATGCTGGCAGGACTGCCCGTCAGGACAAAGTGGCCGCCTACCATGAGACAATCACCGCCTCCGTTGATAGTGACGATGCTTCCATTCCGTGCCATCGCAGCAAACGTGAGCGCGTCAGTAGGAGTCAACGTCAGATCGGTTGCCAACCGAAACGGAAGTCCTCGCGGCAGTAGAAAGCAATCGCCAGCCTGCAAGCGCACCGCATCAGAAATGCCCTCCACCGCCAGCCAGCACTCGCCGGATACCAGGGAGTAGCACTTGATGCCCTCGTGCCGGCCGAACTGAACAGACAGTTCTCCCCCTACATCGAAGCCGCCGCACCGGTAACTGCTGGGTTTTAGAATCGAGAGCACGTCTGAAAGCGGGTCCATAGATCGATCTTCGGACGAATGAGCCAAAACTACGGACTCAACAGCATAGATTGTAACTCCTAAATCTCCTATCGTCAGAAGTAGCGAGACTCCGAATGAGGGTCACGCCGGTGGGACGTGGTCGCTTATGAGAAGAATTCTTGTCATCGGAGCATCGGGCTTTCTCGGGAAGCATATCGCCCGAGCGCTCCTGACGGACGGATACGCTGTCCGCTGTCTGGCGCGTCATCCGTCTCGGGTTGGGGATTTGGCGGAGGCCGGCTGCGAAATTGTCGGGGGTGACATTTCAGATCTCGCGTCGATGCAGCAGGCTATGGAGTCCGTCCAGGCGGCCTACATTTCCGTCCATACGCTCTCGCCTCAACATGCCGATACGGCGGGTCAGGGCTTTATGGAAATTGAGATGAATGGGCTGCGAAACATCGTAAAGGCTTGCCGGACGCACGACGCGCGTCGCCTGATTTACGTTACATCCCTGGGGATCGCGCCTGATGCATCAAACACGTGGGTACGCGAGCGCTGGAAGACCGAACAGTTTTTGCTGGATAGCGGCCTGGATGTGACCGTCATCCGGCCTGGCCAGATCGTCGGCGTGGGCGGACGCGGTTTCGACATGATGGCAAGCCAAGCCAAGAGGCCGGTAAGCATGAACCTATTCGGCGGCGGCTGGCAGAAGATGCGGAACATCGCCGTTGACGACCTAGTGTACTATCTCGTGGGCGTGCTGAACGATCCTCGCGCGTATGGCCAGCGTTACGACGTGGGTTGCGATGACCTGCTGACAAACAACCAGATGATTGATATGACGGCAGAGATCCTGGGCCGACATCATCCCATCAAAATTGATGTCCCGCGGACTCTTCTCAGGGCGCTTGCGCCGCTCATCGAACGCGCGGGCAAGTTGCCGAAAGGCTCGATCAAAGGCGTTCTCGATGGCCTTCAGACCGATTTGAATGGCGATCCCATGCCGATACGCGCAATCCTGCCTCGGCCGCCTCTGCCCTATCGACAGGCTCTGGAACGGGCGTTGAGTAGCGCGGGGAACGTGGGGGCAAAACCGGGCTAACGGATGGCGGCCAAAGTTCAATTGCCTGTTCCAGGGCCGCAAGTGCAGTACATGGAAAAGGAGAAATTATTGTGCGTGTTTTCGTCACCGGCGCTACCGGCTTTGTCGGTTCTGCCGTCGTTCAAGAACTTATCAATGCAGGTCATCAGGTGCTTGGCCTTGCGCGCTCCGAAGCGGGAGCCAAATCACTTACCGCTGCGGGCGCGGAGGTGCATCCCGGTGGTCTGGAAGATTTGGACAGCCTGCGCGGTGGAGCAGCCATATCGGATGGCGTGATTCACACGGCCTTCAACCACGACTTCTCGAAGTTCGTAGAGAACTGCGAGCTGGACAAGCGCGCCATCGAGACTCTCGGCTCCGCGCTCGAAGGCTCCGAGCGCCCCATGCTTGTCACCTCGGGAGTGGCGCTCCTGGCGCCTGGTCGCACAG
>CAXUBB010000311.1:0-6524 GCA_964249105.1 uncultured Bryobacteraceae bacterium | reverse complement strand
TTCGCTTCTCGGCGTGGAAGCGGAAACAGGCCGTGAAATTATCCAGGAAGCGTTTCTGAAATTGCACCAGCACCTGCTGAACGGCGGTGATCAAGTCAACCTGCGCGCCTGGCTGTACCGGGTTGCTCATAATCTGGCGCAGAATTGGCGGAGTTCTTTTCGCGCCGGCAAAACGGATTTTCTCTCCGATGTCACCATCACGGGAGATCTTCCCGCCAACGCTGCTTCAGCGGAGGAGCGTCTGCTTGCGGCTGAGCGGATCAGGCGCTTTCGGGAGGCGCTCGACCAACTAAGCGTCGCGCAGCGCGAGTGCCTTACTTTACGGGCGCAAGGAATGAAGTATCGTGAAATTGCGAAGGCGCTCAACATCTCGGTTTCGACGGTGGGTGAAAATGTAGGTCGCGGTCTTGAAAAATTAAAGGAATTGATATGATTTTGCCGGATTACACAGGAGATCAGCACCTTCCGAACGAGATGCTCATCCGGTCGCTGGATGATGAATTAACCGGCGAAGAGATTCTGTCCGTCGAAAATCATCTCACTGGCTGCGCGCGCTGCCGCGAGCGATTCGGGCAGTTGCGCCATGTGAGCAATCATTTTGATTCATTCGTTTCCTCGCTGCATCCGGCGCACTCCGTATGGGAACGCCAGCAATTGGCTCAGGCGCTGGACAGCATCGAAAACAAAACACAGAAAACCGAACGACCCTGGAACATAGGGCGGACCGGCTGGGGACTGACGGTTGCCGCCATGCTGACGCTGGGAGTGCTGCTGGTTCCGCACTGGAGAAAAGGAGCGAAGTCAACGCCGATAGAGACGGGCGTTTCTCAAGCGATGTCCGCTTTTGAAGTAGACGGAGAAACATTTGTTGCTTTGCCGTATTCCAATCCGGATCTGCCTTTAAGCAGTCCGCGCATTGTGCAAATGCAGGTGCCTGTTTCGTCGCTGGCGGACGCGGGAATCTACCTTGAGCCGGTGGGAACTCGCATATCGACGCCCGACCGTGCTGTGCTGGCGGATGTTTTACTCGGACTGGATGGACAGCCCTTGGGCGTACACGTCCTCCCTTCCGATTAAAGCGTTTTGAGAGATTTGGGGTTTTGCAAACCAGGAGAAGATAGATGAAAAAACAAAGAAAATTAGCAAGAGGAGCCGCGCTCCTGATTACTGCGGTTCTCTACGCTCAGGATGGAGGACCGCCTCCGCTGCCAGGGGGCGGCATGATGGGCGCGGGTCCTTTCGGTCATGGAGGATTCGGCGGCAGGGCCAAGGTCATCACGGGCGCGCCGTACTCAGCCGACGTCAGCAATCAATCAGTACAGACCTTAACTGACGGCAATACCATTACCCGAACGACTAATGGTCACGTGGCTCGTGATAGCCAGGGACGCACGTACTCCCAGGAGACGATCACCGGCGGTCCTTTCGCTGCCAATGGTCCCGTTACGATCACCTTTATCAGTGATCCGGTGGCCGGCTATGTCTATAATCTGAATTCGTCCACGAAAACAGCCACGCGGCGAGTTCTTAAAACTCCTCCGGCAGGCGCAACATCAAGCGGTAAAACGCACCAAGACAGGCAGTCCTTCGGGCCGCAACAAGATTCGGCTAACTTTGCCGCCAGTGATTTGGGCACTCAGAACATTGGCGGCATCAGCGCACAAGGCAAGCGCGTGACTCATACCATTCCAGCCGGAGCCATGGGCAACGCACAGCCTATCGTGTCTACTAGCGAGACCTGGTATTCGCCTGATCTGCAGATACCGGTTCTGGCCACGCGCAGTGATCTGCGCATGGGTCAATCCACTTACTCCCTGACAAACATTCAACGCGCTGAACCCTCCGCCGCTCTGTTTCAGGTGCCATCCGATTATACGGTGAAAGACGCCAGTAACACATGGGGGCCTCGCGGCAGGGCCGCTCATGGCGATCCCTCGAACGCACCGGCGCAATAAGCCGTTCATTAAAACCTTTGCCATATGATCCTCCTGGCGTTATTGTCAGGAGGATTTCTTTACGCCTGTTCTCGTTTCTTGGCTGTGAGTACCTGAAAAATTTGGAAGCGGTTGATGATTGCGTCTCCGCGTTTCACCTGGAGTGTTGAATCACGCTGGCCGCGCTCCAAAACGAAGTGAGGCCACGACCGGCGGCTTGGCACTACTCTAATTTTTTAAGTAAAGCTATCGGAAATACAACCGCTGCATGCGGCGGACCCACAGCAGGTATTGAAAAAGACTTCTCCACTCCCGCCGGATGAACCCGAAAAAGATCTGTCGGTTTATGCTTTCGGCGGGAATACCGGAGTATGTCTCAATTCTCCAGCGCAGATAAGGAGAGTCCCAGGGCCGCAGACGATATCCTCGTGTGGCAATCCAAAGGAACCTCAGCATCAAGGATGAGCAGCCGACGCGGCGCTTGCCAAACCCGACGAGGCGCGATTGTTGTCCGCCATGTCCCGCGTTGCATAGTAGCCGGAACGAGTTCGCACTGTCGGCTTGCCCGGCGCGTCCACCGTTACCTTGATCTGGCGGTAGCTGCCGTCGAGAGCCTGAACCGTCGGCGTGTATGCAATCGTGTACTGGTTACGGATATCATGCGCCACCTCAACGGCCAAAGATTGAACATCGCTTACTTCTTTGGGATAAAAGGCCAATCCGCCCGTGGCGGTCGTCAACTCGTTTAACGCGCGCTTTGCCTTTGATGCTTCGCGCTTTTCTTCCTCGGTAAATAAACCGATGGCGTAAACCAGCGTATCGCTCTGGTTTGCCCGCGCCACGACCTTCTCCAACGAAACACCACTGGCGTTATCCGCGCCGTCCGTGATAATCAGCAGTACTTTCTTGTCCTTCTTGGCTTCTTTCGCGGTGTAATCGAGCGACATGCTGACCGCGTCCCGCATCGCTGTGCCGCCACGGGAATCGATACGCGCCAAACCTTGCTCCATCTTATGCATATCGTTCGTGAACGGAACGTCCAAATAAGCTTCATCGTTAAAATTCACGATGAACACTTCATCCTGCGGGTTTGATTCGCGCACCATGGCCACCGCGGCCGCTTCCACGCGCGCGCGTTTGTTCATCATGCTGCCGCTGTCGTCAATAATGATCCCGAGCGAAACAGGCACGTCTTCCCGCCGGAAAATTTTCACGGCCTGCGGTTGACCATTCTCAAAAATCTTGAAAGCATTTTGTCCAAGATTGGTCAGCAGTTTGCCCCTTTTATCATTAACGCTGGCATGCAGCACAACCAGGCGAGTATCGGAGCGGAACTGCGCGGAGGCAGTCGGGAGCCAAGGCAAGCAGGCGAAAACAATAAATAGCTTGCTTAATTTACTACTGAGTCGGCGCATAATATCCAAGGCGGAAGAAAGCTTTTAATGGCGGCAGCCCTCGTGGCTGGTTTAGCTTCACTTGCACTCGCCGGTACTTGCCGTCGCGTTCGCGATTTTTAGGGGTATAGCCGAGAATGTACTCGTTGCGAAGCTCAATTCCAATCTTAGCCGCAATGTCCGGCAACTCCGCCACGTTATCGACCGCATATTCGCGGCCGCCCGTCTGCTCAGCCAATTCATTCAGCAAGCCGGGACCGGCTGCTTCCTCGGGCGTGCGTCCACGGCTGCCCATCGATTCAAAAATGCCGATCGCAAAAATCTGCACATCCGCCTCGCGCACCGCGTTCTTGATTTCCGTTTCCGTGTAACGGCTGCTGTTATCACCGCCATCCGAAATAATCAGGAGCGCTTTGCGCGGATTGTGCGCTTTCTTCATCTCGTGCATGGCTAAATACACGCTGTCGAGCAGCGCCGTGCGGCCTTTCGACTGCGTGAAAGTCAAGGTGCTCTGAATTTTATCGGTATCCGTCGTAAAAGGGACGGCAAGGTCCGGCCGGTCGTTGAATTGCACAAGAAAAAACTCATCCGACGGGTTCGAGGTTTTGAAGAACTCCGCTGCCGCTTGCCGCGACTTTTGCAGCTTCGATCCCATGCTGCCGCTGGTATCAAAAACCAAACCGATCGAGATCGGCGCATCTTCGCTGGAAAATTCGCTGATCTGCTGTTCCACCTTGTCTTCATACAGCCGGAAGTGCTCCCGTTCCAGCCCTGTCACAAAACGATTGAGCGGGTCGGTGACAGTCACATTAATCAGAACCAGCGTCTTATTGACGCGCAAATCAACGGACTTCGAATCGGCAGCGGCTTTGCCGGTTTTGGGAGCGTCGTCCGGCTTACCTTCCCGGTAAGCAAAAGCAGTCGCGCTCAACGCGAGGCTGGTTAACAGAATGAGGCCCGCAACGGACCAACAAATCGATCTTGTACGAGACCGGATGCCGAGAGAGGAGATGCAAGACCGGGTGCGCGTCCGCATGTATATGGTGCTTTCTGCCTAGATCATAGCACCGGACTTTCGAGCACCAGAAGTGTCCTCTCTCGGACAGAGGGACTACCACTCAGATTTGAGGGGGCTAACGTTGAATACGCGCGGACCCGCCTTTGGCGACTTGGCGCACCTGATCGAGCGTTGCCATGGTGGTGTCGCCGGGGAATGAGGTCAGGAGCGCTCCATGAGCCCAGCCGAGCCGGACGGCCTCTTCCTCCGGCACGCCCGTCATCAAGCCGTAGAAAAAGCCAGCGGCGTAACCATCGCCGCCGCCGACACGGTCATACACATCCAATTCGATGGTCGGCGCCTGGTAGGTCTGGCCGTTGATCCACGCGACGGCGCTCCAGCTATGCCGATTTGTCGAGTGCACCTCCCGCAGGGTGGTGGCTACCACTTTGATCTGCGGCACCTTTCCGCGAACATGATCCATCATGCTGAAGAAGGCGCTCGGATCGAGCTTCGATTTAGCCGCTACTTCCGGTCCCGGAATGCCCAGGCCCATCTGCAAGTCTTCCTCATTGCCGACCAGCACATCAACGTATTTCACGATTCCGGCCAGCGTCTCTACCGCCTTCTCCGGCCCGCCCAGCACGTTCCACAACTTGGCGCGATAGTTCAAATCAAAGGAGATCACAGCTCCGGCTTCCTTGGCCGCCTGCATGCCTTCCACAATGAGCGCCGAGGTGGTCGCTGATAGAGCCGCGAAAATGCCGCCGCTATGAAACCAGCGCACGCCGCCCGCGAAGATGGTCTTCCAATCGAAATCACCGGGCTTCAGGAGCGCCCCTGCTTCGTTGGCGCGGTTATAGAACACGACCGGAGCGCGTGGACCCTGGCCGCGGTCGCTGTACACCGCGGCGATATTCGGACCCGCCACGCCGTCGTTCTTAAAGTGTTTGTAGAAGGGCTGGACGCCCATGGCGCGAACCTGCTCGGCCACCAGATCGCCGATGGGGTAGTCCACCATGGCCGAGGCGATTCCGGTCTTCATGCCGAAACAGTTGGACAGATTGGCGGCAACGTTGAACTCGCCGCCGCTCACGTGAATCTGGCACTCCTTGGCCTTGCGGAACGGGATAATTCCGGGGTCCAGCCGGTGAACCAAAGCGCCGACCGAAACGAAATCCAGCGCGCCTTCTCCTCGTATATTCAAGCCGTAATTCATTCTGTTCTCCAGTCGTTATAATCCGCGCGTCTTCCGATTCTTAAGCATTGTAAGTGCCCGAAGACACCCTGCCCCCGCGTCCCGTCCAGTTGGTGTGAAAATACTGGCCGCGCGGCTTGTCCACTCGCTCATAAGTATGGGCGCCGAAAAAGTCGCGCTGCGCCTGTAGCAGATTCGCGGGCAGCCGCGCCGTGCGGTATCCATCAAAAAACGCCAGCGCTGTCGAGAATGCAGGAGTGGGTATGCCGAACCCGATCGCATGGATAACAGCATGACGCCATGCACCTTGATAATCATTCAGAATCTTTTTAAAGAATTCATCTAGCAGCAAATTCGTCAGCTTCGGATTTTTATCATAGGCTCTTTTGATGTCGCCCAAGAAATGGCTCCGGATGATACAGCCGCCGCGCCACATCAGCGCAATCCCGCCCATGTTCAGGTTCCAGCCCTGCTCTTTTCCGGCCTCGCGCAGCAGCATGTAGCCTTGCGCGTAGGAGATGACCTTTGAGCAATATAGGGCGCGGCGCACGTCTTCAATAAAAACTTTACGGTCGATGTTGTCCGTGCCGTGCTTCGGCCCGTTTAGAACCTGTGAAGCAGCCACCCGCTCGTCTTTGAGGGCGGACAGGCAGCGTGAAAACACAGCCTCCCCAATCAGCGTCACCGGCATGCCCAGATCCAGCGCGCTCACTGCCGTCCACTTGCCAGTTCCCTTCTGGCCCGCTGTATCAAGGATCTTGTCAATCATCGGCTGGCCGTCTTCCTCGTCCTTTTTCGCCAGAATCTCCGCCGTAATCTCGATCAGGAAGCTGTCAAGCTCCCCCTTGTTCCACTCGGCAAAAACTTCGTGCAGCTCATCCGCCGTGAGGCCCAGCCCTTCCTTCAAAAGCTGGTATGCCTCGCAAATTAACTGCATGTCGCCGTACTCGATGCCGTTATGCACCATCTTGACGTAATGACCGGCGCCGCCCGAGCCGATG
>CAXUBB010000310.1:0-6539 GCA_964249105.1 uncultured Bryobacteraceae bacterium | reverse complement strand
CCGATAATGAGCACGGACGCAATCACCTGGGACATGGCTCCGGCGTTCTTGCCAGCGTCAAAGGCTTGCGCGAAGATAAAGAAGAAAACGAGCGGAAACAGCACGCTGAAGAAAAGCACGGAACGGTCGCGCGCCATGAGCCGCAGGTTGCTTCTGATTTGAGCGATGTACGGCTTCATGATTCGCGCAGCTTCTTTCCGGTGAGTTCAATGAAAACGTCTTCGAGCGTGGGGCGTTTCATATGAATATCGATCAGCTTCAAACCTGCGGCATCGATCCACTTCACCAGATCCACGATTAAAGCGGCAGGAGTTTCGCTTTGAACGGACAACACGCAACCATTCTCGCCGGTTGTGTGCTTCTCCTCTCGTATCTTTTCCGGCAGATTTCCGAAGGGCATGGGCCGATCGGTTTTTACTTCCACCAGAGTATGGCCAAGCACACGGCCTTGAATCTCGCGGGGAGTGCCAAGTTCAATGATTTTACCGGCATCGATAATAGCGACACGGTCGCACAGCCGCTCGGCTTCTTCAATGTAATGGGTGGTGATGAGGATAGTACGGCGATTCTCTTTCAATTCCTGAATGACGCCGTGAATCTCATGCCGGACCTGCGGATCAAGACCAGTGGTTGGTTCGTCCAGAAACAAAAGCGTGGGATCGTTCAACAGCGCCAACCCGAGCGCCACACGTTGCTTTTGACCGCCGGAGAGCGACTTATAGAACGCGCTTTTCTTTTCCGATAACTGAAGCCGGTCGAGGATACGGTTGGGATCCGCCGTTCGTGTATAGAATGCGCTGAACAGTTCCAGAGCTTCATACACCTTCATTTTGTCCGGCAAGTTCGTCGCCTGCAAACAGACTCCAATTCTATCTTTGACCTCGTTCATCTGAATAGCGGGATCAAAGCCCAGGACCGAGACCGTCCCGCTGGTGCGCGGGCGCAAACCTTCCAGAATTTCGATGGTGGTCGTTTTTCCGGCTCCATTCGGCCCCAACAGGCCGAACACCTCCCCGGCGCCCACTTCGAGATCGATGCCGCGCACCGCCTCCACCGCGCCGTAGGATTTATGAAGACCTTCCACGGAGATCACAGGGGAGTCATTCATATTCTCCCCAGTATGAAGGATGCTTCGCCAAGCTGAAGCGGATCTCTACTGAGACATCCCGGTGAAGGTCGGATGATAGTTGGGGTACGGAGGCCGCTTATAGGTCGGCTGAGGTTTCTCTTTGAGCTGCTGTAAGGCAACCGCTACCGCTCGTTCAAGTTGAGGGTCGTGACCTTCGCGGCAAAGCTTGGGATCTTGCTCGACCTCAATATCCGGGGCAATGCCGTGGTTTTCAACTTCCCATTCGCCGCTTAATCCATAAAAAGCCCAGCGTGGGGCCGTGACTGTGCCGCCGTCCATCAGTTTCGGATAGTTACCAATGCCGACGAGACCGCCCCAGGTGCGGGTACCAACCAGAGTTCCAACTTTCGCTTTGCGGAAGTACCAGGGCATCGCGTCGCCGCCGGAACCGGCGAATTGATTAATAATCATGACCTTGGGGCCGTAGATGGCCTGCGTCGGGTCGGTGATGTCTTCGCCTTCGCGGGTGGCGATCATGCCCATGGGATGGCTGCGGCTGAGGTACTCGATAATGTAGTCGGCGATATCGCCGCCGTGATTATAACGTTCGTCGAGCACTGCTCCCTGTTTGTCGATTTGGGCAAAAAAGTAGCGATTGAAACTGGTGTAGCCGCCGAGCGCTGTATCGGGCAGATGAACGTAGGCAAGCTTGCCGTTGCTGAGCTGGTCCACCTTGCGGCGGTTGTCTTCAACCCAGGCGAGGTGACGGAGCGGCGCTTCGTTATCGACCGGCACCACCGTGACATCGCGAGCGCCGGTGCCGTCCGAGTTGGGCCCGACCCGCAGGACGATTTGTTTCCCGGCGCTTTCTTCAAAGAGGCTGTAAAGATTGTCGGCGGCGCGAAGTTCGCGGCCCCGGACGGCCAGCAGGTACTCCCCTTCCCGCACGTCCACGCCAGGTTGCGTGAGAGGAGCCTGAAGTTCCGGATTCCAGTTTTCTCCGTTATAAATCTTCGCGAAACGATAGTGACCGGTTTCTATTTTGTAGTCTGCGCCGAGGAGTCCGACTTTCAAATGCGGGATCTCAGGTTGCGTGCCGCCCGCGATAAACATGTGGCCCACATTGATGTTGCCGAGCATTTCAGTAAAGAGATAATTAAGGTCGTTGCGGCTGCTGAGGTGATCGAGCCAAGGCTCATAAAAACTTTCTGCGGTTTTGAGATCGAGGCCGTGCAGATGAGGGTCGTAGAAGAAGTCGCGTTCGATGCGCCAAGTTTCGCGGTACATCTGTTTCCATTCGGCCCGGGGATCGACGGAGACCTCCATTTCAGCCATCTTGAGAGCGCCGTCGCCGGGTTTGACAGGAGCTTCGGCTCCGGTAATAAACCATTGCTCGCCTTGGCGGTAAAGCGCCTTTTCCCCGTTCGCGGAAAGAACAAAGGTAGTCACGCCGCTGGCAATCGTGTCAGTTTTGCGTGTTTTGAAGTCGAATTTGCTGACGATTAGTTGCGGTGGGCCGGGATGCAGTTCGACGATGGGGCGCTCCTGGACATAAATAATCCTTTCTTTTCCGGGCGTCACTGCAAAGAAGTTTTTTTCGGGAATGGGTACGGCGAGAATGCGTTGGCCAAGATTGTCGAAATCGACGCGGACCTCGGGCGGGGTATCCTTCTTCTCGTCTTTAGCGACGGCTGAGTCTGCTTTCTTGTCTTTCTCCGACGGTGCGGCTTTATCTTTGGCCTTATCGGCATCCTTATTCTCGTCGTCGCTCAAGGGAACCAGCGGCGAAGGCAGACCCTTGCGCAGCACCATCACATAAACAGCGCTGGTGACAGGGCGTCCGATGCTGGTCATGTCGATCCAGCCGTTCGCAAGACCGACATTGGTGCTGGCGAGAAAGTAGAGATATTTGCCGCTCTTGTCGAAAGCCGGAGCGTAGGCATCGCTGAGTCCATCAGTCGCTTGCCTGCTTTTGCCGTCGGCAAGACTGCGGAGGAAAACAGCGTGCAGATGATTGTGCAATTGCCTGGCATAGGCCAGCCACTTGCTGTCGGGCGACCATTGCGGGCGGAAATCATAGCTGGGACTGTCGTAAAGATCGGTATCAACGTGTACGGGAGTGGGCTTATCGAGATCAACGTACCAGAGATTAAGCCGCTTATCGAAAAAGGCGATCTTTTTGCTATCGGGCGACCAAGTCGGCGAGTAGAAGAAGGAAGCCGGTGTGCCGAGATTGATTTTGGTAACGGAGCCAAGACCGTCCTGGGCGCGGATGTGCAAAGCATAATCGCCGGACTCGTCAGAGAAATAAGCAATGGACTTGCCATCGGGCGACCAGGCGGGATCGCGTTCCGCGACAGCGGTGGTGGAGGTGAGATTGCGAATGTCGCCATGTTCGGCGGGCACCGTCAAAATTTCGCCGTGCGCTTCAAACACAGCACGCTGGCCCGTGGGAGAGACGCCGGAGTTCTCGATCATCGTGTTCGAGATTTTCTGGAAACGCGGACGCACTTCAGCAAGATCGGCGGAGACCGTAATCGGGACACGACGGCTCTTGCCGGACTTGAGGTCGAGTAAATAAATCGTTCCGAACTGTTCGTAGACGATCGCGTCCGATGTGGCGGAGGCGGATTTGAAATCGAGCCCGTCATTCTTGACGGCTTCACTCACTTTCCTGGAACCGGTATCGTAGGACCAAAGGCTCACGTTTCCGTTGCGATCGGATAGAAAGTAGATTTTGTTGCCGACCCACATGGGATTGAAGTCGTTCGAGCTTTCGCGCGGGATTGGGAGAATGTTCGAATCATGAAGATCGGCAATCCAGAGTTTCAGGGATTGCCCGCCGTGATAACGCTTCCAGGCTTCCTGCCAGTGAAAAAAAGGCTCATACACAATATGGGAGCCATCGGCGGAGTAGGACCCGTCTTCGGCCAAAGGCAACGGCAAGGGCATAGGCAGGGGGTCGCCATTGGCGGCATCGAGCGCGATGGTGTAAAGCTGGCCGCTATCGGCAAAACTATCGCGGTGCGAACTGAAGAGCACACGCTTGCCGTCGGGAGTCCAACCGACTGCAATATCCGGGCCGGGATGATACGTGAGCCGCCGTGGAACGCCACCCGCAGCGGGCACTACATAGACGTCGACATTGCCTTCGTACTCGCCGGTGAACGCGATTTGCGCACCGTCCGGGGAGAAATGGGCGGCCTCTTCGCGGCCTGAATTCGTTGTCAGACGGCGAGCTTCGCCCCCTTCGCGGCTGACGATCCAAAGATCGTTGGCGTATTCAAAACAAATCTGAGTTTTACTTACAGCGGGGTCCCGCAGAAGCAGGTGATCCGGGCTTTGCGCCCCTGGCGCCGGAAGTGTGACGCACAACAACAGGGGCGTGAAAACGGCGATGCGCCAGTCTGCGAATGAGAGCATGATTAGCCATCGATTATAGCGGGACGGCAACGAAGCGGTAATTTCCTTCAACACTTTCCCCCTCCGTCGCGTATAAGGAATGAGAGCTTCTGAGCGGCAGATCGGCATGGCAGTTCCTTGGATGGGCCATTTTGTAATGGAGCAAAACCTCCTGCGTCAACTGGTGAAGGACGCCAAGGCTGGCGATGCGGCCTCGTTTGAGCGGATCGTGAACCTGCACGAAAGCCTGGTTTTGCGCGTGGCCCAAAGAATTCTGCTCCAGGGAGAAGACGCCAAGGATGCCGCGCAGGAAGTATTTATCCGGCTGCACCGCACGCTGGACCGCTTTGACGAGGAGAAGGATTTAGGGCCTTGGCTGTACCGTTTAACCGTGAATGTATGCCGGGATGTTTTACGGCGCGGCAAGCGGGATGTGTCTCTCGACGTTGTCTCCGATGCGGCGGATGCGCTACCGAATCCGGAGCAGTCGGCGGCAGCGGCCCAGCAGTATCGGATGGTATTGGATGCGTTGCGGGAACTGTCGCCGCGTGAACGCGAAGCAGTCGTTCTCCGTGATCTTGAAGGGCGCTCGACGGGGGAAGTGGCCGAGATCTTACGGTCTTCAGAAACAACGGTCCGCTCACAGCTATCAACCGGACGAACGAAAATGAAGAATTATGTCACAGCTCGACTAGGAGGGCGAAAACAGTGAAACACATCTGTGAGGAACAGTTGGCCCTGTATGCCTGGGGAGATTCTGTGCCTCAGGATCATCATGCGATAGCTGTTCACCTGCAAAGTTGCGCCGACTGTCGGAAACGTTTATCCGAGTTTCATGAGGCGCGAAGCTTTACTATGTCGGCGCTCCTGAATCCTGAAGCCGGTGAGCTTTCCAAAGTACGTACACGTTTGGCGGCCAAGTTGCAGCCGCAACAAGTCAGGGTAAAGCCTTGGGCGTGGTGGGGAGCCGGAGTGGCGGCGCTTGCGTTACTGATTCTGCCCCGTAGTGTTCAAAAAACCGAGCCCATAACAGCTCCGTCGGTCCTCACAGAAAGCATACCTCCTGGACCTACGATACAAATACCGCTTACTCCCGTTGCAGCTTCCCGCTCAAGGCGTTTGCGTTCTCAAAAGGCAGGTATCCGCGCTGTTACGCTTATTTCGCAAGCAGACCGGGAGCCTGTCATTAAAATGACAACTGCTGATCCAGATGTCGTCATTCTCTGGCAATCGAGTGAGGAGACCGAGCACTAGCCATGAAAATTGCACTGATCATTTCTTTTCTATTTTTCTCCGAAGCAGCTTTTTCGCAGGTAATAACGAAAGTTGTTCGGGTCCAGTACGCTCTTCCTCAGAAGATAGCTGAATTAATTCATGGCGGTAATGAGCCTGCCATAGTTAGAGCCGATAATATATTAAAGGTGATTGTTCTCGAAGGCAATCCAAATTATGTCGCTTCCTTGGAACAAGCAATACGCGAACTGGATGTGCCTGCCGCAGCGCTGACTTTCCACAAATCCAAGAACGTTGAACTGATTGTGTCTGTTATCGGCGGCTCCGATAAGGCGGAGCTTCTGTCCGGCGGACAAATACCAGAAGCGATGGTACCAGTAATCAAGCAATTGCGAGCGGTCTTTCCGTATAAGAACTACCAGCTACTCAGTTCTATGCTGCTGCGTTCAAGTGAGGGCGCAAAAGCCTGGAACAACGGCGTGATGAAAAGCATGACTAATCTTGGAAGTTACTCACAGCCAAGCGGATATGGTATTGGTTATGACGAGGCCAGTGTTTCTCCTGAAGAGGGTAAGCCGATAATTCATCTCCGGAATTTTCTATTTAAGACAACTGTTCCAATTTCTGTTGCTGGCGACGCAAACGTTCATCAATATCAAATATCTGATATCTCGATTAGAACCGATGTTGATTTACGAGAAGGACAGAAAGTTGTTGCGGGTAAGGCCAACGTCGACAATAGTGATCTAGCCCTGTTTGTCGTTCTGACGGCAAGGCTAATCGAGTAAGCGTGTTAAGAGAGCGCAATTTCACCACGGATCAGATCCTCATAACT
>CAXUBB010000309.1:2934-6640 GCA_964249105.1 uncultured Bryobacteraceae bacterium | reverse complement strand
GTTCTAGCCTGCACAAAAGAAGGTTTTCGCAACCAGTTGGATTCTCGGCACCGAATAGCTCTACCCCGGGCCGTCATACATGAAGTGATTGCATCCCGCGTGCAAGTCAGACCGCAATTCAAGTGTAAGGCAGCAAGCTTGCCGTCAAGAGGGATAACCAAAGGTGAGCGCGCTTTGCGAGTGGAAGCAGCAGCCATCAACGCGCGCGGGCTACGCTGCGGTTGAACTATCGAGCGGTTCTCCAAGACGGTAGCTGCGCTGAAAGGATTGCTGGAGCGCTTATTAGACGTCACGACCAAATTACCTGCATTCCCTTCAAACCCTGATTGGGAGTGTCTGTTGTGGCCGTGAGGCTGTCGGCCGTGTTAAGGATGTCAACACAAACCGGCGGTTTCACCGGTCCCATCTAGTGCTGAGGCTATCAAGGTGACCCGCCTCGTTGTCCGGCAAGACTTGGCATTAAGCAGCACAGCACCGCCAGTGGTTTTGCCTCATCTGTCGCTTCCACAGCGGACGTGGCCGAATACGAGCGCATTTTCCACCCCAATTCGCTGGTATAGACCGGGCTGAATGAGTTCCGCTGACAGGGAAGCCTCGGAGAAATCATCTTTCAGGTAGGTAATCTTCAAGGAGAAAATCAAGCAATGCGTGCAGCATTTGCCTCCGATTCTTTTCCAGGAGAATCAAATGCGTTCCTTCTCCGATCTCTACCCATCGCTTGTACTTAGCTGAACGAAGCTGTCCGAAGTATTCCAGTGCAAGCCTGATTGGCACGTCCTGGTCCCACTCTGGATGCAACAGGAGAACCGGCACGGTGATCTCGCCGGGGTCGTAAAGCGGCTTTCCGGTAGCCCAGTACTCTCTCACGTCGAGGACCGCCCCGGCGGGTACCCGTATTGAGTCAGGCAGATCGTATTGCTTTCTTCCGCTTGCCAGTGTAACCTTGACCCACTTATCAAACCATCCCTGTGGAATCAAATCGGCTTGCTTCTCTTCAGGAACTCCCGCCAGCCAATTCTTCAGGGCTGCCGAAGGTGTCACGGTGCGATAAGCGTGGAGGGGGCCGCCTCCATCGATGCGGGGAGGATGATTGCTGATCCACTGAGGAGCCAGCATCGCTAACTTATGAACTTTAGCGTTGTTGCGGCTTGTGTAAGCTCCTGCAATCGTGCCTCCCCAAGACATGGCAAACAAGTTTAGTCGCTCGATCGTTTTCCGCTTCAAGATGTATTCAACCGCCGCGCTCAGGTCACGGATAGCCGTTTCCGTTCGCACCAGCGGCGAATGCGCTTCGGACGGAAGCGACATTTCCGGTAGCCTTGTGGATCTACCGTAACTCCGCACATCGAGAGCGTAGACATCGAATCCATAAGCAGCCAAGATGTCCAGAACTGAATGGCCGCCCAAGGGAATACCGTAAAGGCTTTCCGAGGAGTAGGTAGCACCATGCACCAGTAAGATGGTCAACGCACCTGATGTATCGACTAACCTCGGGGAGCGTTTGTGATGAACAGCTAACTCAAAGCCTTCTGTGTCGCTGGGTGCGGATTCCGAGCCATGTGAATAGGTTGTTCCGATTTATTGTGAATAGCCGTTCCGGGGATGTGAATATGTCATTCCGATAAAAGGTGAATAGAAAAACTCACCGCGTCGGAATCGCTATTCACATGTCGGAATGGTTTTCTAAAGAAAACTTCATCTTGGGCGAGTGACGCTGGACAACCGGGGACGAACGCTTCTCCATTAAGTGTGGAGGAGAGTTCGTGGCCCAAGAAAGGGTGTCCATGCGAAAGATTAAAGAGATATTACGGCTGCACTATGACCTGGAACTCGGGCAAAGCCAGATTGCCCGCAGCTGCCAGATCGGTCAAGCCACGGTGCATCGTTACCTGGAGCGCTTTGCCGCGAGCGGCGTCGGTTGGCCTTTGTCGCCCGACTGGGACAACATCCGGTTGGAACAGTTGTTGTTTGGGAATCGAGGCGGACGTCCCACGGGTCCTGTGAGTCGGCCAGCTCCAGATTTTGTTGTTCTAGAAACTGAGCTGCGCAAGCATCCGCATCTCACGCTGCAACTGCTCTGGGAGGAGTATCGCGCCCAGCAGCCGGGCGGCTACGGCTACAGTCGCTTTTGCGATCTCTACCGCCGCTGGCAGCAAACCCAGGATGTCGTTTTGCGGCAGGAACACCGGGCGGGCGAGAAGCTGTTTGTCGACTGGGCCGGAGCCAAGATTCCGCTGACTTTGGCAGGGACCGGTGCGGCGGAAGCGGCTTCGGTGTTTGTGGCGGTGCTGGGCGCTTCCAACTACACCTTTGCTTACGCCACAGCCCATCAGGATCTGCCCGGTTGGATCGAGGCCCATGTCCGTGCCTTTGAATTTTTCGAGGGCGTCCCGCAACTGGTCGTTCCCGATAATCCGCGTACGGGTGTCGATCGCGCTTGCCGGTATGAACCGGATCTGAACCGCACCTACCACGAGATGGCGCAGCACTACGGCGTGGCGGTCTTGCCCACGCGGCCCTACAAACCACGCGACAAGGCCAAAGTAGAAGTCGGTGTGCAAGTGGTCCAGCGCTGGATCGTCGCCGCGCTCCGGCATCAGCGCTTCGGCTCACTGGCAGAAGTCAATGAAGCGGTCCGCGCTCTGCTGACGCGCTTGAATCACCGCCCGTTCCGCAAACGGGAGGGGACACGCGCCTCGCTGTTTGCCGAACTGGACCGGCCTGCTCTCAAGCCGTTACCGGCGGAACGCTACCAAGTCTCGGCCTGGAAAAGTGTGCGGGTCAACCTGGATTATCACGTCGAAATTGATCGTCATTATTACAGCGTGCCGTATCAACTCACGGGGCAGTTGTTGGAAACCCGCTTCACGGCGACGACGGTGGAGATCTTTCATCGCGGCGTGCGCGTGGCTTCGCATGTCCGCAGCAGCGCCGCCTACCGGCATACGACGAACGCCGCGCATCGCCCGAAGAGTCATCAAGCGCATCTGGAGTGGACCCCTGCACGCCTCGTCCATTGGGCTGAGTCGGTCGGTCCGGCCACGGCGCAGGTGGTGGCAGCGATTCTCGCCGCCAAGCCGCACCCGGAAATGGGCTACCGCTCGTGCCTGGGCATCTTGCGCCTGGCCAAGACCTACTCGGCCGAGCGGCTGGAGGCCGCCAGTCAGCGGGCCTTGCAACTGCAAGCCTTCTCCTACCAAAGCCTGCGCTCGATTTTAAAGAACTCGCTCGACCGCCAAACGGTATTGATGCCGGAGGACCAGTCCTCCGGCCCGCTGCATGAAAACGTGCGCGGGGCCGGTTATTACGATGTGCCGAACTCGTTTTTGCAATAAACCATTCCCCCCTGAAAGGACCTATTTATGTTGAATCAACCGACCCTGGAGAAACTCCAGACGATGAAGCTGCACGGCATGGCGGAGGCCTTCCGGGCGCAACTGGAAACCACTCATAGCAGTTTGCTGGCTTTCGAAGAGCGCTTTGCCATGCTCGTCGACCAACAATGGCTGTGGAAAGAAAACCGCGCTCTTGCCCGACGGCTACGGGCCGCGCGGCTCAAAGAAAAAGGCGTGGTCGAGGACATCGACTACCAGCATCCGCGCGGGTTGGATCGTAAACTGATGCGCACCCTGGCCACGAGCGAGTGGGTGCGGCAGCATCAACATATTTTGTTGCTGGGTCCAACCGGGATCGGGAAGACCTGGCT
>CAXUBB010000309.1:0-2924 GCA_964249105.1 uncultured Bryobacteraceae bacterium | reverse complement strand
TTAGCTTGCGCCTTGGCGCAAAAAGCGTGTCGCGACGGCTTTACGATCCTGCACAAGCGGGCAGCGGAGTTGTTTCGGGAACTCGCCGTCGCGCACGTCGACGGCAGCTTCGGGCGCTTGCTCGCCAAGCTCTCGCGCATTGACATCTTAGTGCTCGATGACTTTGCGATGGCTCCGCTCAAAGACGGCGAGCGGCGGGACTTTCTGGAGATCTGCGATGACCGCTACCAGCGGCGCTCGCTGATTCTCACGTCTCAAATGCCCCTGGCCCACTGGCACGAACAGATTGGCGAGTCGATGATTTCATAATGCCTCCTTCTTCGATGGGTTGACATGCCGAACACAGGCTTTCATCGTAGCGATCTCCGCTTGGGACAGCCGAATCTGCCAGGGCATGCCAGGAGCTAATTGTTCCGCCTGGAAATATCCCTGCCGCAGCCATTTGAAGACGGTTACCGTCGAGATTTTCAACACTTCGGCCGCTCCTTGCACCGAGTAGCTGCCATCGGGCCAGCGTGAGGGGTTGAACTGAGAAGCACCATTGATTTTCACTGTTGGAATCTGCCAGCGCCGCCGCAACACATGTACGTTCTTGCCCTGGAACAACCGCCCTTGTGCCGAGCGCAGTCCTTCGGCATTGAGCGCCGCCGCAATCTCGGCATCCATTTTACGGGCGGCATTCAGTTCCCGCACTCTCTGTTCCAGGCGCTCCGGCTCGGCATACTGGCGGTAGTCTTGCACCCGCCGCTGGAGCCAGTGCTCACTGATGGCCCCGGTCTGCCACGTCATCCGGATCCAGACCTGGCCGCGCTGGCGTTTCTGGTCGAGCACAACCTCCTGGATCACCAGGCGCACGATCTGTTTGCGCTCAGCCGCCGTCGTAGTCTCTGCCTGCCAGACACGCGGCAGATTCTTTCCCAGAGCCAAAATCTGCTGCCGATCCGCTTCGGTAAAGGCCACGGCCTGTTCCCGCCGCCAACGTTCATACTCCTGCTCGATCAGTTCCGCTTGCCGCAGCTTTTCTTCCCACTGCCGCTCCAGGCTGCGAGCCACCAGACGGTTTTCCGGTTCGACGCCGTCGTATTGACGCCGGGCGCGAGCGGCCTCATAGCGGGCCCGCTCGCGTTTTAAACTCCATTGCCTTCCGAGGGCCAGGGTCTCTTGTTCCATCTCTCCGAGCGCTGCCAAGGTCAAAGCCAGTTGATCGGGGGCGAGAGCGGAAAGCAGGAGTTGTTCCACCAAGGCGTCCACGGCCAGGGCGCGTACTTCCTGGCAGCGCGGCCGCCCTTCCGCCGTGTTGTCGGCGGTGCATTGATAGACCGGATAGTCGCCGTGTGGTCCGGAGTAGCGCATCCCCATATGGCGGCCACAGCAACCACAGACAACAATGCCTTGCAACAGCGCACAGCCTTGGCGGGGCGCCCCGTGATGATGGGCTTCATAGTGATTGACGTTATCCGCTAACTGCTGTTGATTAGCCAAAAACTCGTCCCAGCTGATGTAGCCGGCATGCGCTTCGCGCAGACACACGGGCCAGTCTTCTCGCGCGACGCGGACCGTGCCGCTTTTCGGATGTCCGGCCCGGCGTCGGGTTGGATCGTACCGATGCCGTCCATAAACGTAAGCTCCGGCATAGGCGGGATTTTTTAAGATCGAAAGGATGCGGGCGCTGTTGGCAGGCCGCCCAATCACTTCCTGGGGAGCGGGCCCCAGCAGGAGACGCACCGGCACAAGCAGTTGGTTTTTCTGCAGATAGCGCATCACCGCTTTCGCGCTTTGCAACTCCCGGAACTTGGTAAAGATCAGGTGCAACCGGCCTTGCACTTCTTCATCGGGATGCAGCAGAATCGCTCCACTGCGGTCATACGCTAAACCGGCCGGCAACGGAAGGCGCAACTCGCCACGAGCGGCTTTTTGGAGTTCTCCCTGGTGCAGCCGTAGCCGGATCTGGTGCAATTCCGCCTCGCTCATCATGCCTGACAATCCCAGCAGTAAACGATCATGATACGCACGCGGCTCATACAGCTTTTCGCCGTCGGCAATCAGAACTCCAAACAAGGAACATAATTCCAATAACTGATGCCAGTCCCGATTGTTCCGCGCGAGGCGGGAGGCGTCCAGACTCAGGACCAGACCCGCTTGACCGAGGCCGATTTCCGCCATCAGGTGCTGAAACCCGAGCCGGTCAGTGCTGGACGCGCCGGACTTGCCGAGATCGTCGTCAATGACACGGACGCGGTCTCGCGGCCAGCCCAGCAAAACCGCGCGCTCCACCAAACGGTACTGCAACGCGGTGCTCTCCTGATGCTGGCGTACTTGTCCGGGTGAGGACTGCCGCACATAGACGTAGGCGAACTTAGCACGATGAGCGCAGGTAATCTTTTCTTCAACGAACGAGTTCGTCAGCACGGGCCTTCTCCTTTCCGGCCGAGCGCTGCATCCGTTGCAGCAACTGTGCCCAGCGTTGCGCGAGTTGCTGTTGTTGGGCGGGCGACATCTGGCGCCAGGGACGGGGCAGCGGAGTCGAGGGCAGAGGCAACGGAGGCGGAAACAGCGGCATCAGGAATCTCCTGATTAGCCAGCATGCCGCGAACGGCCTGGGCCAGAGCCAGCAGCGTCCGTGCTCCCAGGCGCGGTCCGCTCAGTACCGGGGAGGAAGGAACCGGCGCAGACGAATCGAGATCGGTGACGGAGCGCCGCACCGCTCGCTGCCGTCCATCCGGCAAAGCGACAACCAGCTTATGCGGACCTTGGGGTGCACACAAAGAAACGACCGGAAAACGCTGGCTGGCGAGGGGATGGTGAGGATCAATGATTGTGACGTGAGACACCAGCCGGTCACGGATAGGGGTATCACATGGTAATGGGTGACCCCACGCTCGCCGACAGCATTCTGGACCGCTTAGTTCATAACGCGTACCGGC
>CAXUBB010000308.1:5449-6648 GCA_964249105.1 uncultured Bryobacteraceae bacterium | reverse complement strand
TCTGCTCTCTCCCTTGACCCTCCATATGTTAATCCGATCAATTTCTTGTTTTCCCCGATGCTACTAGATCTTTCCGGTAAGATGTCCCTAGTGCTGGCTCACCAACATCTTTGTTCCCAGTGCGGCTCTCCATCACCAGAAGCCAATGCTCGGTCCCATGCAAGCGCACAAAAGAAAGCTGCTGATACTTCAGCAAAAGTGTCAGGGTTCTGAATCAGGTAGCCTCTTTGAGCGCAGGCCGTTTGCTACTCACGAACGGCCAGCTCGCCGTTATCCGCTTGAATGCTTGCGGACTCCCAAGGTGATGTCGGGCGTCTCTCTCCCTTCTAATGTGCGCCACCACGATCACCTCCGCCCTGGTAGTGCCTCCTGGCTTCATGATCTGATTCCCTCCCGTATTTTCTTTACTGCCTATAACACTTTCAAGCTCATGACCAGAGAGCAAAACTCCACTCCGCTCCGAAAAACACCAACCCTGACGACGGAGGGACCTGGATTGGATTGGCTGCACTCCGTTTCATCAGCGGCACCGGCGGATGCTCAGCAGCCTCTCGTAAGCTCGTCCTCGAAAGTCTTTTGACGCCTGACCGTCATGGTGATTCCCAAACAACCGGAACGCACCGGCTTTGCACAGCCACTTGCAGCGGAGAGCAGAAAGATCGGCAGTTTTTTCCCCTTTATGGTTCGCTCTTCCCAACAGCTTCCTCAATGGCGAGAGCTCGATATGCCAGATGAGAAAACACTTCCATGCTACAGATCCTGCTGAATGCGGTTGACCCTTTCACGAAGTAATGCTGCTGTTTGTCTTCGTCGATCCGTTTCGCCCCAAAGCTGGCTACTGCCGCACAGTCGAGCATATGGAAACAGCAAAACAGCCCAGCCGGTATTCGGCTGCGGGCTGAAAAAGAGCGATAAGTTTCGGACGCCTTTCCCATCATCTGCTGAGTGGGTGGTCTGCCTTGTCCTGTCAATCCTACAAAGAGCCAACACTTCGGCACATTTCGCTTTCGATTTCACCGCCATCTGAGGACGTTTCGTCTCCACCGTAACGGTAATCCGTGTAGGGCCATGCTCTCGTGTTTGTTCGGAGCAAATCACCCGATCACCCACGGCCAAATCGGACGAAATGACGTAGACTTTGTGGGAATCCGTTAAGTCGTACGTGACTTCGACTTGAAAACGAATACTGATCGCCAGCT
>CAXUBB010000308.1:0-5439 GCA_964249105.1 uncultured Bryobacteraceae bacterium | reverse complement strand
CTCGTGCTCCGTGACGGCAGAGCAGACGCTTGTCGAGGCGAATCGTCGGTTTGTATTCTGCTCCAGCACAGGGCGATGGATGATCAGAAGGGTGCCTGTGATGATCAGCTCGACGAGTCTGTCTGCCCTCGGGTTTCACTCCGTCCGCCTGTACGCCACACGGCTGCCGTTTCTTGGACCATCCCCAAGCGACCGGAAAGTATTATGCTGTTGCTCAAGCCTCTGCCCCTTTCCCTGCTTTCTCGCTCTCTTTCTCCGCAAACCAAGGGTAGAGAATCGGCAGCAAGTATAAGGTCAGCATCGTGGCCGTGATCAGACCGCCGATGACGACAGTGGCGAGCGGGCGTTGCACTTCCGCGCCCCGCGACGTCGAGACGGCCATGGGGATAAAACCGAGGCTCGCCACACAGGCTGTCATCAGCACCGGCCGCAGGCGATCTTGCGCTCCTTCCCGGATGGCTTCGGCGATCTTCCGGCCACCCGCCCGCAGCGAATCGATGTGACTGACCAGCACCACGCCGTTCAGAACCGCCACACCAAAGAGGGCAATAAATCCGATCGACGCGGATAAGCTCAGATTCAGACCGCGCAACCAAAGTGCCGCGATGCCGCCCACCAAGGCGAACGGCACGATCAGCAAGATGAGCAAAGCTTTTCGGGCGGACTGAAAGGTGGCGTAAAGCAACGCAAAAATAATCACAATCGATACCGTCAAGACAAACGCGAGCCGCTTGTTGGCCCGTTGCTGATTTTCAAATTGGCCTCCCCAGTCGAGCGTGTAGCCTGCCGGCAGTTTCATGCTGTGGGCTGCTTTCTGTTGTGCCTCCTGCACAAAACCGCCGAGGTCGCGTCCGCTCACGCTTGCCTGCACCGCGACCATCCGGCGGGCGCTTTCCCGATTCACCATTTCCGGTCCGCGAACCACCTTGAGATCGGCAATCTGCCGCAACTGTACCCGCTCGCCATTGGGAGCAATCAGGTAGAGATCTCCCAACTGGTCGAGGTTGTTGCGGTAACTTTCCGGCAGCCGGACGGCAATGCCGAACCGGCGCTCCCCTTCGATCATTTCAGAGATCTGCTTGCCGCCGAGCAGAGTTTCCATCAGTTCGCGCACATCCGAGACATTGAGTCCATAGCGATCCAGTTCCGAACGCTGGATCTCCGTCCGCACTTCCGCGACACCGAGCGAGCTGTTCTTCTGCACCTCGGCCGCGCCGGGCACGGCGGAAAGCAGGGACACGGCTTCGGTCGCGAGCCGATCCAGGGTGTCCAGGTCTTCGCCGAAGATCTTCAGCGCGAGATCTCCTCGAATGCCGGTCACTACTTCGTCCATGCGCATCTCCATGGGCTGCGTAAAGACAAAGGCGGCTCCCGGAATTTGGTTGAGTGCCTCGGACAGTTTCTGCGTGAGCTCTTCTTTGGAATGGCAGCACTTCCAATCTTTTTGCGGCGCCAGGGTCAAGTAGGAATCCGACTCCTCAATCCCCATCGCTTCCGTCGCTAAGTCCGGGCGCCCTAATTTCGTCACCACTTGCGTGATCTCGGGAAAGGAACGAATCGTTTTTTCGATTTGATGGCCTAAATAGATCGATTCCCGTAACGAAATTCCCGGTAATTTCCGGGTGGTCACAATCATCGATCCCTCATCCAGTTTGGGCATAAATTCGGTACCGATGAACTTTAACGAGAGACCAGCCGCACACACGAGCATTGTCGCTCCGATCAGAATGGGCCAACGGTGGTGAAGTGCCCAGTTGAGGGACTTTTCATAACGACTACGCAGGGCTTCAAACCAGCCGCCCTTCGGGGAGGTTTTCTCCACACCGGGACGAGACTTTGATTTGGCCGTGAGCACAAAACTGGAAACCGTCGGAACGGCAAACAAGGCCAACAGCAGCGAACCGGCCAGCGCAGCACAGACAGTAATGGCCATCGGGTGAAACATGCGCCCTTCCAGTCCTTGCAGCGTGAAAATGGGTAAGTAGACCGCAATGATGATGGCCACGCCGAAGGTGATCGGACGAGCCACTTCGTGCGCTGCTTTCCGCACCACCTCCCGTCGGTCGGGCTTCTCGTCCTCGGCGGCGTGACCCGCTTCCAGCCGCCGCACCGCGTTCTCAACCATGACGACCGATCCGTCCACGATCATGCCGAAATCGACTGCGCCGAGGCTCATCAAATTGGCGGACACGCCAAAAGCCGCCATGCCGATAAAGCCGAACAGCAGAGATAATGGAATCACAGAAGCGACCACCAGAGCGGCCCGCCAGTTGCCGAGAAAAATCAGTAAGACAACGATGACCAATACGCTCCCTTCCAGCAGATTGTGTTTGACGGTTTCAATACTGGCGTCAATGACCTCGCTCTGGTCGTAAAACGGCACGACCTTGACGCCGTCGGGCAGCTTCATCGAGGACAGGCGTTGTTTAACTTCCTGAATCATCTGTCTGCCGTTCGTTCCTTTGGTAATAATCACCATGCCGCAAACCGTTTCGCCCTGTCCATCGTGCAGAATCGCGCCCTGCCGCGGGTAGGGCCGTTCTCGAATCGTTGCGACATTGCGCAGCAAAACGGGAACGCCGTTTTGGGATCGGATCACGATCTTTTCTAAATCCTCGATGCCCCGGGCCCGGCCCAGCCCGCGAATAGTGTATTGTTCCTCGTTGTGTTCGATAAAACCGCCGCCGAAATTGGCGTTATTGTCCGCCACCCGCTGCACAACATCATGCACGGTCAACCCGTAAGGCCGCAGCGACAGCGGCTCGACTTCCACCGTATACTGTTTCGTGTCTCCGCCCCAGGAATTGATTTCGCTGATACCCGGCAGGGTCCGCAGATCATAGCGAACCACCCAGTCAAGGAGCGTTTTCAGTTGCATCAAGCTGGCTTGCCCTCCCTGTAACGTGAACTGATACACCTCCCCAAAGGCGGTGGCCAAGGGCCCTAACTGCGGCTGATAGCCGGGCGGAATCCGGGATTGAACTTGGTTGAGTCGCTCACTGACGAGTTGCCGCGCCAAGTAGATATCCATGGAATCCTCAAAGACCACCGTAATCATGGATAGCCCGAGTTTGGAAACCGAGCGGACCACCTGGGTTTTCGGCATGCCGATCAGCGTGGACTCAATCGGAAAGGTAATGAGCTGCTCGACTTCCACCGGCGACAGGCCGGGCGCTTCCGTGGTGACCACCGCTTGGATGTTGGTCAGGTCGGGGTACGCTTCGATATTGAGATGGAACATCGTATACACGCCGCCCACGAGCAGCGCCAGCAAGGCGACCAGCACCAGCCAGCGGTTATTCAGAAAAAGATCTAGCATCTACTCACCAATCTGACTTTTGAGCATCTCTGATTTCACGACGAAGCTGCCTTTGACCACCACGGCATCCCCCGGCTGCAATCCCGCTGCGATCTCCGCCTCTCCGTTCAGCCGATGCGCCACCTGCACGGGCCTGGGCTCAAACGCATGATTCGGTTTCCGGAGGAATACGACCGCACTTCCGTTGATGTCTTGCAGGGCCTCTTCCGGAATGAAAATCGCCGGCCGGGACAAGCTCTGCGAAATCTGCGCATTCACATACATCGAGGCTCGAAGCTTCAACCTGGGATTGGGCACCAGAATCCGTACTTGCAAGGTGCGCGTTTTCGGATCAAGCTCCGTTCCTAAGCGCGTGACTTGCCCCGCAAACGCTTCGTCAGGATAGGCTTGCGACAAGATACGAGCTTTATCCCCCACGCCAACTTTCGACATGTCGGTCTCATTGACGGAGGCAATCATCCAAAGGCTGGTTAAGTCCGAGACGGTGTACACCTCCGTGCCGGGCTCGACGACTGCTCCTGGCGTAATGCGCCGGTCCACAACGGTGCCGCTCAAAGGAGAAACGACCGGGACCTGCTCGGTGGTTTCGTTCAGCTTCTGCAACGCAGCGGGAGGAAGGTTCAGTATGTCTGTTAAATGCGCCACCTCTTTCTCAACAGCAATCTGCGCGTTCGCGAGATCGGTTTCTGCGCTGCGAAGGTCCGTTTCCGTCCGTTCCACTTCCTGCCGGGAGGCTGACTTTAATTGATAAAGCCGCGCCGCTCGATCCCGCATTCGCTGCTGATACGCCACCATGTTTTTCTGCCGCTCCACAGATTCGAGCGCCGTGTTGTAAGCCGCCCAGGTCTCATGAACATCGTGACTGTGCAGGCGAGCCAGCACCATTCCTCGTCGTACGAAATCGCCGAGGTTGGCGTGGATCTCCGTCACGCGACCGTCGGTGTAGGTGCCGATATGAGCCGTTCGCTCTTCGTTCATCACGAGCTGCCCGGCTGCCGTCAATTGCTCCGGCAAGGCCCGCTGCTGAACGCTGGCGACTTGAATGCCGGCTTTTTGTTGCGCGGCGTCATCGATTGTGACCTCGTTCTGGCCGGAACCCGATTCTTTCTGCGGCTTGTTCTGCTGGGACGAGGCGCTTTGGTTGTTACCGCTGCTTCCCCCTTTGCCGCAACTGAGCAGCAAAACAGCGAGAAAGCAACTCACAAAAAGTGCTCTCATGGCATTATTCCTCCGTTTACATCAGCGCCGCTGGCCAGAGTCAAATTCACGAGGGCCTGTCTTTGCTCCGTGAGAGCGCGTGTATAGTCCAGCTCCGTTTGAATCCGGCTCCGCTCGGCATCAAGCAGCCGTAACAGGTCGATGCCGCCTTCTCGAAAAGCAGCACGCGCGAGCCGTTCTGTTTCCTGCGCCCTGGCCAGCGAGGCCGGTAAAGTATCGAGCAATTGCCGCTGATCTCGATAGCCCCGAATCGCGGTTTCCAGATCCGCTCTGAGGCGGGCCTCCGTCGCCTGGAGGTTCGCTTGCGCGATTCGCAGTCGAGCTTCCGCGCTGGCGATGTTTCCTTGATTGCGGTTCCGGAGAGGAAGGTCAATCTGTAGCGCCCCATAGAGCGTGTCATAACCCACGTTGCGCTTGTAGCCCACAAACGCTTCCGGATCGGGTTTCCCGTTAGCCCGCTGCAGCCGGAGATTCGCTTCCGCTTCCGTCATCGCCTGACGCGCGATCAGCATCTCGGGATGCACCGGCAGCACACGAGCGATTTCCGGCAGCGCCACGGGGCTGAGCGCTTCGAGCGAGTCCGTTAGGCGGAGGGGAGGAAATTCCCTTTGTCCGATCGTTCGTTGCAGTTCCACAGTTGCTTGATCCGCAAGCCGGGAGGCGGCCAAGACTTGGGCCTGCATGCGATCCCGCTCTAATTGGATTCGCATCAGATCCGCTTCCGCCATCACCCCTTCTCTCACCAGGTTCCGGCTGTACACCACATCTTCTTCGTAGGTCCGTAGGTTTTCCTGCAGCAAGTTGCGACTACGGATGGCACTCGCCGCCCCCCCCGTGGCGGGGGGGCCACATGCCAGAATTTTGCGGCGCGGGAGATCCGATTGGAAAAGGGTAGTGTTGAC
>CAXUBB010000307.1:0-6725 GCA_964249105.1 uncultured Bryobacteraceae bacterium | reverse complement strand
CTAATCGGAGGCTCTCTGGAAAATTACTCTATGTCACGGCTCCTTGTTTTCTCGTTTGCTTGTGTTCTCCCGCTCCTGGCTCAGCCCAAAAAAATCGTTGTCGCCTACAATGATCCCGCTCTGATGGAGCAGTTGCGAAGTGTCGCGCCGCCAGCCCGCGTGGTCCCGGTCTCGCCTGGCACGGTCATGACAGAAATTGGCGATGCCGATGCCTTCCTGGGGGAGATCACCTCGGCGGAGGTCCGTGCCGCTAAACATCTGCAATGGGTGGGTCTGATGAGCGCGGGGGTCGAACGGGTTCTCTTTCCCTCCGACGGCAGCAGCGATCTGCGGCAAAGCAGTATCGTTTTGACCAATAACAAGATTGTGCAGGGCCCCGAGATCGCCGACCATGCGCTGGCGATGCTGCTGATGCTCTCACGCAAGCTGTACGCCCTATACAGGAACGATCAACAGCAAATCTGGCAACCCAGCGCTTACGGCGGGATTGAACTCAATGGTAAAACCGCTTTGGTGGTGGGTCTCGGCGGCATCGGTACGCAAATCGCTGTACGCGCTCATGCCTTCGGGATGACGGTGATCGGCGTCGATCCAGAAGACAAACCATTTCTTCCGTTCGTGCAGCGCGTAGTGAAACCCGATGAACTCGACGATGTTCTACCCCAAGCGGATATAGTGCTCCTTTCTGTTCCTGACACTCCGAAAAGTCATAAGATGATGGGCGCCCGCGAGTTTGGGCGGATGAAGAAAAACTCGTACTTTATCGCTGTGAGCCGTGGCGGTATCTACGAGATGAACGGACTCGTGAAAGCGCTCGATGAAAAACGCCTGGCCGGCGCGGGCGTGGATGTCACCGATCCGGAGCCGCTGCCGTCCGGGCATCCTTTGTGGAAGTTTGAAAATGTCATCATTACGCCGCACATTGCCGGGCGCTCCGATCAGGATGCAGGCCGCATGATCCACACGCTCACGGAAAACACCCGCCGCTTTGTGGAAGGCAAGCCGCTGCTCAACGTTGTGGATAAGCAGAAGGGGTATTGATCCGATACTGAGTACAGAAGTAATCGGCTGTCCTTCTGTCGGCCAATGCGCTGCTGTATAGAAATACAGTACGATTGAGCAAACACGCGCCTTCAGGAGGTAACCCTTGATCCGTCGCTTTTTCGCCTTTACGCTCTTCGCCGCTCTCGCCGCCTATGCCCAGACGCAGGCGAACCATACCCAGTGGCCTGCGGAGGAAGGCACTTACGTTATTCAGAACTTCCGCTTCGGCACCGGCGAGTCCCTGCCTGCGTTGAAGCTCCACTATCTAACTCTCGGCCAGCCGCACCGCAATGCAGCGGGTCACACCGATAACGCCGTCCTGCTGCTGCACGGCACGGGCGGTAGCGCCCACTCGCTCTTGAACCCGGTCTTTGCCGACGTGCTCTTCGGTCCCGGCCAGCCGCTCGACATCCGAAAGTTCTACCTCATTCTCCCGGACGACATCGGCCATGGTGAATCGAGCAAGCCTTCTGATGGCTTGCGCATGCGCTTTCCGCAGTACGATTACGCGGATATGGTTGCGTCCCAGCACGCTATGTTGCTCGACGGCCTACGCGTTGACCACCTCCGCCTCATTTTGGGCACCTCGATGGGCTGCATGCAATCGTTCGTCTGGGGCGAAACCTACCCGCAGTTCTCCGATGCCCTCGCCCCGTTCGCCTGCCTGCCGGTTGAACTAGCCGGCCGCAATCGGATGTGGCGCTATATGGCCATGGAAATGATTCGCCACGATCCTGCTTGGAAGAACGGCGATTACGCCACGGAACCGGCGGAAGGCCTACGCGGCGCTAACGCCCTGCTCCTCATTGCGGGATCGGCTCCGCTCCAAATGCAAAAGAACTTTCCTGCTCGTGTCTCCGCCGAAGCATACGTGGACCGAACGCTGAACGAGCGGACGGCTCACACCGATGCGAACGACATGCTCTATTACCTCAATGCTTCGCGCAACTACAATCCGGAGCCGAAGCTGAGCACAATTACCGCCCCCGTACTGTGGATCAACTCAGCGGACGATTTCATCAACCCGCCCGAGCTGGGCATCGCCGAAAAGCTGGTCACGCGAATGCCTGATGCCCGGTTCATCCTAATTCCCATCTCGGAGGCGACGCGGGGACACGGCACTCACACGCAAGCTGCTGTGTGGAAAGATTACCTGATCGAGTTTCTGCGGAAAACGGAACAAAAGTAGGCCGACGCACCGAGGGCGTGGCATCCAATGGCAGGGACCACAACCGGCTTCGCCGCTTTTTTACCGAGCCGATTGCTCGATGTCGCTCCACTCCGCGTCACTCAGCTTCACGCCCGCTGCAGCGACATTCTCTTCCAGATGCTTCACGCTCGATGTTCCCGGAATCGGCAGCATCACGGGTGACCGGTGCAGGAGCCAGGCCAGCGAAAGCTGACTCACGGTAGCTCCGTGCTTCTTGGCTGCCTTGTCCAACTTCCCGCCCGGCCTCGCCAACTCACCGGCAGCGACCGGGAACCACGGGATGAAAGCAATCTTGTGTTGCGCGCAGTAATCCACTACATCCTCGTGAGCGCGATCACCGATGTTGTACTTATTCTGCACGCTCACAATCTCAACGACCTTCCGCGCCTGTTCGATTTCATTCGGCTTTACCTCGCTCAGGCCCACATGCCGGATCTTTCCCGCCTTCTGTAACTCTGCAATTTTGCCCAGAGACTCCTCGACCGGAACCTTGGGATCTATGCGGTGTAGCTGCCAGAGATCAATCACGTCCCGTTTCAGGAACCGCAAGCTCATCTCTACCTGCTGCTCCAGATACTCCGGTCGGCCTACGGGCAGCCATTTGTTCGGCCCCTGCCGTGTCAGCCCGCCTTTGGTCGCAATCACCACGCCTTCCGCATACGGCGCGAGCGTCTCGCCAATCAGGCGCTCACTCACATCCGGTCCGTAGGAATCCGCTGTATCAATGAAGTTCACGCCCAACTCAACCGCTCGCCGCAGTACCCGTTTTGCTTCTTCCGCATCCTTCGGCTCGCCCCAGATCCCTTCACCGGTCAGCCGCATGGCTCCAAAGCCGAGCCGATTGACTTTCAGATCTCCACCAAGAACAAAGGTCCCGCTAGCCGCCGCATTCGTTGTCACATTCATCGTTGCCATGCGCCTTGGATGCGCGTTCTCCAGCGCAGGTCGCAACCTGTGTCAGACTCCAGGAGTTTCGCGGCTAGAAATACCTCTGCAGAGTGAAGGAAGCGCCGCTCGATAGCGGTGATTGTAGATCGTTTGCCGTTCACAGCGAAGCAGCGTGTTAGCATCTAAAGCACTACAGAAGAGAAGCTTGTGACTTAAGAGGTGAATCCCGCTTGTACAAACTTCGTACGGAATCTTTGTAAGTTATCAAAGAATGGCTCCCCGACATGGATTCGAACCACGATTAACGGCTCCAAAGGCCGCTGTCCTACCGTTAGACGATCGGGGATCAGGAGTCTTAAAGCCAGTTTACCAACTCATCATGGCCGCGCTCTACCAGTCTGAATAAAGAGTGCCGTCCAGCGCTTTTTGATCAGAGCCGCTCTTGACATCGAAGACACCGGGCGATGCGGTGCTTCCGCCCACGGGCGTGTCTTCCATAATGACGCGCCAGGTTTGATCCGAGTTGGTGATCGGATCTTGCGGAATCTGGCGCAGGTAGCCTTCGCTCACCAAAGTCTGTAATGACTCAGGGGCTTTTTGCTTATCAATTGTATACTCGTCGATCATCGACCGCAAAGTAAAAATGTTGTTGCGTAGAACGCTTTCCTTGGCGCGGATGATCGATTTCTGATAGACAGGCACCGCAATGGCCAGCAGTATGGAGACGATGGCCATGACGACCATCAACTCAATTAATGTAAATCCACGCGAGAGAGCATGATTCGCTTCCGAGCGCGACCGCTTCAATAAAGCGTTCCTTTGTTGAAAAACTAAAAGCATTACCAATCCGAATACGGCGTGCCGTCGCTTGTCTTATCCATCGTCTTTGAATAAACATCAAAAACGTTCTGGCCGCCCCAAGAATTCGAAGTGGGGTCATCCTGCATGCAGAGCTTACCCCAAACCGTAACCCCCGTCATGGGGTCTTTCGGAATCCGTCGAAGAAAGCGCATCTTTCCGCTCTGGTTCAGACCGGCGATCGTGTTGTTGAGCGGCACGCCGTTTACCAGAATTTCCAGGGTCGTCGGATAGCAATAAGCGTCCTGGCTGCCGGCCTGAACTTTGCCCGTATCACAAAGATCCTTGTACTTATCAATGGCGGCGCGCATCTCGCGAAGATCCTGGCGAAGTTCCTTCTCCCGCTCGCGGCGGACCCGGTAACGCGCCATCGGAACAGCCATGGTCGTCAGAATCAGCAGAATGCTGAAAGCGACGATCAGTTCCACCAGAGTAAGGCCAGATTGTTTGCGGCGGCGTCTTGCTAACCCGCGTTGTTCCGAGCATCCCATTCCTAAAAACCTCATGAATCAGGCGGACGGTTTGCCGCCCCTGGGGGATGAACCGGCGCTGGAGGCGTTGTCACCGGCGGTCGCGGATTCGGCGTCGGGACAATACCGGGAGCCGTGGCCGGTCCAGGCGCCGGTGAAGCGGGCGACAAAGGCGAGACTGGCGGAGCGCTTATGACAGGAGCCGGAGAGGTCGAGACAGGCGCTGTGCCGGCGGGTTCGCGCTTGCGCTCTACCCGAATCACGCGCTCGCTCCCCGCATAAACGCCCGTGCCGCCTGCGGCGCTGAAATCCAGCGCGCGGACGATATGAGGAATCATGGCGATCAGGATTTCCGTGTCCGAATTCTTTTTGTCTTTGTTGCCAAACACGTACCCAAGCACGGGAATATTCGCCAGTCCGGGCAGCCCGGAGATTGTCGAGCTATACTCTTTGTCGGAAAGACCGCTGATGACCGTTACTTCGCCATCTTTCATGCGAAGGTCAGACTCATCGGTCTGCTTGCTGATGATCGGCTGCTGGATGCCGGCAATCGTAGTCTGCTGAAGGACGCTCGAAATTTCCACTTTCAAATGCATGCTGATGTCTTCCGCCCCATTCACATGCGGCGCAAACTCAACTTGCGTACCGACGTTAATTTGTTGAAATTGAGTCGTGGCATAAGGAATGGAGCCGGGTGTGGCAACCGCCGAGTTCAAGGAACCTGAAACATAGGGAATGGTGCTGCCGATTAATATGGACGACTTGCCGCCGTCAGTAGCCCGCACCTGCGGTCTTTGCAGAATCCGGGTCGCGGCATCAGTGAGCAGCGCCTGCACCAGCGTACTGGGAAAGGAGGTAGAGTAGTCACTGCTTGAAAAGCGGCCGGCCCGGGCTATGGTAAAAGCGGAACTCGTCGAAGTGTCCGTAGTCCCAGTCGAACCGGTTGTGCCTGTGCTCGTGTTTGTGCTTGTGCTTGTGCCTGTACCCGTGCTTGTGCCGGTGCCGGTGCCGGTGCTTGTGCCGGTGCCCGTCGTGCCTGTGATGGTTGTTGGATTGCGCGGCGTAAAGGTAAAGGGGACACTTAGACCGCCTTGCCCCAGAATCGAAGCGCCCATGTTGATCTCCTTCGACTTGCTCACCGACATCACGATCACATCCACCACCACTTCGGCCTTCGGGCGGTCGAGATCGTGAACCAATTTTTCCACCAGCGCCATTGTGTCCACGGAACCTCGGGCAATAATGGCGTTCTGCGTGGGAACGGACATGACGCCTACCGTCAACCGGGCGGCGGTGCGCACCGCGTTGAAGATTTCCGTAAATTCGTTGGCCGTGCTGGCGTTCTGAATATAGAAGACCTTAACGACCTCGTCCTGGTACTCCTGGCGCTTCTGGTCACTTTCCTGGGTGACATAAATAGCATTTCGGCTGATCGGCTTCCAGAATGTGTGCGTCTGGAGAGCGATGTAGTTCAACGCTTCTTCGAGCGTGACGTTGTTCAGGTCAACATTAAAGGTCTTCCCGGCGGCTGTTTCAATGCCGGAAGGATCGCAAAGCACGTTGATCCCGGCCAGTTTGCCTACGCTTTCATACAGCACGCGCGCCGGTTGGTTGTTAATTCTTAAACTGCTGATCTGACTGTTGATAGGACGCAGGACCGGAGGACCTTCGAGCGAGCTGATCCGCTGTTCCACTTCCTGGCGGGCGCGCTCCGCGGGCGTCAAAACGGGCGCTCCGGGAGGTCCGGCGGCGCGTTGCTTAATCATGGCTGTCGTGTCGCGAATGCTCTGCAAGGAAACCTGTGAGGACGGATCGGCCACAAAAGCCTTCTCAAATTGCGCCAGCGCTTCTTCCAGCTTGCCCTCGTTTTGCAGCCGCCGCCCGAGAATGACATGCGCTTCGGCGGCTCTGGCGCGTATGCGCTGTTCGGCCAGCAGGTAAGCGGGCTCATTGGGGTCCGCGCTGACCGCCTGATTGTAGTAAGCCAGCGCCGCGTCGTAGTCCTTCTGGGACTCTGCCTGCTGGCCTGCTTTCAACAGCTTATCGCCTTTCCGATTGCGTGCGCTTACAGGCGGCGCTAACAGCGCGAGAGCGCACACAACGGCGGCTGTATACCGGGTTTGATGCCAAAAATTCACGTTAAAGGGGTACTTGCCCATGTTAGACTACGAGAGCGAAACGGTCCACTTGTAACCGGATGGTTGTGTCCCATTCGCCCGGAAAAGCGATAGTACGCGAGGCGGACACGATAAGCC
>CAXUBB010000306.1:0-6789 GCA_964249105.1 uncultured Bryobacteraceae bacterium | reverse complement strand
ATCTCATCCTTGCCTGCAAACGAAGCCCTGTCCCCCAGCAGGGCTTCTCTATTTGTGAACCGCTGTTTCTGTAATGATTGCGAGGCGCTTCTTGTTTGGCGGCGCAGCCAGAAACGCCTATGAGCTTACCAGCTTTTTAAACGACTCTGCACCAGTTTTTCTAACCGACTGGTGCAGAGCGGCATTTTCAGGCTTGATTACGGCGCGAAGTAGGCGGATAGGTCGAGAAGCAGACCGGTGTTCGCGTTGGCAAAGGTGGACACGTATCCATTAACGGTCGGCACCACGGCCAGATTGGATGTCACCTGACCATCATAGGCATTCAAAACAGACTGCACGGGCTGGCCGGCGCCGGTAGCCCAGGCTGTAAGATAGCCGAGTCGGCCGCTGGGCAAGACAGTGGCGTTGAGCACATAGCTTTGCGCCGTGGCTGGCACGCTGCAAGTTCCTCCGCTGGCAATGTTCTGGCTGGCCGCCGTGCCGCCCGTCAGCGGACTAGATCCCGCATTTCGGCTATCAAAAGCGCGGCAGGGCGCCACGTTGTAAAGCGCTAAACCTCCGGCGGTTGGCGGAGCATAATACCCGGCAACATCAATGATCAGGTCCGTATCTTGTGTGCCGAAGACAGAAACGCTGCCGTTCGATCCCACCGGCACAATGGCCGCATTCGCGGTCACCGCTCCGGTCAGAGCATTCAGGGTCGAAACGCCCGGCCGGTTGGTGCCGGTCGGCCAAGTCGTCAGGTAAGTGAGGGAGCCATTGCGCGGCAGGACGGTGTAGTTGAGAGCATACGCCTGTGCCGTGCTCGGCAGACTGCACACGTTGGTTAACGAGTAGTCCTGCGAGGCGCCCCCAAGCAGCGGGGTATTCTGGCCCAGCAAGCCGGTACTCGCCCGGGTATCTACGGCGCGGCAGGGGGGCAAGGGATAATAGGCTAACGAACCGGAATTGGAAGAGGGCACGTAATAACCGTTAATGTCTACAATCACATCGGTGGCGTCCTGGGCATAAATGCTAATGCCGCGGTTTGCGTCGCCGGTATTGGCGGGAACAATAGCGGCATTGGCTTTGATGCGACCGTCATACGAGTTCAAGGTTGAAACGCCGGGACGGGTGGCGCCGCCCGGATAGACGGTGAGAAAACCCAAGGACCCGCGAGGCACGACGGTCACGTTCAAGGAGTAGGCTTGCACGTCAGCGGACGCAGGGACGGGAGCCGAACCACAGCCGACTGCGGCGCTATTACGAATGGCATAAGTGCGGCTTTCGCCAGCTGCGTAAGGGCCACCGCCAAACGTGGGATCAGGCAAGCGCGTGTCGATGACGCGGCACGGAGTGACCGGGATAAAGTAGAGCCCGTTTGATTCCGAGAGTGTCACATTGGTAGTCGCATTCGTTTGGCTGTTACTCACGACGGCGAGCGTGCCGGATGTGCTGCCGCCGGAAGTAGCGGAGAAATTGACAGGAAGCGTGCAGGATTGACCGGCGCTCAGCGTAAATCCTCCCGCCGGGCAAGTGCCGCCTAAACCAGCCGTGAAATTAGCCGGAAAAGTAATTGAGGAGATAGCGAGAGCCTGGTTGCCGGTGTTTGAAAGCGTAAGCGGGAACGAGGAAGGATTTGTGGAGTTAACAGCAGTCAGCGGCAAAGTCAAAGGAGCAGCCGTAGAAAGAATTCTCCGAACAGCGCTGAATCCGTTATCAACAAAATACAGATTATTCTGCCCATCAATAGCAATAAAACTTGGGCCATTCAGGAGCGCACGCAGCGCCGGCCCGCCGTCACCGGAATAACCGGCAGTAGTGGTGCCTGCAATTGTGCTGATAATATGACTCGCATCACCAGTGACTTTACGGATGACATTAACGATTGTCGAAGAGGCAGAATTATTAGGATCATTATTACTACTCGTGATATAAAGGCTCCCGCCTGCATCCACGGCAACACTACGAGGACTATAGAGCGTAGCGCCCGTTGCTGATCCATTGTCGCCGGTGTAACCGGCTACTCCACCCTGACCAGCAACCGTAGATATGTTGCCGCCCACGTTCGTTACTTCCCGAATAACGTGGTTGCCTGCATCAGCAATAAAAATGTTTCCCGACGCGTTTACTGTTACGCCAAGCGGCTGTTTAAGCTGCGCATTGACAGCGGCCCCTCCATCCCCTCCGAAACTGGCCGTTCCATTACCGGCAACGACGCTGATGAATCCGTTGGCTGACGAAATAACACGCACTTGGTTATTGAATGTGTCAGCGATGTAAAGGTTGTTAGCGGCATCAAAAGCAAGCCCTGTTGGGAAGGACAGATTTGCTTGTGTAGCGGCGCAAGTTGTTGCCGCCTGATTGCAACCAGCCCCCGCGACGCCTGTTCCCGCGATTGTGGTGATAATTCCCGTGCTTGCGTCAACGCGTCTGATTACATTCTGTCGGTCGTCAGCAATAAACAGGTTGCCGGCGGAATCCAGCGCCAACCCTGACGGCTCGTGTAATTGAGCGTTCGTGGCGAGACCTCCGTCTCCAGGACAAGAAGCTGGAGTGCCAGCAGTACAGTCCGCAATGTTTCCATTTGTATGGTCAGGCGTTGTTCCGGCAATGCGCGTGACCTGTCCGCTGGTTAGATCAACAGCATAGACATTGGCTAAAGATATAAACGGTCCTGATGAGCCGACTCGCTCTGAATGCGCATCAGAGACATAAATTGTTCCTGGATTTTTGAATACGACCGCGTTAAAACCGGTAGTTGGGCTGAAACCGTTGGTAGCGCCGCTGGCAACCGTATAGATCAGACCAGGGCCTACGGTGAGTTGTGGACCAGTTTGGGCAGAAACCAGTAAAGAAAATCCAGCGAATGCTGCGATTGTCAGTAAGCCACACGGTAATTTGGACATTTCTAGTCTTAAACCTCTTAATTGGCAGATGACGGAGACGTTTACGGCTCCGCATCCGTAAAACAGCTAACAGGTTCAAGTATAAACAGACTAGTCAGCGTAGGGGAATAGCAACTGAAAAATAACCCAATGAGGCTCACAAAAACAAGAAAAGCCCGTGCTTGGCATCAAGCACGGGCTTCAACTACTTCTAGATTGAATTGATCCTAGCTACGAATTTTCCGACGCGCGATCAAACCAGCACCGATCAGTCCCACACCCATCAACATCATGGAGGCTGGCTCCGGAATAGTCGGGGCAGTGGCAACGAAAGAAGCTGAATAGGTTATGCCGGACACCGCGCCGCCAGTAACCAGCGTGTTGTAAATCTCCGGCAGCGTGCCGTTGATAGCGCTCTGAGTTGAAAAAATGGCGGTCGTTGGCGACGTGCCGGTAGCAGAACTGCCCGTGTACGAAACGCCGTTCAACTGTAACGCCGCAATCACCGTATTGCTGGTTAACTGAAATAAGGTAAAGGGCGATCCCGTCGGCGTGCAAGCAGAACCTGGCGTGGAGCTAAAGCAACCTGCCTGGGTTCCAACACCCGGAGCAATGTAGGTTAGATCAAAAACAACTGGCGTAGCGACACCCGTTGAAAAATTGATAAATCCCGTAACGGGAGTAGCAAGAAATCCAGTGGTGGGTCCACCGGTTAAGCTTTGGATCGTTCCTCCCGTCAAGCCGCCAAAATTACCGCTTTCCGTAGCTCCCGACGTATTGGTAAAAGTGGGAGCAAATTGAATCGTGCCGTCCTGAACTGTTACGTTGCCTGCAATGTTGGCCTGCCCAGTGACTGGAGCGGCCTTAGCGGAATTAGTAAGGAGCAATACTGGAAAAACCAGCAAGCTCGCCAAAAAAGTTCGTTTTAGTCTCATTGATAAAGTAATCCTCCGACTACCCAGGACTCGATTATAACCGAGGAAAAGGCTGAGGTACACCTTACGGTAGGTTAAAAATTGGTTAGTTTATGTCTTTTAGTACTATAACTTAGATAAATTTCTGTGATTCACTATATCAGTGTGACCGATATCAATTAGATCGCAGGAATAGTTGTATTTTTTACGCTGTAAGACTTCACGTGCCAAAGAAAATATTGCTCCGGCATCGGTTTGCTCTGTAATTTTCCCGTCACTCCGAATGCCGGGTAGGACGGCTTGTTGCTGATCGAGTTTTTAGAAAGATGAAGATGCCTGATGATCGAGGGAGGTAAACGCTTGCTGAAATATCTGCATCCGCCAATGAAACTGCTTTGTCTATTAGTACTCGCCCTTATCCTGCCGGACCGAACGAACCGGCTATCCGGCCAATCTCAACAGGGTTCATCAAAGCCGGTATTACTCCGAGCTGCCCGTATGCTGGATGTGGCTGGCGGTCGCCTGGCGGAACCTGGTGAAATCCTTGTCGCGGATCATCGCATAACAGCCGTCGGACCACACCTCACGCCGCCTGCGGGAGCCGAAATTATAGACCTCGGCGATACGACCCTGCTTCCCGGCTTAATTGATGTGCATGTCCATCTGTTCCTTCATCCCGGAGCCGAGGACTTGCAAACAGTAGAGGAATCAGTTCCACAGCGGGTGATCCTGGCGACACTGGCAGCTCGCGATGATCTGATGGCTGGATTTACGGCGGAGCGGGACATGGGCACGGAAGGCGCGGGATCAGCCGATACAGCCGTTCGGGATGCCATCAACAAAGACCTGATTCCCGGTCCCCGGCTGCGCATCAGCGGCAATGCTATTGACATCCTGGGCGGCCATGAGGATGCTAATCGATTTAACCCGGAACAACATGTGCTTTCAAACGCAACCCGGGCCAACGGCACTGCCGAGTTAATCAACGCTATGCGCGAACAGTTCAAAGAGGGCGCTGATTTCATCAAAATCTATGAAACGGGCCCAGACTCTTTAGAGAACAATCAATTCTCAACGCCTTATCAGTACTCGGAGGCTGAACTCAGCGCGGCCGTGCAGGAGGCGGCGCGTGTGGGGAAACACATCGCCGTTCACGCCACGGGCGAGCCGGGCACTTTGTTCGCGGCAAAGGCAGGCGTATTATCGATTGATCATGCCGATCAACTGAGCGAAAAAACCATGCAACTGATGCGCGAGCGGCAGATTTTTGCTGTGCCTACTTTCACGATCTCCGAGTATTTTGCGCAGCATGCCTCCACTCCCGCCGGAGGAGAGCAGATGCAACGGATGCTGGAGCATCATGCGCTTGCGTTCCGCAATCAACTGAAGGCGGGAGTGCCCATGGCGGTCGGCTCAGACGTCGGGCCGTTTCCCCACGGCACCCAGGCGCGCGAGTTCGAATTGATGGTTCAGTATGGGATGACTCCCGCCGGCGTGTTGCAAGCCGACCTGCTTTCGGGAGCAAAGCTTTTGGGTTGGGAAGGGCAGATTGGACAATTGAAACCGGGATTCTTTGCCGACATCATTGCCGTTCGCGGTAACCCCTTGACGGATATTGGCGCGCTGAAACAGGTCACGTTCGTGATGAAGAACGGCGCCGTCTACAAAAAGTAATGCCTCCCGCTTTCCCCATTTGGTTTGTAGTAAGTTCACAGCAGGACGCGCCGTAACTTACAGAACGGCGGCACGTCAAAGTGAAACAGGAAGGGATGGAAGTTGGCGCGCCAGAATCCAAAGGGGAGCGAACCTAAGCTGAGCGGTAGTGTCATTATCGGCGAACTGCTCCGGAACATGGAAGTGGGCCGGTTCGAGATGGCCTACACCGTGCTGCTGCCTTGTGTCTTTACGGTTTACCTGAACCCGGAAGATCATGCCGCTCTGAGCGGCGTTTTCGAGCACGTTATTGAAGATGCGAAAAGAGCGTTGCGCGCTCGCGTCACTGAGTTTAATACACAGCGCGCTTCCTTTTTGAAGCGGCGGGAGAGCGAAGCCCCGAAAGAGCATAAAATTGCTTGCCGGGACTGGTGCATTGAGTTTTTTCCCGAGCCGGAGGTGCCCCGGAGTGATGTGGAGATCCACTCGGAACTGAACGAAATCGTTCAGCCAGGCTACCGGGGAACGAAAACAACCCTGATGGAACGTGAGCCGTCCGCTACCCGCCGAACCGCCGCGAACCAATCCATCAATGGATATGACTCCGAAAGCATCTATGCGGAAATCCGGTATCAAGATGAATCCGGCCCCCGGATTTATGCAGTTTCACAGAACCAAGTCAAAGTCGGGCGAAGCGGAGACAATGCGGCGGTTGATCTCCCGCTCTGCGTAAGCGATGAAGTGTCGCGGGAGCACCTGACAATCACTCGTGATGCGGCGACCGGCGTTTTCTCCATTACGGACTACAGCACTAACGGGACTTGGCTCAACGGAAAGCGGTTGCGGAAAGGCATCAAGGAAAAATTGCCGGCGAAAGCCGAAATCAATGTGGGAGAAGTATTGACCCTGCAATTCGAGGCGCGGCGATGAAATTTCTTTATTTTGCGCACGTGCCCTTTACAGTCCTGTTTCTTCTCTTCACGGCTGTTCTTGTATGGGCAGGCTGGGGAGGTCCGAAGCAGTCATGAAAACGGCAGCGGCTCTCCACGTCGGGTGCAAGAGTCACCCCGGACTCCACCGAACGGTGAATGAGGACCGCATTCTGATTGACGAAGCGCAGGGCATTTTCCTTATTGCCGATGGATTGGGAGGTCACGCTGCCGGAGAAACAGCAGCCGAGATTGCGGCGCAGACGGTGGGAGAATATCTGCTTCACTCAGAGACAGCCGGAAATCTGGAAGAGAAAATCAAAGGAGCCATTACAGAGGCAAACAACCGGATCTTTGCACTGGCGCAAAGCCACGAAGAGTGGGCGGGCATGGCTTGTGTATTAACGCTGGCGGTTGTGCGCGATG
>CAXUBB010000305.1:0-6798 GCA_964249105.1 uncultured Bryobacteraceae bacterium | reverse complement strand
CGTTACCCTGACCGAGTGCCTTTTGGGGGTCTACCTCGGGCACGTCCAGATCCGGAAGCTGATAGCCTTTCTTGCCCGGTGAACTGATTTCGAAGAGCAGCGGCTCATTTTGAACGATGTGTTTGGAAACTTTTTTGATCATCAGAATGCACCCGCCACGAGATCCATGTCCTGCCGCTTGCTCATCTCGGTGGCGCACAGCAGCATGCAGTCCTTCAGTTCGGGATAGAAGCGCCCAAGCGGCAAGCCTCCCACGATTTTCTTTTCGAGAAGTTCTCCGTTGATGACATCCGGCGATTTGCCGTTTGTCCGCGCTACAAATTCATTGAAGAACGGACCTTCAAATGGAAGCGATAGTTTGCCGGCTAGGTAGTGAGCTTTCGATAGATTCTGTTTTGCCAGCTCGCGCAGACCTTCCTTGCCGTAAAGCGACATGAACACCGTCGCCATCAGCGCCAGCAGAGCCTGATTGGTGCAGATGTTCGAGGTCGCCTTTTCGCGCCGGATGTGCTGCTCGCGGGTGGCGAGCGTTAGACAGTAAGCCCGATGCCCGTCCGCGTCCGTGGTTTCCCCGGCCAGGCGTCCGGGAAGCTGGCGGATGTACTTTTCACGGGTGGCGATAATTCCGGCAAACGGACCGCCGTAGCTGGGCGAAATCGCGAAGCTTTGCAACTCGCCGACAACAATATCGGCTTCCTGAGGCGGCTCGATCAGGCCGAGCGCCACAGCCTCGGTGAAGACAATAATCAGCAGAGCGCCTTTTACGGCGACAATTTGCGAAAGCTCTTTGACTTGCTCCAGAAGGCCAAAAAAATTGGGCGTTTGCGCAATTACCGCCGCTACATTGTCATCGAGCTTGCTTCGTAAATCGTCCAAATCGACGAGGCCGTTCTTGGTGTAGCCGATCTCATCAACCGGCATGCCCTGGTGCTGCGTGCTAGTGCGCAGGACTTCACGATATTCCGGGTGAACGGTTTTCGCCACCAGCACCTTATCGCGCTGCGTCACTCGCGCGGCCATCATGGCGGCTTCGGGCACGGCGGTCGAGCCGTCGTACATGGACGCGTTCGCCACGTCCATGCCTGTCAGTTGGCAGACCATCGTTTGAAACTCAAAGATGGAGGTGAGGGTGCCTTGGGAGATTTCGGCTTGATAGGGCGTGTAAGACGTGAGAAACTCGCCGCGTGAAACGACCGTATCTACAATCACGGGACGGTAATGGTTATAAACACCCGCGCCGAGAAAGCTCGAATAACCCAGGGCGCTTCTGAATCCGCGCTGCTTAAAGTATTCGACAATATCGTACTCGCTCTTGCCGTCCTCAATAGCTAGGGGCTTATCGAAGCGAATCTCTTCTGGAATATAAGAAAGCAAGTCATCTTGTGACTTGAGACCGACTGCGGCCAGCATCTCGCGCCGCTCGATATCTGATTTCGGTAAGTATCGCAAATTTATTTACTCAGCGCCTACGTATTTTTGATAATCCGGCGCTGACAGAAGTTCATTAATTTCGTCTGGAGTTGTTAATTTCACTTTGATCAGCCAGGCATCGCCGTGCGGATCCTCGTTCAGCTTTTCCGGACTTTTCTGGAGCAGTTCATTAATCGCCGTTACTTCACCGGAAAGGGGCGAGTAAATGTCTGATACCGCCTTAACGGATTCGACGGAACCGAATGTATGACCCTTTGTCACGTTCGAGCCGATTTTCGGCAGATCCACAAATACAATGTCGCCTAGTTCATGCTGGGCGTGATCGGTGATGCCTATCGTTCCTTCTCCGCCGTCAACGTTCACCCACTCATGCTCTTTCGTGTACTTGTAGGTTCCTGGATAACTCATGCTCTTGCTCTTTTGTAAAACGGTGTCGGGACGGTGACGGCCTCCACGGGAGAATTTCTAATCATCACCTGGATCTCCACGCCGGGCACGGCTTTCTCAACCGGCAGGTAACAAAGGCCGATGTTTTTGTTTAATGTGGGCGACGGCCCGCCGCTGGTTACCCAACCGGCTGGTTTTCCGTCAATCCAAACCTCATAACCGTCACGGCCAATCCCACGTCCTTTCATTTCGAAACCGGCCAGCTTTCGCATAATGCCCTCCTCGCGCGCTTTCTCGAGAGCCTGGCGACCCACAAATAGGCCTTTGTCCATTTTCACGATCCACGCGAGGTCCGCTTCCCAGGGATTGATGGTAGCGGTGATTTCATGGCCGTACAAAGCCATTTTAGCCTCCAGCCGGAGCGTGTTGCGCGCCCCCAAACCGCAGGGTTGAATCCCGAACTCCTTTCCAGCGACGAGAATAGCGTTCCAAACGGACTGCGCTGCTTCAGGGGCAATGTAGACCTCAAAGCCATCTTCGCCCGTATAGCCGGTACGAGCGATGCGCGCCGGGACACCGGCTACTTCGCCATCCGTGAACCAGTAATATTTAATGGAGTTCAAATCCGTGGCGGTCAGCTTTTGCAGGATAGTTAACGCTTTCGGCCCCTGAACGGCAATCTGGGCGTAGCGTTCGCTGGCAAAATCAACTTCCGCGTTTACCCCTTGCTGGGAGCGGATGGACTCAATATGTTCGAAGTCTTTCCACTGATTGGAAGCATTCACGCAGATAAAGAAGTGATCCTCCGAGACTTTATGAACCAGAATGTCATCAACGAAACCGCCATGCTCATAAAGCAGAGCGGAGTAGTGGGCCTGCCCTACCTTCAACTTAGCGGCGTTGTTGGTCGAGACGTAATCGACCAGTTTGCTTGCTTCCGGCCCACGGATCTCAATCTCGCCCATATGGCTGACATCGAAGATCCCGGCTGCCGTGCGAACGGCGTTGTGTTCCTGTAAAATTCCAGCGTACTGCACCGGCATATGCCAGCCGCCGAACTCGACTAATTTAGCATTCAGAGAAGAGTGGACATCACACAGAGGAGTCCTTCGAAGTTCGGAAGCGGCAACACTCATGGAGACAGGAAACCCTCAGCGTAGCATGGCGCTTAAGGACGAAAGGCCCTAGGCGGGCTGATCGGCAATGTCGCCTCCCGACGCGCCGTATTCCTTTAGTTTATTAAATAGGGTCTTCAAGCTGATGCCGAGAATTTCGGCGGCCCGGGTTTTGTTGTTCTTGGTATGTTGCAGCGTGAGTTGAATCAGCGCTTTTTCGGCTTCCGAGACGGTTGTTCCCACGGGCAAGCGGACGGTCTCCGGTTCAAAGATCTGCACGGGCGGACGTGAACCGACAGAAACCCCGAAATCGTAAGGCAGGTGGGCCATTTGAATGGTCCCCTCGCCCGCCATAATAACGGCGCGCTCCAGCACGTTGCGCAGTTCACGGACATTTCCGGGCCATTGATATTTCTTGAAAGCGTCCATGACTTCCGCGTTCAAGCTTGTGACGTGGCAGTCGTGTTTCTTATTCAGGTGTTCAATGAGCGTATCGCAAAGCACAGGCAGATCACTCAAACGCTGGCGCAGCGGAGGAAGCGCAATTTGGAAAACGTTCAGGCGATAGTACAAATCTTCGCGCAGATCACCCTTTTTAAGAGCTTCATCAACGACCCGATTGGTTGCGGCAATGACCCGCACATCAACAGAAATCTCGCTTTTGCCGCCCAGCCGCCGGATTCTGGAGTCTTCCAGCACGCGCAGGAGTTTGGCTTGCGTTCCCGCCGGCATCTCGGCCAATTCATCCAGGAGCAGGGTTCCGTGCTGCGCCAGTTCGAAACAACCGGCGCGACGTTCCAGCGCTCCCGTAAAAGCGCCCTTTTCGTGCCCAAACAACTCGCTTTCCATGAGCGTTTCCGGCATGGCGGCGCAGTTAATGGCGACAAAAGGACCGGTGCGGCGGTTGCTGAGTTGATGAATGGCGCGGGCGACCAGTTCCTTTCCGGTTCCGCTTTCGCCGGTGACCAGCACGGCGGCTTTGCTGGGGGCCACCTGCTGGACGACGGTGAACACCTGCTGCATCTGCGGCGAGGTGCCGACCATGTCCACCAGGACGCCCGAGTAGGACAACTGGCGATGGAGCCTTTCCGTTTCTACCGCTAACTGGCTTTGAGAGGCAGCGCGTTCGAGCAGCACGCGCAAAGCCGCAGGCTGAATCGGTTTCTCCAAGAACCAAAATGCGCCCAGGTCGTGGATGGTTTGAATGGCTGTTTCGATGTTGCCGAACGCGGTCAGCACAATAGCGGGCGGCATGTTACCGTCCGCGCCCAGCCGCTTCATTAATTCAAAACCGTCCATGCGCGGCATCATGAGATCGGTGACGATGACATTCGGCGAGAACACCGCCATCTTCTCAAGCGCTTCCTGCCCGTCGCTCGCGGTCTCCGCGTTAAATCCCCAAGCGGAGACCATGGCGGCTAAAGGAGCGCGCTGCGCTTCCTCATCGTCAACAATCAGGACGTTAATTCCCTGCCAAGTGGTCTGGTTTGCCAAAGTCTTCAGTGTAGCGGATTAAGTCCGACGATTTTCTAGGCGCCGACTTTCTCCGGCACTCGACGAACATCTCCAAAAGTAACTCGAAACCTTTAGATTAAAACGCCAGCGTCCAAAGACGCTACTGGTTTCCTTGCTAGCGCGTTCGGGATATAAAGGAGTAACAGGTAATGGAACTACAGTCCCCTCTGCCCGTGCCGCCCGAAGATGAGTCTCCGCCGCTTTTCCGGACCTGGTCTCATGCCTACTGGGCCGTGCTCGTTTATTTGGCCCTTCTTCTTTTCACGCTTTATTTAATCACACGGGCGTTTACGTACTGATTTTCAGGTTAGAATGCCCCTGGATATTGCATGAACTTCCTTCGCGTCCAACGAACCGTTGCTTCCACCATAGGGCGCAAGGTTCTGGAAGTCATTGTGAAATCGCGAGAAGAAGCGGTCGAAGCGGAGCTCTACGGCGCGGACCGCCTGGAAGTGGTTCGCTCGCCCGAAGAGGGCGGTCTTACGCCGGAGATCGACACCGTTCGCGCCATTGCCGAAGCAGTGTCGATTCCGGTCAGAGTCATGGTGCGGGAAAAAAATTCAATGTCGATTGGCGGCCAGGAAGAACTCGGACGTTTGCAGAAAATTATCCGGACCTTATCCGCTTTGCCGATCAACGGCTTAGTGCTTGGTTTCGTGGCCGGCTCCGTTATCGACACCCATAGCTTACGGGAGCTTCTTGCCGCCGCTCCCCAGGGCAGCGTTACCTTTCATCGGGCTTTTGAGAGCGTCGGTAATCCGCTCGCTGCCCTTCAAACGTTGAAACAGTTCCGGCAGATTGACCGGGTCCTGGTCAGGCTTGGGGACAGCCTAGGAGCGCCGCGCATGGACGATTTGATCCAATGGCAGAGGCTGGCAGCGCCGGAAATTCAGTTCATTGTCGGGCTGGGTCTGGAAAGGGGAAATATTTCACGCCTTCGAGAGCAAGGAGAGTTGAATGAGATCCACGTGGGCCGCCTTCTGCGCGAGCCGGAAACGGCATGGGGATGTTTGAGCCGCCGCAAATTCATTGATTTGAAGAGCGCTTTAGGATGAGGCCCCTCGATTGGGTGGTTCTTTGCGTATGGCTGGTGTCGCTGGTTAGCTATGGGCTCTATCGCGGCCGCGGAAGCAGCACTGTGGATAAGTACCTGCTGGCCGGAAAGACGATGCCCTGGTATGCCATGGGTCTCTCCATTCTGGCGACACAGGCAAGCGCGATTACGTTCATTTCGACAACCGGTCAAGGCTTCGTGGACGGAATGCGCTTTGCCGAGTTTTATTTCGGGCTGCCCATCGCCATGGTGATCTTGTGCATCACGGCGGTTCCGATTTTTCACCGGGCAAAAGTTTACACGGCCTATGAGTATTTAGAAAGCCGCTTTGATGCGAAAACGCGGGCGCTGGTCAGCAGTGTTTTTCTCATTCAGCGCGGTTTGGCGGCCGGCATCGGCCTGTATGCGCCCGCTGTTGCTCTTTCGGCGGTTCTGGGGTGGTCCGACCGGCTGATTACCGTGCTGATCGGCACCCTGGTGGTGATCTACACGGCCACTGGCGGCATTAAAGCGCTGACTTGGGCCGATGTGCAGCAGATGACCATGATCTTCTTTGCGCTGATTACCAGTCTGGTCATTACGATTCATGCTTTGCCGCCGGATATCGGACTTACCGATGCCGTGCACCTGGCGGGCGCGGCGGGCCGACTGAAAATCGTCGATTTACACCTGAACTGGAGCGACCGTTACAACCTGTGGAGCGGATTGATCGGCGGCGGCTTCCTGGCGTTGGCTTACTTTGGCTGCGATCAGAGCCAGGTGCAGCGCTACTTGACGGGCAAATCCGTGGCGCAAAGCCGTTTAAGTTTGCTTTTTAATGCCACCGTCAAGATTCCAATGCAGCTTTTTATTTTGTTTATCGGCGCGATGGTCTTTGTTTTATCTCTCTTTGTGCCCGCTCCGGCGATTTTTCAGCCCCAGGAGGCAGCGCGGGTAGAGCAATCTCCCCAATGGACTGCCGTGGAAAAGCAATACCGTCAATCGTTCGAAGCCCGCCGCGATGCCGCTTATCAATTCGCCCATACGGCTCGACGGGAGGATAATTGGACCGCTGCTCTCTCCCAATTCAGGAACGCGCAAACTCAATTCACCCAAAGCCGGCAGGCGGCATTGGGGTTGGTGGGCGCTCTGCATGGGGGTGAAAAGTTTGATGACACGAACTACATTTTTCTATCGTTCGTGAAAGTATATTTGCCGGTGGGATTGGTGGGCCTAGTGATTGGCGTTATTTTCTCCGCCTCCATGGGTTCCACATCGGGCGAGATCAACTCGCTCGCCACTGTTTCCGTGGTTGAT
>CAXUBB010000304.1:0-6828 GCA_964249105.1 uncultured Bryobacteraceae bacterium | reverse complement strand
GCTACATACTTCAGACCTGAGCCGATGAACCGCTTGCCTTCCGCCACTGCCTGGATCGCCCCTACCAGATCGACATCAATCGCGCTCTTCAACAGATAACCCTTTGCCCCGGCGTCCAGAGCATTCCGCACATAATTATCCTCGGCATGCATGCTCAAGATGAGTACTTCCGTTCCCGGTAAGTTCTTGACAATCTCCTTCGTTGCCTGCACTCCGTCAAGCTCCGGCATGGAAAGGTCCATAACGACGACTTTGGGCTTCAGTTCATACGCCATGCGAATCGCCTCCACGCCATTACTGGCCTCCCCGGCAACTTGCATGCCTTCCTCGTCTTCCAAAATCCGCCGGAAGCCTCGACGCACCAGGCTATGATCATCCACCAGCAGTACCGATATCGCTTCACTACTCATAATTACGACTTACCACTTCTCCTATACTTGGCTCTTCCGCTGCTTCTCCGGGGTTCTCATCGGGTGCCAGCGGCACGGTAACTGTTACTGTTGTTCCGGTGTTCGGAGCCGAGACTACTTGCAGCTTTCCATTCAAAAGCTCGGCGCGCTCCCGCATCGCAATCAACCCTAGTCCGGGCTTATCGCCTTTCTTCACAGGAGACAGGCCATGGCCGAAATCCCTAATGCTTAGAGTCAAGCTATCAGGCCGGAAAACGGCATGAATTTCCGCGCGTTTCGTCCCGGAGTGCTTAGCGGCATTATTTAACGCCTCTTGCATAATACGAAAGCAATTGGTAGCGGGTTGCCCCGTAATACGAAGGGGAATGCCTTCAACGATCGCTTTCGTGACGATACCCGTCTGTCGCTGGAATACTTCCGCATACCATTCGATGCCCTTGGCTAAACCGTAGTCATCTAGTATAGCCGGATGCAGCATCTGCGAGAGACTACGCATCTTTTCAAGGGTATTGTGAGTAATTTGACGAACTTCACTTAACTCCGTTCGGAGCGGAGAATCCGGCGGTACGCCCTTGCGCTCGGCGCGCGCCAGCATGGTGGCAACTGCCGTGAGAATCTGTCCAAATTCGTCATGCAGTTCACGGGAGACCGAACGCAGCACTTCCTCCTGCACGGTAAGCAATCGGCCCGCCAGAACCCGGCGCTGGTGGGACAAAGACTCCAGCCTATTGAAAATCTGCCGGTTCGAATAAATCAGATACGAGCTGGTCACGGCAATCGCGATCAATACCGCCGCGACAAAGACATAGATATCCCGCTCGACTCGCCTGTAAATGGAGGAAATTTTCTGATCCGCCGCTTCTTCCGCTTCATTATTTCTTTCCAGCAGATGGAGAACCAGTGAAGCAAGCTGCACTTGTTCCGCCGAAAGCTTAGTAGCCGCCAACCTTCTGGCGGATGTATCGTTACCCTCTTTTGCCTGCTGGAAAACTTCATCCGAGGTGCGCCGCAATGTTTGCAGGCTGCGAATTAACTGCTCTTTGGCAGCGGGACCCCTCGTAACCGGGGCCAGGGCCACCTCTTCTTTGATGGACTGCTCCAGGTCGGACCGCAACTGCTCAAATTCCGCTTGATACTGACCGATGTTTGAAGCTCCAGGCGCTTGCACCATATCACGAAGTTTTAACCCAACCTCATTCAGATCATTCTGAACTTGCAGCAGCAAAAGCGAATCATGCCGGTTCAAATCGATAGTCTGCCTTTGCAATTGCCGTAAACCGGCCAGTTGCCGGAGCGAATACCAGGAGAAGAACGTAACGGCCGCCAGCGTAATCAGCAAACCCAGAAGCAGACGAACTGTAGGCGACTTACTCATTCGTAATGGTTACAACCATCTCGCATAATATAAATTAACTGACGAATCAAAGCCCTTAATTGTTGCAACGGATGCGCCTCTTATTGTGCCCTCTTGCGCTCTCCCACCCATTTTGTGATCTGTTCATCCAATACATCGAGCGGCACCGCCCCATTCGATAAGACCGCATCATGAAAGGCGCGTAGATCAAACTTGCCGCCCAGCTCGCGGCGCGCCCGTTCCCGCAATTCTAAGATTTTCATCTGACCCGCCTTGTAAGCCAGCGCCTGCGCTGGCCAAGCAATATAGCGGTCCACTTCCGTCTGCACATTCGGCTCATCCATGGCCGTATGAGCGTGAAAGAAGTCCACCATCTGCTGCCGCGTCCAATGCTTATAATGCACGCCCGTATCCACCACCAGCCGGACCGCCCGCCACATTTCATTCTCCAATCGTCCGTACTCGCTATATGGGTCACGGTAAAAACCGACTTCTTTGCCAAGCCGCTCGGCGTAAAGGGCCCACCCTTCCGAAAACGCGTTATACTCCGCGAATTTGCGAAACTCCGGCAATCCGGTCATTTCCTGCGCCAGCGCAAACTGTTGATGGTGCCCAGGGATGCCTTCGTGATAAGCGATCGCTTCCATGTTCAAGGTGAGCCGGTGGGTCGGGTCATACTCATTCACATTGATGCGTCCTGGACGGCCACTGCTCGGCGAACCAGGGCTGTAATCCGCAGGTACGCTCTCTTTGGCCCGGAACGATTCCATGGGCACGACTTCGAGCGGAGTCTTAGGCTGGCGGCCAAATAGTTCCGGCATCTTCGCCCGCATATCATTTATGTGATTCGCATAAATCTGCAAAACCTGCTCGCCCGATTGCGCGTACAGCTTTATGTTTGCCTGAATAGAGGCATGGAACGAAGGCAGATCCTGAAAACCCAATTGGCGCGCCAGCGTCAGCATCTCGCGTTCAATATCTCCGACCTGCTGCAAGCCAATCTGATGAAACTGCTCTGGCGTCAAATCGGTGGTCGTCATCGCACGAACCTGCTGCCGATAATAGGCGTCTCCGTGCGGAATGGACCAAACTCCCGGCTCTGAGCGCCCCCGGGGAGCATAAGTGTTCCGCAGAAATTGAGCCAGTTCCTGATAAGCCGGCCTGACATCCTGCTCAATAGCCCGCAGCACGTCCGCCCGAAGCCGCTTCCCCTCGGAAGGCGAGACAGTGGGCGGAAATTTCCGCACGGGAGCCGCAAAAGAACTCGTGTCCTCTTGTGCCTGGGCGAGTCCTTTCGCTTGCGTAACAGTTTTCTCTAACAGATAGCGAGGCGGCATGAGGCCATCTTTCATGCCTAGGCGTAGAGTGTCCTCAATCTGCCGGAAAGCGCGCGGAAACTGACGCAAGCGCTTGATGTAATCCTCATAATCTTTAACTGTGTTGAAACGGGTGTCATGAGGTAATTGCGCTAATCCGAGATGAATGCCATTGAACTGATCAATCAGCATTTCCCATCTCTTGCTTTGGATCTCTTCGATCTGCCTTTGCAACCGCCGGATCATCAACTGGCGGTTGAAAGACTTATCTTGCGAACGGATTGCTTCGAACCTCCGTAAAAACTCTCGTTTCTGGTTCAAATCTCTCTCTTGAAACGCCAGTGAATAGTCGGAAAGCTCCGCATTAAATCGCCCATCGCCGATAGCGGTAGCCATTTCCGGATTCGTTTGTAGCTCATAATTCCACTCTTCCGCAAAAAGGGCGGACAATCTGCTGGTCGGCTGTTGATAGCCCGGCATTACGCCCGGCAGGAGGAGGAAAAAGAGCGTAATGCTTAGGAAGTAGTTCATCAGATGGAACAATTTATCTCAAACCTTTGTCCAGGGGAAAACAGCAATGAACAGTACGGAACGAAAATTCCTCGCGCTCATCTTTCTCATTCTCCTCCTAGCCGCCTGCGGCGGTAACAATACCGGATCCTATGTCAAGTCTCCCGGCGCGCGGGAGTCGGCGAAAACCCGTGTGCTTGAAACCGGCACCGCCCTTCTTCAAAACAAAGCGCCTATCGACGCCATAAACGTTTACCTGGACGGTTTTCATTTCTATAACGGCAACATGAAAGGCCAGATGGAGGCGCACCATTACTGCTCCGTGATGAATGAGGATCTGATTCAATGCATCATTTTTGATGGCAACACCAAAGGCTCCAAACTGATGGGCGTGGAATACATTATTAGCCGGAATGCCTTTCAAACCTTACCCGCTGATGAAAAGAAACTCTGGCATAGCCATAACTATGAGGTAACGAGCGGTGAGCTGATTGCGCCGGGCGTGCCCAAACCAGCCGAGCACGCCTTTATGGAAAAGGTTGCCGGCACTTACGGGAAAACCTGGCATACCTGGAACACTGACCAGGGAAGAACTCTACCCACGGGCCACCCACTGCTGATGATGGGCTTCACCGCCGACGGGCAGGTTAACCAGAAAATGACGGCTGATCGCGATGGACGATTCGGCGTTTCAACAGTAACAGAAAAAGAGGACCGCAAGGATATTCATCCGCCGCCTGTTCTTCCCGGCGCAAACTCCTGGCAAACCGGTGAAATTCTCCAACTCACGTTAGGGCCGCTGTCGAAAGAATCGAAAGCGGCTATGGGCGGGGAGCATCGGAGGCAAGCGCAGCCAACACCGAGCAAGTAACTAGCGGAGTTTCAATTCATATCCTTATCCGGGATTAAGACCGCCTCGATTCCCGCCGAAGCGTCCATGGCGGGCAATCCCTCCACAATCTGCGTAGTGAATGTACTGGGTGGCGCGGAAGTGCTCTTGCGCAAAGCCGATCCCGAGGTCAGATCCAGTGAGAAGGCATTGAGTTGAACAGTTGAATCCGCCCCTCCCACCGAAGCAGCGCGCTGAAGGCGGTTGAAAGCTTCCCGTGCATCATCAAGATAGCTCCCAAAAGTAAGCTGAAGTCCTGTAAATACCAGCTTGGGAGATCGCACAATACTGGCGCGGGCGTCTTTGAGCAGTAACAAATGGACTTCCGTGGAGGTGGAACCTAATTGCCCAATGGCCTCGCACATATTCGTGTCGTTCGGGGGATCCCGTAATGCTTGCACGACGTCAACGGCTGCTTTCGGAAATGCGCTTTGCACTGCCGTGTGTTCCTGCGAACCGCTCTCCAGCCGTGACATAAAACAAGTGCAACTGACAATCTGCTCCGAAGCAACCGACGCTGTCTTTGCGCTTTTCTGCAGCCGATCTAAAGCCTCGGAAAGCGAGTTGCCCGTCTGGCCGGAAAGGAAGACTAACCCATTTGGGTTCAGCGTGCGTGGTGTCGAGACTATGGCCTCGAATTGAACTTGCGCCAGATTGTCGCCCAATCCCCCGATTTGAAGAACGGTTAAAACTGGTAGCGGCAACTTCCGGCTGCCAAATAATTCGCTAACCTCCGTCGCCACGCGCCGCGCATCTCCCACCCCTGACACAAAGGCCCGGAGCTTCACAATCGTTTCTCCGTGTGTATCGCGCAGCAGATCCATCAAACTCCGGCGAATTTGCGCGGCCAGCCCTCCTGTTTTCAAAAGCGGCGAAACGTGAAAATCCAGTCCCTTGGTATCCGCTTCCAGCACCATCGGCAGTTCTCGCGGCAGCGGCAGAACCTGCGATTTGGGTTCGTCCTCCTTCCGCTTTTTTTTCTGCGCATGGAGAATCGGCGAGCAAAAGGTGAAAAGAACAGCTACGAGAACGGCGGCAAGCGCCGCTCGATACCACAAGCGATGCACAATACCAGACTATCTCGCTGCCCTTGAATTTCCGGTAACACGAGCTTGTTATTGTATTTGAAATGCGGGGGAGACATGTCCGGCGATACGCATCCGGTGTTCCATAGCGAAACCAAAGGCAAAAAAGAGCGACTACAGCAAGGGTACGAACAGCGTAAGCAGCTAGGCCGATCCAAACTCGGCGTGGTGCAGACGCGTAAGCGCAGCGCGAATCCGCTGCAAATTCTGCACGCTGCCGCAAAGGGGCGTGTTCCCAAATTGCTCTCCCTGAAGTACAAACGGATGTCAACCTCCGCGTTCGCCTTCTTTCGCGGATCTGTGCAAATCATGGCGGCTGATCTCGCCAGTCAACTTAATACCGGCATCACCGTGCAGTTGTGCGGGGATGCGCACGTTCAGAATCTGGGATGCTACGGCGCACCCGATGGGCGTCTGGTGTTCGACATCAACGATTTTGATGAAACCACCGCCGGTCCCTGGGAATGGGACGTGAAGCGTATGGCGACGAGCATTGTTCTGGCCGGTCTCGAAGCCGAAGGCAATCAATCCGCTTGCGAAGGCGCGGTTGAATCGTTTGCTGACAGTTACTGCGCCACCATCGAGTTACTTGCGGAAGAACCGGTCCTGGTAGCCGCCCGGCATATCATCCACCGGGTAAAAAGCGCTCGGGCCATCTCCGCGGCCTGGCAGCAGGCGGAACGCGCGCAACCGCTGGATCTGCTAAAGCGCTACACCGAAGAGAGTCGCGGCGGGCACATCCGCTTCCGCAACATTGACGGCCAGCTATGGAGATTAAACACCGAAAGGCGGCAGAAAGTATTATTGGCCTTGGACGTGTACCGGCAGTCTCTTCCGCCGGAACGCGTTCACCTTTTTAATTTTTTCCGCCCGATTGATGTTGCTTTCAAAGTCGTTGGAACAGGAAGCGTGGGACTGCGCGACTATGTAGTTCTCATGATCGGCAACGGCGGAAATGATCCGTTGTTTCTGCAAATCAAACAGGAAGTCAATTCCGCCTACGAAGACTATCTGAAGCAGAACCTGTACAACCATCAGGGCCAGCGTGTTGTCGAGGGTCAGCATAAAATTCAGCCTTTATCCGACCTTCTTTTAGGCTGGACCAGTATTGACGGGAAGGATTTCCTAGTAAGGCAGCTCAACGATCATAAAGCGACCATAGATCTTAAGAGTTTGCGCGGCAATGGCCTGAGCAACTTGGCCGTCATTGCGGGCGAGTTGCTGGCGAGAGGACACGCTCGCTCCGGTGATGCCCTCCAGATTA
>CAXUBB010000303.1:0-6858 GCA_964249105.1 uncultured Bryobacteraceae bacterium | reverse complement strand
CCCCAACTCATATGGCCCCACTTGTCTCCGAAAGGGTTGTATTGAAAGGACAGGTGATACTCGCCATCGAAATAAACCAGGCCGTTCGGATCATTGGTCCAGTTTTCGCGGGGTGAAAAATGATATTGCGGACGGTACGGCTGATCGTAGCCCGGCGCAATCGCCTGCTGTCCGGAAACAATCGAGATGGCGGCGAGAAGAATAACGGCCTTCATCACTGCATTATGTCTCGCTCCAAAGCAGAAGCAACCGCACTGCCCTGACTCACCTGTTATCCTGATCGAATTCCCCCTGCAATGCCGCCGCTTCCCCGCTCCCTTCCTCGCATCTGCGTAGCACTAGGCATGCCCAACGCCGCTCAACTCTGTAAAGCGGCGGAACACGAGTACAAAGACGGCAGCAACTTTTTAGAATTCCGGCTCGACTATCTGACCGATCCCGCGCGTGGAATCGAAGCGATCACAAACTTCGTGAAGCGTTACGGGGACGCCCAGATCCTCGGTACCTGCCGCCGCCAGGCAAACCACGGCCGCTTTTCAGGTTCTATTGACAATCAGATAAAACTTCTCGCGGCCGCCGGAAAGGCTGGAGCCGTGGCCGTCGATCTTGAAATCGAATCCGCCGAGCAAGCAAAAGAAACCGCCGCATCCCTGCGCAAACAAGTACCGCTGATCGTTTCTTATCACAATTTCACAAGCACTCCTGCTCTCGCCGCCATCAGCCGCCGTGTCCTGCGCGTACCCGCCGATGCTTACAAAATTATTGTGACCGCGCTTAAGCCCAGCGACAACTTGCGCGTGATTCAGTTCGCCCGCGATGGCCTGGACTCTGCGCCGCTCATTGCTTTCGCCATGTCGGATACCGGCGTGGCGACCCGAATTCTAGCGCCTAGTTGCGGTTGTCTTTACACCTATGCCGCGCCCTCGGAGTCTGAAGGCACCGCCAGCGGCCAGGTCTCGGGCAAGCTCATGCGCAATCTATATCGCTGCGAAAAGATCAAACCGCAAACCCGTGTTTACGGCGTGATTGCGGACCCGGTGGCGCACAGTAAATCGCCGCTGATCCACAATCGCGGATTCCAATCGCGGCGGCTCGATGCCGTTTACCTTCCTTTCCGCGTTGGAACGCTTCAATTGGGCGACTGGATGAAATTCGCGGACGGACTGCCCGTACACGGCTTCAGCGTAACCATTCCGCACAAGCAGCGCATTGTCCGCTATCTCGACATCGTTGAACCGTTGGCAAAGCGGATCGGCGCTGTGAACACGGTCTGGCACAAAGGCGGCAAATGGCGCGGCACAAACACCGATGTGGATGGCGTGCTCAAACCGCTGGCCCGGCAGGGGCGGATCTCCCGCTTCTCTGTTCTGATTGCCGGTTATGGCGGCGCAGCGCGGGCCGCCGCCATTGCCTTGGCCGATGCGGGCGCGCGCGTGACGGTCACTGGCCGTGACCTGAAACGAGCGGAAGCGCTGGCCCGCGTTGTTCGCGCCGGAACACTGGCCCTCAAGAGCGCCGTTGGTGAACACTTTGACGTACTCATTAACGCTACCCCGGTCGGCATGTCGCCGCACATAAATGAATCGCTGTTTCAGGACAGGATTCCGGCTGCAATCGTTCTCGACATGGTTTATAACCCGCACGAAACAGCGCTGTTGAAGCGCGCCAAAGCGCAGGGCTGCCAGATCATCCACGGCTCGGAGATGCTGCTCGAACAGGCTGGACGCCAGTTTGAAATCTGGACCGGTGAAACCGCGCCGCTGTCCGCCATGCGCGCCGCGCTGGAACAAGCTTTATGAATCCGCTCACGGCAGGAGGGCGCTACAATAAGCGGATCATGCGTCCCCTGCTGGCTATCGTTAGTGTTCTCGCGCTTTCTCTTCAAGCCGCGGATTCAGCCCACGCGTTGAGAGGGTATTCCGCCGCTGCTTCCTCAACCGAAACACAATGGGAGAGTAAATTCCGGGATATTCCCCAACCGGACCGTTTGCGGGAAAACATGCGCCGTCTGAGCGCGCGCCCGCATCATGTCGGTTCGCCTTACGACAAAGACAATGCGGAGTGGATCGCGGCGCAATTAAAGTCTTGGGGTCTTGATACCCGCATCGAGACTTTCGAGGTCCTCTTTCCAACGCCCAAGGAACGCGCGCTGGAGTTAGTATCCCCGGTGAAATACACCGCTAAACTCGAAGAACCGGCTTTGCCGGAAGATCCCACTTCCAACCAGAAAAACGAGCAGCTTCCTACGTATAACGCTTATTCGGCTGATGGCGACGTGACTGCGCCGGTTGTCTACGTGAATTACGGCACGCCCGCCGACTATGAACAGCTCCAGCGAATGGGTGTTTCCGTCAGCGGCGCTATCGCGCTGGCGCGTTACGGCGCTTCCTGGCGCGGCATTAAGCCGAAAGTAGCGGCGGAGCACGGCGCGGTGGCTTGCTTGATCTACTCCGACCCGCATGAGGACGGCTATTTCCATGGCGATGTTTTCCCGAAAGGTCCCATGCGTCCGCCCTTCGGCGCACAGCGCGGCAGCGTCATGGATATGCCGGTCTACCCTGGCGATCCTCTCACTCCTGGTATCGGCGCAACTCCCGACGCGAAAAGACTGGCCCTGAGCGAAGTCAAAACTCTCACTAAGATTCCGGTCATGCCTATTTCTTATCAGGATGCCGAGCCGCTGCTCAAATCACTCAGCGGCGACTTGGTTCCTGATACGTGGCGCGGTTCCCTTCCCATGGCTTACCATGTGGGACCCGGTCCCGCCAAAGCGCACCTGCGCCTCAAGTTCAATTGGGACCGCAAACCGATCTATGATGTCATTGCCAAAATACCTGGATCGAAATATCCCGACGAGTGGGTAATTCGCGGTAATCATCACGATGGCTGGGTCAACGGAGCAGGCGATCCCGTTTCCGGGGCGAGCCCTGAACTGGAAGAAGCCCGCGCGCTCGGTGAATTAGTGAAGCAGGGCTGGAAACCTGATCGCACGATCATCTATGCTTTTTGGGACGGCGAAGAGCCGGGACTGCTCGGTTCCACGGAATGGGCCGAAGCGCATGCCGATGAACTGAAACAGCACGCGGTTGCCTACATTAACTCCGACGGCAACGGCCGGGGCTTTTTCCGCGCCGAAGGTTCGCATTCATTGGAAAGCTTCGTCAATAGCGTGATGAAGGATATTGAAGATCCTGAAACGAAAATGACGGTTTGGAAGCGTGTCCGGCTGGCCGATATGGCCCGAGCCATGCCCGACAAACGAACGGAACTCAAGTCGCGTCCCGACCTGCGCATCGGAGCCCTGGGGTCCGGCTCGGACTATACGGTGTTTATCGATCACCTCGGCGTCGCCAGCGTGAACATCGGTTATGGAGGGGAGGATCAAGGCGGCGGTCAATACCATTCCATCTATGATGATTTTTACTGGTACACGCACTTTGAGGACACGGATTTCGTGTACGGCAAAGCGCTGGCGCAGACAGGCGGCACCATGGTGATGCGTCTAGCCGATGCGGAGGTGCTGCCTTTTCAGTTCACGGATTTTGCCGACACCATCCACACCTATGTCGCCGAAGTAAAAAAGCTCGCCACGGACCAGCGCGGCGCTATCAAGGAACGTAATTCGCAAATTGAAGAGGGCGTGTATCAGGCGCTGGCTGATCCGAGAAAAAAGATGATTCCGCCCTCGAAAGAGCCGGTGCCTCCCTTCTTGAATTTTGCCCCGCTCGATAACGCATCGGACGATCTCGCTCGCGCCGCGGAAGCCTATGAAAAAGCGTTTTCAGCCGTTGGCGAAGCCAGGGCGACGGCGGTCAACGCCAAGCTTATTCAAAGCGAACGCCTGTTAACGAACACAACCGGTCTTCCCAATCGACCCTGGTTTCAAAATCTCATCTACGCGCCCGGCTTTTACACCGGCTACGGCGTAAAAACTCTTCCCGGCGTGCGCGAAGCGATCGAGCAGAAACGTTGGGAGGAAGCCGATACACAAATAGTCCGCGTTTCGAAAGCCTTGCAATCCGAAGCCGACCTGCTGGACGAAGCCGCCAAACAGCTCGGAACGAAGTAGCCTTAAAAATCGGCGCGCAAACGGAAACCCGCGCTGCGCGGCTGGCCAACTGCTGTGCCTGAAAGCAGGCCGGCGAAGTCAATCAGGTTCAGCCGGTCCGTCAAGTTCATCACGTCTCCCTGTAGCGTGATGGACCGCTGTTCCTTTTGCCACAAGTTCACGCCAACCGAAGCGTTCAATGAAAAGGACGGGCGCACACGGCCACGATCAAAATTTACCTTGTTCACTACGTTCGAGCCGTATTCCGATACCAGGAAACCAAGGTCCGGCAGTTCATCAGCGCCTTCCACCGGAAGCCCGCTATTGTAAAAAGCGCTCCAGGCCGTCCAAAGGCGTTTCGAAATCTGGTATCTCACCCAGGCCCGCGCATTATTGCGCTGATCCTGGGAAATGGGAAAACGATCTGTCGAGTTTAATAAGTCTCCCGCATTCGCATCGAGAAACAAGCCGCCAGAGATAGGATACTGAGCAATTCCAATCGTGTTGGCATAGCTCAAATAGCCTGAAAACCTTCCCCAGCGCGGCACCGACAACTTCACTTCCGTTCCGCGAACCGTCGCGTGATGAAACGTGATCGGAAAACCAACGCCCGTATTCAAAAGCAGATCATCGTCCTGAAAATTACTGATGCTCCGACGGAAATAGCTCGCATCCAGGCGAACCCGCTTTCCTAGCGCCTGCGTGAGACCGCCTTCATAGTAGTTGCCGCGCGATGGTCGAATCGGCAAATAGAATCCCTGCTCAAAGCGCGTCGCGGGAGCCGCTGATACTAGAATGTTCTCAAACGGCGGCGTGCCGAACGTCCGGTCATAAGAGGCGTGCAGGACCAATCCGAGCGGTTGAAAATTCCATGACACACCCAAGCGCGGGCTCCATCCTGTTTCATTCACCAGCAGCGAATAATGATCAAAACGCAACCCGGCGCTGACCGTGAAATTGCCGAAATGCATCGTGTCCTGGGCATAGGCCGCCTGCTCGCGATCCGGAGAATGACCTTTGTATTCATAATCCGCGGGTAGACCGGGATCAAAGAAAAAGTTAGGGTCCAAATCATTGCCGTAAGCAGCAATGTGATATCCAAACTCTTCGCGAACGGAGGCGAAGCGCGCTTCCACGCCGGTTTTCCAATCATGCCGTCCTGATTGGCCGGCCAGACTCGCATTCAGATATCCCTCGCGAAAACCGCGATCCTGATGCGCCAGAATCGGCGTCGATAGAGGATTAGACCACAACTGCGCGTTGACATCGCGCACCATTCCCCGGACGGCTCCGATCAACGCGGAAGAAAAGATGTGCTGATAAGATGCTGTCCCTTCCGAATCTTCGCTGGCGCGATCCTGGCGTTGCCCGGCGTCCTGCTGCAAAAAATCGTTTGGAACTTCGAAGCGTGTCTGGCGGTGGGCAGCAGACAAGCGCAAATGGTTCGAATCGTCGAAGTCGCGTTCCCAATCGGCGTTAAAGGATGTATTGGAGGCGTGGTTAGAGTAATTGTCCGTTACCGGCGGATCAAGATAACGGTCTGTCAAAAAACCTTGAGCCGCCGCAGAAACGGTCGTGCGTCCGGCGGTATATTGACCGGACAGAAAACCGCCTATCGTATCGAAGCTGCCGCCTTGCACGACAGCCGTTCCGTGAAACCCAGGAGATGAGTTCTGCTTTGTGTTAACTTCGACGACTCCGCCCACTTTTTGACCGAACTCAGCCGGGATACCGCCCGTGAAAACTTTTACCGATTCGACGCGATCCGCCTCAATAGTAGGCGCAAAGGCCGGGGAGCGATTGTCGTATTCTGGAAAGCCGTCCACCACGAATTGTGTTTCATACTCGGATTCACGGGGGTGTAAGATGCCGTTCGCTTCCGCCGTCCAGCCCGGCTGCATCAGGATCAGATCAATCAGTCCCCGTCCCGGCAACCCCGAAGCGGGACGATCCTTCAACTCTTGTGAACCGATGTAGTAAGCCGTTCCGGTCCGGTTCGGATCAACCAGCGTAGCGGACTCGCTCACCTCAACACTGGCCTGTATCGGGTGAATCGAAAGAGTAATCTCAAGATTCTGCGGCATGGAGGAACGAACCCGGACGAATTCGGAAACGGGAGCAAAACCCTCACTCGTTACCGTAAGCTGGTAAGGTCCCGCGGGAAGGCCCTTGAAGAAGTAACGGCCCTCCGGCGGCAAGCTGATGTTCTGCTGCGTGCTCGTCGCCTGATTCGTTAATTGCACCTTCGCGCCGACGCCCGCGCCCGCGCTGTCCTTTACAGAGAGCCGCAATTCCCCCGTCTCGCTTTGGCCCCATGAGGGCAAAGTGACAAACATATGAAATGCGAGCAGAAGGACAAGTGTTCGCCGCGGTAGCGACTGGCGAAGTAAAGCATTCATGAAGCTCTACTACTATTTTCCTTTAAGCCTTTCGGCTTAGTTGAGATTTTTGAAGAACGTGATATCTCGCCTGATCGGAAGCGATAACAAAAGAGGCTGTACCAAGTGAAACGAAGGTGAGATGCCATGCGACTTAGACGTCATCTTCGGCATGAGTTTACAGTTTTTAAGAAGCACGAGCAATCTTCAGTACCGGTCACGAATCAAGCGTTGAATATACAACAGATTCCGTCGCATATCCGCCTCCAGCGTTTGCGGATGGGCATCAGTTTCCAGATTGGCCCATCCTGTGTACCCAATTTCTTTGATGGCCCGGATGATCGGTCCAAACCGGATCTTTCCCTCGCCTAAGTAGTGCGGATTATCCTTGAAATGGAATTGGCAGATCCGGTCTTTCCCCAGCCACCGTAT
>CAXUBB010000302.1:0-6864 GCA_964249105.1 uncultured Bryobacteraceae bacterium | reverse complement strand
GATCTCATAGCTATTAGCAAGGCGGCGGAAAGCAAGGCGCATGTTGGCCAGCTCCGTCACATCGCTCGCAATGGCCTGGCAATTATTGGTTACGAACGCCGCTTCCATTTCGCCTTGCTCCTGAAACGGGAAGGGGCGATAGTCGAATTTCGTCCGCGTGACATAGTCGTGCAGATTGTCTGCCACCGCCGTTTGTTCCAGGTAGCAAATGCGCCGGCCGCTCAAGTCCGCCACGGATTTGAGGTGAAGGTTCTTCGGAACGATGAAGCCCTGCGCGTCATACAGAATGGGGTATCCAAAACTGAGACCGCTCGCGACGGTGTTGCCAAAATCCGGCGTTCCCGTAGGCACCAGCGTGACTTCACCCTTCCGCAGCGCCTCAAGACTATTCGGCTCATCGGGATAAGCCGTTAAGGTCACTTTAGCGTGCGGTCCCAAAACGGCCACCGCTACCGCTGTGCAAAGATCGGCATCAAATTGAGCGCGGTTACCATGTCCGTCGCCTTTTGAGTACTCGATGAGATCGCGGTTGATACCGCACGAGAGGACGTGTGTCGTTCGCACTTTGTCGAGCACTGGTCCCCCAAGGCTCGGCAAAGCGCTGAGTATTGTTAATCCGGCAAGTAGGGAAAATCGATTCACGGCAAAGATTCTGGAAATTGGCCTACTAAAAGGGACCGGGATGAAGCCTGGTCCCCTGTCGATTAATGCGCAACTTCCCTTATGGAACCCAGGTTCCCGAAGTGGGAATGCCGGGCGCTGTCGAGGGACGCGGGTTGAAGTCAGCCGGGATCGGATTGGGGAGGTTTGCATCCGTGGGAGTAATGCCCAGCACCGCGCAGCCGTTGTTGTTGTAGTGCGGCAAGGTCTGCACAACGGCAGTGTCAATGACGGCGTAGCTGGCCGGAAGAGGCGGAGCCGCGCCGGTCAGGCGATTGTTATCGAAAGCGGAGAACAGGTCTCCGACTCCCGGCACCAGGTCATCGGCAGGTCCCAGATTGGACTGATTGAAAAGGCCCACTCCGTCCTGCCGGGCTTTTAATTCATTCGGCAAATCAGCGAGCGGAATCAGGTTGTACAGCTCGTCGATGAATTTGATGATTGAGCTGTGCTCGCTCGCTTCGTGCGAAATGGCATGCACCACGCTGTAAGGCGAAATCACGAGGGTGGGAATGCGCGGACCTTGCGCCAGCGGTTGGCCCTGCGGATCGAGTTCCCGGTTAACCGGTTGGGTGTGATCATAAAGGCCGTCGGTCTCGTCGTAGGTAATGATAATGGCGCTCTGTGACCAGTAGGGGCTGCTCGCGATCGCGTTAATGGAATCAGCCAGCAGCGCTTCGGCGATTTGGCTGTCCGAGTAGGCCGGGTGATCATCGTTCCCGGCGAAATTCACTTTCTCGGTCGCGTTCACGCCCACCGGAACGAGGTTATCGATATTGTTATAACCGCCGCGAACATAAAATACGCCGCCGTTTGCCGGTAGCGTCTGGTTCTTGATCGCCGTATAAAAGTCGCCCAGGCCGTGGAGGTTGGCGGTTTGGGTGGGATTGTTCGCCAGATAGCCGAAGTACTGAGGAGCGTTGTGGTGAGCGATGTAATCGCCGCCTGCCGCGCCGTCCGGAGTGTTGGGACCGATTGGCGGAGTTTGATTCGGCTCCTCGTCGTAGCCCTGCTGGTACCAGCCCCAGTTAATGAGGGACTGGCGATGCGCGGCAATTTTCTCAATGTCGCCCTGCACGTCAATTAGATCAAAAGCCGGGTTCAAATCCTGCGCGGTAAGGGCATTGATCTGATTTCCCATGAATGACAGGGGCAAGGTGGCAAATGTCAGATTGGGAGCCGGACTGGAGGTGTGGCCCGGCTCGGGCTGCTGAATGGGATTATTTAAGGTAAGCGCTGAGCCCCAGTAAGGATCAGGATCGGCAACAACCGGTAACCCCATATTGCCGCTCAGCACATTGCTGCCCTGGTCCGGATGCTCCACCCACTGCGTTTCACCCGTCTGGCCGGCAATCATCGCAATGGCGTTGGGAGTCGAGGGCCCGATCACCGTGTCGAAGAAATTGTCGAACAAAGTAAATCGATCAGCGTAGTTCCACATAAAGCCCGCGACATCGCAATCGATGTGGCTCACCGCAAGTTCCCCCATCTGCGCGTTTGCTAGGGTTGGCGTGACGGACGGAACGCCATTCACTAACTGGACACCTTCGTTGTCGAGCGCGTAGCCGTCGTTTTGCGCCACGCCGTTTACATAATGAAGCGACCGATTCAGGCCCGTGTGGGAGTGGTCCATCGAAGCAATATCGGCGGGGTACAACAACACCTGATTCCCGTTTACGTCGTTTACGGAGTTCGGAATCTTAAAAGGATGAATGGTCGTCACCTGGCCTGATGACGTGACGAATGGCTGGGTGTATCCGGCGGGATTGGCCGGGGAGCCATCCGCATTCTGGTAAATTCCGTTTGCGCCAGGGTAGGAACCAAAGTAGAAATCAAAAGAGCGGTTTTCCTGGAATAAAACAAATACGTACTTTACCTTCTGTTGCAGCAGAGCGAGTTTCTGATCGTGAGTCAGCGCTGCTTCATCTCCGGGCTGAATGACATAAGACGGCACTGGCGCGTTAAACGGCGCAATCGTAATCGGGGCAGGAACCGTTTGACCATTGGCCAGAACCGGCTGCAGGGTGATTCCGGCTAAGGCCAGATACACGCCATACAAATTTTTCCCATTGCGGCTTTTCAAGACTTACCTCCAGAGGGCATTATGTCCGGCGGAGAGTTACAAGGTAGCAACAAAATGGTTACAGCCATAAAATTCGAGTTGTGTACCGCAGCCGCTCCAGCACCTGTGCTTTGTTCTAGGTCACTGGCGGGATCAAGTAAGTATCCAACGTCGGTATGGGCGAAAATCGAAGCGCTGGGCGTGATATTGCAGTGCTCTTGGGCGGCTTAGCCGCAGGTATCTTGGGGAGCAGGCTCTTGCCGCCTTTGATCGCAATGGCAAATGGGTCTGGCCGGGTGCGCCGGGGGCATGATCCGTTTGAGCTTCTGATTGAAGATCACCGGATGATCCTTGCGACCCTGGATCAAATGCTGGCCGAACCGGCGGAATCTACAGTTAAGCGCACCAGTCTGTATCTGGCTCTGAAACGGAAGCTGGCTAAGCATGCGCTGGCGGAAGAGGATGTGGTTTATCCTTTGCTGCATAACCAGGGTCAGGACGCCGAGGCCAGCAAGGAACTATATGACGAACATGCGGACATGAAGATTTTGCTGTTCGAGTTGGAAGAGCTGCTGAAGTCGGGTGAGGATTGGAGCAGGCAGGTCCGTTCGCTTCGTGATCTGATCCAGGACCATGTAAATGACGAGGAACAGGTTGTTTTTCCGAAGCTCCGGCAGATTTTTGACGAGAGCCGCACCGCCAAGATTTCAGGTCAAATCAGCCGGGAAGAGGCTCTTATTTTATAGAGTTCGTTAGACCTACCCTAACCCCCTCGTTGTATTTATCAGAAAAGTGTGCGCCTATTGCGTCGCGCACGGGGATCAGCGATGATTCTTCTTGGTTATTACGCTCACACAATTCGCAAGACTTCCTGTGGCGGTCTTGTGCTGCGCCTTTATAGCCAAAGGAGCAACAGAAGCCGCTGCTGAGCAGCGCAAGGCCGACATAGCTTCGTTCGAGCTGGTCTGGAGGACTTTACGGGACCAGTATTGGGATCAGTCCATGGCTGGACTGGACTGGCAATCCATACACGACCGGTACTTGCGTCAGTTGCAAGCCGCTCACGGCAAGGCTGAAGCGCGGGGCATGATAGCAGATATGATTCGTCTGCTGCCTTCGTCGCATCTGGCCATCATTCCCGGTGAGGTATATCGGGTTGCGGATGCAAAACGTGATTCTTCTGCTCCCGGCCCGGAAAACAAAGCTAACGCGGCGTCGGCGGACGATGACGATTCAGGAGTAACGGGTTTAACAGTTGACCTTATCGGTGATCGCGTCGTTGTGGAAAGGGTGGAAGCAGGCTCTCCCGGCGCTAAGGCGGACGTACGCCCGGGGTGGATTATCGAGGGCGTCGATGGTCAATCCGCGCGGGACCTGTTTACGTCGCTCGGTGATGCGCAGCGCGTGTTCAAGGCGTCGCTCATTCCGCAAATCGTTGAAAGCTGGCTGAGCGGGCCGCCCAAATCAACCGTGAATGTCTCGTTTGTGGCGGCGAATGGAAAAAGTCTGGCGCGCCCTCTCCTGCTCGAAACGCCTTTGGGAGAGCCGGTCCGCTTTGGGAACCTTCCTCCGGAGCACGTCCATATTGAGCACCGGACCCTGGAAAACGGAGTTGGCTATATCCGGCTCAATTTGTTTTTGGACCCGGTAAGCGTAATGCCTGAAATCGAGAAAGCCATTGATGAGTTTAGAAATGCGCCGGGGATTGTGCTTGATTTGCGGAACAATCCAGGAGGTTTGGCGATCATGGCCATGGGTATTGCCGGATGGTTTGTCGCGGAGGAAGGCATGCGGCTGGGCACGACGACCAGCCGGGATTCCACGCTCCAATTTGTGATCAATCCTCGACTGAATCCGTACGGCGGACGCTTGGCCGTTATTGTGAACAGCGGGTCGGCATCGACCTCCGAAATCCTCGCGCAGGGATTGCGGGATCTCGGACGCGCGCGCATTTTCGGAACGCGCACAGCCGGAGCAGCCTTGCCGTCCAATATCATTCAACTGCCCAATGGGGACCGGTTTCAATATCCGGCAGCGAATTATGTTTCGGCCCAGGGCCGGGTATTGGAAGGAAATGGAGTTGAGTTGGATACCGTGGTGGCGCCGACAATTCCGGCATTGCTGGCAGGAAAAGATTTGCCTTTGGAGGCGGCCATGGCATGGAGCAAGGAAAAATGACCGAACACAAATGGGCGCTGTCGCTAGGGTGGTTGCTGCTCGGCGCGGTGACGCTGCCGGCCCAAACGGACGCAGGCAGGCATGGAAAACTGCCGGAACCAGCCGCCGTTCTGGACCGGTACGTGGAAGTCACGGGCGGGGCAAGCACATACCGTAAATTCTCCGTCGAAATTATTGACACCACCGTGACTGCGGAAGGCGGACAAAGCGCGGAAGTAACCGTATTTCGGGCGCGGGACGGAAGAATGCGAACGGTGGTCGAGGCAGGCGCTGCCTCGGAACAGTCGGGTGTTGCCAACGGCGTTCCTTGGAAGTTTTCAGAAAAGCCAGGGGCGCGTCTTTTGACCGGAAAAGCAGGGGAGCGGCAGGTTGTCCTGAGCCGTGGATTTGAAGACGATACGTGGCGCGAACAATTTCCCAAAGCGGTGGTGGAAGGCGAGGGGACCGTGAACGGGAAAAGATGCTATCGCTTGAACCTGACGCGAACGGACGGGGGCGTTGTTCAGCGCTTCTATGACGCGCAAAGCGGCTTGCTGGTGCGCGAGATATCGACCGAATTTGACGACTCAGGAGTTGAGCAACCGGTGACGCTGGATATCGAGGCTTATAGCGCTTCGAGCGGTTTGAAGCATCCCTCGTCGATGCGGATGAGCGCGCGCGGTCATAGCTTCCAAATTAAGGTCGAGAGCGTGTTGTACAGCGCCGGAGCTCCACCGGATGCATTTGTTGTCCCGCACGAGGTAATTCGGGCCATGGCGGAGCCTAAAGGTGACAGCGCGCTGCCGAATGCCGTGGGCCTGGTGGACAGGTTCATCGAACTCACTGGAGGCAAAAGCGCGTATGAGGCGGTCAAAACTGAATCAATGAAAGCGGATGTGACTTTCAAGGGAGCAGGGCTGAAGGGCCAAACCGTCACTTACATGGCGAGGGGCGGCAAGCAATATACGTCCTTCGATCTTCCGGGAGCGGGCAAATTTGAATCAGGCAGCGACGGCGCCACAGCTTGGGAGCGATCCGTCATTCTTGGTCCCCGCTTGGTGCCAAAGTCGCAAGCAGGCGGAGGAATGACCGGCGTTGGCCCAGACCAAGTCTTAAATTGGACCAATGCCTATGGGACGATGGAAACCGTCTCAAAAGAAGAGGTCAACGGCGCTCCCTGCTACTTAGTAAAAATGACTCCCAAGCAAGGGGGAGAAGGCGGAAGCTCGATGTGCTTCGACGCTCAAACCGGTTATTTAGTAAAACTAACCACGATGGTGAAAACTCAGATGGGTCAAATGTCGTTTGATTGCATTTTGAGCGACTACCGGCAGGATGGCCCGCTCAAAAACCCTCACCACTTGGAAACGAAGGCAGCGGGGCAGCCTATCAGCATTGATGTGACCGAGACCGTCGTAAACGGCCCCGTGCCGGACGGAATTTTTGAGCTGCCCAATGATGTTCGCGCCCTGAAGGAAAAGCAGGCCGCCAAGGTTGGGGCAAGCAATGAGCCGACAGACCGGCCCACGTTAAGACACCGGAAGTAGCGATACGTTTTCGCTTCATTAAGCCGTGCTATTCTGGCGCCAGCCAGATCTTTCCCTTATGCAACTGCGTGGCCCGCTACTTGGGACTGCTATCGGTTTGTTGCTGCTCAGCGCGGGCTATGCCACGGCTCTGCTGCCGGATGGGGACGAGTTTTGCGGCGAATGCACAAGCGTCGGAAAACGCACTCCACGCAAAGCGCAGGAGCCTCGTCCGTTTCGTGAATATCCGGGGTGGGAGTACAACGATTTTCCTCTGCCGCCTGATTATAAACAACCGGGCGAGTGGGTGTTTGCCCGTTTTATGTATCGCGCCGTGCTTAGCTGGCGCGGACGGATGAATAATTGGACCATTGACTATCCCCGCTCGGATCGCCATCTTTCGGCAGCGGTCCGGCGTTTAACGCGCGTTCAGGCCCGGTCGGTGGAGCAGCCGGTAGC
>CAXUBB010000301.1:1431-6883 GCA_964249105.1 uncultured Bryobacteraceae bacterium | reverse complement strand
CTTCAATACCTTCGCCCGTGGCGCTTGAAATTTGATAGAAATCCAAGCCTCTTTCGCGCGCCTTTGCTTCGATGGCGTCGATGCGCGACGGGTCCTGGCAGGCATCGATTTTGGAGGCGACCACGAGCATCGGCTCCGAAAGAAGCTTTTCACTGAAGCTGCCTAGTTCTTCTAGAATAATGTCGAAGTCGTGCGCCGGATCGCGTCCGCTGAAATCAGATACGTCCACCAGATGCACCAGCAGACGGGTGCGCTCCACGTGACGTAGAAACTGGATACCGAGCCCATGACCCTCATGCGCTCCTTCAATCAGTCCGGGAATGTCGGCCAGCACAAAGGTGTGGTCGCCTGCTTGCACTACGCCCAGATTGGGCTCAAGCGTGGTAAACGGGTAATTGGCAATCTTTGGTTTTGCTGCGGAGAGGCGCGAAATCAGGGTAGATTTGCCGGCATTGGGGAATCCGACCAGCGCCACATCGGCCAGCAGCTTCAACTCCAACCGCAGTTTTAGAAATTCGCCCGGCTTGCCTTCCTCATGTTCCGTCGGGGCCTGATGGGTCGCGCTGGCGAAACGCGCATTGCCGCGACCGCCGCGACCGCCATGCGCCACCGTTACCTGCTGCCCGGGCGCAGTGAAATCGGCGATCTGTTCACCGGTTTCCGCGTTATAAAGGATCGTACCCACAGGCACCGGCAGGTCAACGCCTTTGCCGTCGCGGCCTGTCCGGTTGCTGCCTTCGCCATGCCGACCGCGCTCGGCGTTGTGTTCCGGGTTGAAGCGGAAATGAAGCAATGTGTTGTAGTGGTCGCTGGCAGTCATAACAACATCGCCGCCGCGACCGCCGTCGCCGCCGCTGGGTCCGCCGCGCGGGACAAACTTCTCCCGTCGAAAGGCGAGACAGCCATTGCCGCCGTCTCCGGCTTTGACAGTAATGGTTACTTCGTCGATGAACAAAGCTGTTTTAGTAAGAGGGCTTATGCCCCTTCAGCGATGATGTTGACGAACTTGCCGAGCCTGCCGCGATCGCGGAACTCAACCGTGCCTGGAATCGTGGCAAAGAGAGTATCGTCCTTGCCGAGGCCGACGTTCTTGCCGGGCTTGTAGCGCGTGCCGCGCTGGCGCACAATGATAGAGCCGCCCGTGACAAACTGGCCTGAGAAAACTTTGATGCCGAGCCGCTGGGCATTAGAATCGCGCCCGTTCTTGGAACTGCCTAGACCTTTTTTATGTGCCATTCGAAATACCTCCCGTGCCGCCGTTCCGGCTAAGCCACAATCTCCTGCACTTGTACTCGCGTGAAGTTCTGGCGGTGGCCGATCGTGCGCTTATACTGCTTTTTGCGCTTAAACTTAAACACAATCACTTTATCGCCCCGCCCATGCGCCGCAATGGTGCCGCGCACACGAGCCGTTTTCAGGGCATCGCCAAGGACCATCTCATTTGCCTCGTTCGAGATGGCGAGAACCCGGTCAAACTCCACCGCGCTGCCGACATCTCCCGTCAGCGTTTCTACTTCAATCGTTTGGCCGGCCATCACGCGATACTGCTTACCGCCCGTTTCAATCACAGCGTACATAACTAAAACCTTTTCGTTGGGTTTCGGTTCCAGAGGGGCTTTACTGACTGTTAGTTAAGTCGGGACACACAAACAGCAGCCCGCTGGAAAACAATCCGAACCTTCTTATGATAACCTATGAACCCTTTCTTGCATCAGGACGAGAACGGCGGCCAAGGTTGGAAAGGCCACTGGCGTGGCGTGATCAGTTCAACCAGGTGCCCGTCGGGATCGCGAAAGTAGAAGCTCCAGCCGCCTTCCGGCCAATGAATTGTGCTATCGATCGGTATCGCCTGCTGCTGGAGGCGGCTCTTCCAGTCTTCCACTTCACTGGGTTCCATCGTAAAAGCAAGGTGGACTGGCCCGGACCCGTCATGCGGCGGAATAAACCCGGTCGGCATGGAAACGCCGTCGGTAGATCCTCCGTTCTTAAATAGAAGGAGCACCTGAGCCTCGCCGGCTTGCAGCGCCCGCAAACGGCCCGTTTCCTCCAGAATCGTTGGAAATCCAAATAAGCGCCCGTACCAGTCCGCAGCCCGATCGACATCTTCCACATAAAGACCGTATTCAATCAAACGAGCGGGTTTCAGCATTCAACCTTATGATAAAGATTGAACTGCAAATTTCCATTCCGCTGTTTCCTCCTTCTGTTTCTCGCTGCCGTTTCGTTTGCTCAAACCCAGCCCATCACCGTTTCCGTGGACCTGACCGATGCGCCGCGCAAGATCATTCATGCGAAGCTGACGTTTCCGGTGCAGCCTGGTCCGTTAACGCTGGTTCTTCCGCAATGGATTCCAGGCGAGCACGGCCCGACGGGTCCGATTGATAACTTCGCGGGTCTGATCTTCACCGCCAATGGTCAAAATGTGCCGTGGCGGCGCGACAGCGTGAACATGTTCGCGTTTCACCTGGATGTGCCAGCGGGTACGACGGCGCGGGAAGCCAAAGCCGATTTTCTGGCAACCGCCGCCGCCAGCGGGTTTTCCGCCGGCGCATCCACCAGCGCGAATCTTTGTTTGCTGAGCTGGAACGAGGTGCTTCTTTATCCGGTAAACGCGCGCGCCTCGCAGGTGAGCTTTCAGCCCTCGATCAAGCTTCCGGACGGTTGGAAGTTCGGAACTGCCTTAACCATCTCGTCAGCAAGCGGGGCAACGACGCAATTCCAGCCCGTCACGCTCGAAACATTGGTTGACTCTCCGCTGCTGGCCGGGCGCTACTTCAAAGAAGTTCCACTGGCTGAGGAAGTAACACCCAAACACTTCCTTGACATGGCAGGCGATGGCCCGGAGGACCTGGAGGTTGGCGCCGATGAGTTGACCGCATTCAGTAATCTGGTGCGGGAAACGGGATCGCTGTTTGCCTCACGGCACTACAATAGCTATCACTTCCTGCTGACCCTGAGCGATAGCGTAGCGCACTTCGGGCTTGAGCACCATCAATCGAGTGACGACCGCGTGGAGGCGCGCACGTTTCTGGATGATGATCTGAAACTGCTCGAAGCGAGTTTACTGCCTCACGAGTTTACCCACTCCTGGAACGGCAAATACCGGCGGCCAGCCGATCTGGTCACGCCCGATTACCAGCAGCCGATGAAAGGCGACCTGCTCTGGGTCTATGAGGGGTTGACCGAATATTTGGGTGATGTGCTGGCTGTTCGCACAGGACTGTGGACCACGGATCAGTACAAGTCTTTTCTGGCGGCATCGGCGGCGGCGCTTGATCACCGGCCTGGCCGCACCTGGCGCAACTTGCAAGATACGGCGACATCGGCGCAGATTCTTTATTCCAGCGGAGACGGGTGGGATAACTGGCGGCGCTCGGTGGATTACTATCCGGAGGGCGAACTGATCTGGCTCGAAGCGGATATTACGATCCGAAAACTTTCGGGCGGCAGGAAATCATTGAATGACTTTTGCGCCCGTTTCCTGGGCGCTGGCGGAAGTACGCCTCCGCGCGTGTTGCCGTACACGTTTGAAGACGTGGTCAATGCCCTGAATGCTATTCAACCATTCGACTGGGCCCGCTTTCTTAATGAAAGGCTCCAGTCAAACCAGCCTCATGCGCCGCTCGGCGGAATCACAGCGTGCGGTTACCGCATTGAGTATACGGACCAGTCGAACGAATTTGTGCGCGCGGGCGAGACTCATGGCCGTGGCGTGAATGCCTGGTACTCGTTGGGTTTGCGAACGGGCGCTGATGACACAATCGAGGACGTGCTGATCGGCTCCCCCGCTTATGAAGGCGGTTTAGGGCCGGGAATGAAGATTGTGGCCATCAATGGCCGCCGCGCTTCCGATGAACTCTTGCACGCCGCGATTCGTAACGTGAAAACCTCTTCGCAGCCGGTTGAACTCATCGTGGAAAATGCCGGTTATTTTCAGGTGACAAAGCTCAATTACCAGGGTGGCGAAAAGTATCCGCATTTAGTCCGCGAGGGCAGCGCCACCGCGCTGTTGGATAACGTGCTGGTTCCCATGGTGAAGCACTCGCAAACCAAAAGCGCGGAGTAAGCGAACCATATACGCTAAGGAGAATGCAGTTCGTCACCATCGATCATTGGCCTACGGCTCAATCTGTTGACTATCGCCCGGAACTGGAAACGGGAAATGTTCTGTTTTTCCCCTCCACGCCTTTCGTTTTTTCCGAGGAATCGAAAGAATTTCTACGCAATATCAACTTTGCCGGCGGTTCCCTCCATAAGAACGTGGCTTACCGGCCAGCGAGCGATCGTGTTACCGGCGTCGAGATGGAGGCGAATCAAGCGGAACACTTGCGCACAGTTCTCCGCGATTACTCACGGGCGGTTGTTCAATTTGCCGCCGGAGTTCTTCCGCAATATGCAGCGGATTGGAAGCTCGACTATGCCAGTTTTCGCCCGCTGGAAGAAGAGAACCGCGACTTACCAACCAATAAGCGTAACGACCTGATCCACACGGATGCGTTTCCGTCGCGGCCCACCGACGGCGATCTGATCATGCGCGTCTTCACCAATATTCACCGATTGAAAACGCGGAATTGGATCATCACGGACCCGTTCGGCGTCATTGCGGAGCGCTATGCGCGTGATGCCGGTCTCGCAAAAATTGCGGCAGGAGCGAACTCGGCGGGCGGTCGGATGTTGAATAGCGCCGCACGTCTCCTCAAAGGTGTGGGACTGCCGGTTGTGCCGCGCTCGGCTTATGACCGTTTCATGTTGCACTTTCATGAGTACCTGAAGCGGAACGACGAATTTCAAAAGAACACGCCCAAGTACCGCTTCAACTTTCCGCCGGGCGCGACCTGGATCACGTTTACGGATGTGGTGCCGCATTCCGTTCTTTCCGGCCAGCACGCTCTGGAGCAGACCTTTATCATTGCGCGCCGCTCGATGGCGAATCCGGCCAATGCTCCGGTAGCCATTCTGGAGCGGCTTTGCGGAAAACCGATGCTATTGCAAAACGAACCGCAGCGCGCGGCCTGAGTCTGTTTCTGCTGTCTCTGTAACGCTCGGAGCAAGCTAAGGAGTTGCGCATTTTGCCACAATCAGCGTGATATCATCCTGCTGTTCTTGGGAACCATACCGCTGCACATCCGCCAGAATCGCTTGTGCTATCTCCCCTGGATGGAGGCTGCGATGCCGATTCAGGGACGACAGAACGCCTTCTTCTCCAAACTCCTCGCCCGCCTCATTGCATGATTCGGTTACGCCATCGGTATAGAGCATGAAAATGTCTCCTCCGAACAATTGACATTCTCCGGTAGAGCAATCCCATTCCCGAAACAATCCCAATACTGTGCTGGTGGACTCCAAGCGTTCTATCGCGTTATCGCGCCGTAGCACCAGACCGGAGAGGTGTCCGCAATTTACATAGCGCAAGCTTTGCTGTTTTTCGTGATACTCGGCAAAGAAGAGCGTT
>CAXUBB010000301.1:0-1421 GCA_964249105.1 uncultured Bryobacteraceae bacterium | reverse complement strand
TTACGTAAGCGCTCGGGGCCGTGTTTTCGTAGAAGAATTGATTGACGGACCGCAGCAGCTTTTCCGGCTGATGCGCGGCCATGGCACACCCGCTCCGCAAATGGGCCTGTAAGTTGGCCATCAGTAGCGCCGCCGCAATTCCTTTTCCGGCAATATCGCCAATAACGAGAGCCAATCTTTCCTGGCCCAGCGATAAAAAGTCATAATAGTCTCCGCCGACGTGCCGAGCTTGCGCGCAAACTCCGGCATAGAGCAAGGTGGGGCAGGCCGGGAGCGTCTGCGGGAACAGCCGGGCCTGCACCTGTCGGGCGATTTCCAACTCATGCGCCAAGCGGCGCTCCGACTCCTGTTTTTCCGCGTTGGCGCGACGTTGCGTCTCGATGGCTTTGCTCACTGCATCTAAGCTCACAAGAGTGAAGGAATTGCGATCGATGTCCTCAAAACGAGTGAACACTTCTCCCCAAATCGCTTCTGGTTCTCCTGAGCGAAACTCGCCGGGGCGTCTTTCCGGCGCGTGCTGCTGATACTTGATGCGTCTGAGTCGAGGGGCATGACGAAAGCGAACTCCATTCTTGCTCCACTCGCGAAACGTACTAGCCACGTCTTCCGTCACAAAGATGACGCGAGTCGCCCGTCCGATCGGTTTGTGCTCGGCAGAACCCGGCGCGGGCTGGATCAGCGTCAATACCGCCGTGCCGTCTGGAGGCGAAACGGCGACCCAACGCTGGCCGGACTGCAAACGAGCATCAAAGGCCAGTTCGAATCCTAACTGATCCAGGTAAAACCGTATACTGCGTTCCTGATCGCGTACAAGATGTTCATAGAATGAAGGCGCAAGTAGGCATGCTGTTGCTCCGTCGGAACGCCGGACCTGTCGCGCTTATCAGACCCGTAAGAGATGCTCATGGCGGTGATTATAGATCGAGCTTGCCGATCTGACATATTAACTGATAATTGGCTCAATTTCCCGCCAATGCAGAGTGATTCAGGCCTCCCTTTATGCTCGCAGTCCATAAGATGTGAAATGACGGGTCGCTGTTCTCAACAGGTATTTGTAGCGCTAGCGGTCTCTTCAATCATGGATTTTGAATTCCTGAATCATCCGGCGGATATCGGATTTCGCGCACGCGGAAGTACGCCCGAGCGCTTGTTTGAAAACTGCGTCCATGCGCTCATCGCGATTATTTTGGACCCATCGGAAGTTTGGGTCATTCGCGCTGGAGTTTCCTTCAGCAGAGCAAGTTAGGGCCGTGGCGCGATATTAAGCGTGGGACCCGCTTCGGCATCCCGTCAGGCTTTCCGTGAAAGCCGTTACCTATCATCAACTGCGTGTGTCTAGGGTAGAGGGTGAGTGGGTGGCTGGAGTTTATGTTGACGTCTGAAATTCTGCTAGAGCCAGTGGACGAATATCGGTACCGCAT
>CAXUBB010000300.1:697-6974 GCA_964249105.1 uncultured Bryobacteraceae bacterium | reverse complement strand
AAGATTCGGACTGCTGCTCGGGAGTCTGTGACCCTGAAGTCTCTTTTTGCAGTTGAAATGCACGAATCCGACGTAGGATTTAGATAAAGGGATGAAAGCTACCAGCTTTCATCCCTTTGCTTTCACTTCATCCGTAATCACAGTAAAATTCTTCAGCTTAGCGCTGCCGAACGAGGTGGTAAGGGCGACATCAGCGGCATCGCGTCCCACTGCCATCAGCACGCGCCCAATGCGCGATTGATTGTGCCGCGCGTCAAAGGTCCACCAACGACCTCCCAAATAAGCTTCAAACCAAGCGCTGAAATCCATCGGCGATGGCGATAACGGCACGCCAATGTCGCCCAGATAGCCCGTGACATAGCGGGCCGGGATATTCAAAGCGCGGCAGAAGGTGACGGCTAAATGCTGAAAATCCCGGCATACTCCCAGGCGTTCCGTGTACACATCCAACGCAGTCTTGGTTGACCTCGCGAAGGTGTATCCAAATATCACTTTGGAATAAATCCAGTCGCAGATGGCCTGTACTCGCCGCCAGCCGCGAGGCGCATCGCCAAACAGCTCCACGGCGGTATTCGAAAGCAGGTCCACCTCGCAGTAACGGCTCGCCAGAAGATATTGCAGAACCTCTGTCGGCAATTCGCCGACTGGTATCTCCGGCGCGTCCGGGTCCTGTTCATCGCCTTTCGCCGCATCCTCGATTAAGGTTGAATTATAAAGACGAACGGTGCCGGGCGGCGCGATAAAACGGGAACACTGATTGCCGAAGACATCCGTGTAGGTGTCGATCTTCACGTCCGGCTCGATACGCAGAATATCCGGCTCCCGCAAATCCGCCACGCGTGATTGATACACGTTCAGCAGCGCTACGATGGGTACTTCCAGGGGAATATCAAAACTAATGTCATATCCTAAGCGGATTAGCATGGATAAATAGGGCTCCTTTGGAAACCTGCTGTGCGGCTGTCTGCGGACGGAGCATGGAATCTTACGAGGACTTTCTTCAGCACGTAACGCCAGTGTAGCTGAACGTGTCTTCATCGTGACAATTGCAACAATGGGAGAAGCATGACTTATTGTTTGGGCATCGTGACCGACGAGGGCCTGGTAATGGCGTCCGATTCACGTTCCAATGCCGGATTCGATCAGGTAAACGTTTGCCGCAAGATGCACAGCTTTGTGCAGCCCGGCGAACGGACGTTTATTATTCTGTCAAGCGGCAGCCTGTCGATTAGCCAGTCCGTCATTACGCTGTTACGCAATGACTTTGACGCGGGATTGGGTTTAGCGCAAGCCACCTCCTTGTATCACGCGGCCCGCCTGGTCGGGGATTGCGTGCGGCGCGTTTCCGATCTTGACAGAGCTTCCCTGGAGCGGGACCAGTTTTCATTTAACGTCAATCTGCTGCTCGGCGGACAGGTCAAAGGAGCCGAGCCTCCCAATTTGTATTTGATCTATCCGCAAGGCAATCCGCTGCGCGCCACCGAAGACTCGCCGTATTTGCAGTTGGGCGAGGTAAAGTATGGACGGCCTATCCTGGATCGCGGCGTGGATTTCCAAACAGGGCTGGAAGTGGCCGCTAAATACGCGCTTTTGTCCTTTGACGCGGCGATCCGGTCCAATGTAACGGTGGGACCCCCGATTGAGATCTTGCTCTATCGCAAGGACACTTTCGAGCTTGGGGATTACCGGCGTTTCTCGGCTTCTGACCAAGATTTAACTGTCATCCATTCCGCATGGGAGCAGTCTCTCCGGCGCGCCGTGGAACAGCTACCGGCCATTGAGTTCCGCAGCCCGCCGGTAGAGTTTTCGACTTAATGTTGCTTAGGAAAAGAGCTATTGTTACTCTTCAGGCTCTAATTCATCGAGAGCGCTAAAAACGTCCGCCAAGTTCACAGTGAGATCGCCTGCGTGCAATCGCTCCCGCTCGACTGTAAAGGCAGGGCCGCCATGAAATTCAAAGGAGAGGCGGGTTTCGGGGTTCACGATCCAGACATGCGGCGTACCCCAGGCAGCATAGAGTAACGCTTTGTCGAACAAATCTTGCCCTGGAGACAAGACTTCAACCGCCAGAAATCCCGGTATGGCCAGATGGTTGTTTTTGGCCCTGCGGAATGGCGGATAGGCGACCAGGACATCGGCGGTCAGATAATCGGGGTCACTTTTGTCGGCGTGGCCCGGTCGCGTGATGGACCATTCGGGGAAAGCTTTCCCCTTAGATTCTCGGAGAGCTTGGGCCAGCAAAAGGTGAAGCTGCGACTGAAGGCAGGCATGTGGTGTTGTCGGCACGGGTCGCTCCACCAATTGGCCGTTAATACGCTCGAACCGGCTGTCGTCGGTCGTCTCCGGCGCGATCAAATGAGTGGCCATCAACTCCTCATTTCTCTGGAGCCGCGAACAGGAATTGAACCTGCAACCCCCTGATTACAAATCAGGTGCTCTACCAATTGAGCTATCGCGGCCCGCTGATTTCCAGTTTAGCAACAGATACTGTAGGCTACCATTCAGGTAGGCATGAGATCGAGGTCCGTACCTGTTCGGCTCTTATTACTTCCGATGATTGCCCTTGCCGCTGTCGCGCATTCCGATCTGCCCGAGGGAAAAGGTAAAGACACGGTGGAGAACACGTGTACCGACTGCCACTCACTGGAGCGCATTAAGGCCCAACACATGAACGAAGAAGGATGGAACGGCACCGTCCGCGAGATGATTGAGAATGGCGCCTCCATCAACCCCGACGATATAAGAATAATCGTCAATTATTTGACGAAGAACTTTGGCCCTGACACCGGCAAAAAGATAAACATCAATAAGGCCACGGCAAGCGAGATGGCAGCGGCCTTGCAACTGGCTTCCGCAGAGGCGAATGCCATCGTCCAGTACCGAACCCGCAACGGCCCTTTTAAGGATCTGAGCGAATTGGAAAAAGCGAGCGGCGTTGCCGACAAGATCGAAGCGAAGAAGGCGCTGATTGAGTTTTAGGTTCTAAGCCAGCAGATCACTCACCACCGAACCCTGGTTCCCTACCCCGGACAAGCGGGCGTCCAGCCCCTGATACTTCACGGTCATCCGTTTATCGTCGATTCCCAAGGTGCGCAGTATCGTGGCATGCAGGTCATGGATGCTTACCGGCTTGTCTACTGCCGCGTAACCCAGTTCGTCGCTGGTTCCATAGGTAAGGCCGCGCTGAAAGCCGCCGCCTGCGAACATGTACGAGAACGTCTTAATGTGGTGATCGCGCCCGGTGCCGGATTGCGACATCGGCGTACGCCCAAACTCACCGCCGAAGATGATGAGGGTGTCGTCCAGCATGCCGCGTTCCTTCAGGTCTTTGATGAGCGCGCCCGTGGGCTTATCCACTTCTTCCGCCTTATACTGGATTCCGCTCTTCACTTGCTCATGATGGTCCCAGTCGCGATGATAAAGCTGTATAAACCGGACACCGCGCTCCGCCAATCGGCGGGCCAGCAGGCAATTGGAAGCATAAGAGCCATCGCCCGGCTTAGCGCCGTACGCTTCAAAAACATGAGCCGGTTCCTTGCTCATGTCCACCAGATCAGGGATGCTGCTCTGCATGCGGAAAGCCATCTCATACTGGGCAATGCGGGTCAATATCTCAGGATCTCCAACCGTTTTATAACGCTGCCGGTCGAGCGCGGCTACCGCTTCGATGGAGCCCTGCTGCAGCGATTTGTTGATGCCGTGAGGATCGTCGATGTACGATACGGGATCACCGAACGAGTTTAGTTTCACGCCCTGAAATTTGCTGGGCAGGAAACCGGAAGACCACTGCCGGGCAGAAACGGGCTGCATCTGCCCGCCCCGGCCCTGCGAGAGCATGACGATGAATCCGGGCAGGTCCTGCGTTTCTGAGCCCAGACCATAGAACAGCCAGGAACCCATGCTGGGCCGACCAGCAATAATTGAGCCGGTATTCATGAACATGTGCGCTGTATCGTGGTTGATCTGCTCCGACCAGACGGATCGAACAATACACAACTCGTCGGCGACGCTGCCGATCTCCGGAAAAAGCTCACAAATTTCGGTGCCGCACTTGCCGAACCGCTTAAAGCCAAACTGCGGCGCGAAACACTTCAACTGCTTGCCTTGCAGTTGAGCCAACTGTTGGCCCTTGGTGAAGGATTCGGGCATGCCCTGTCCGTCCAGTTTGGCGAGAGCCGGTTTGTAATCAAATGTTTCGAGGTGCGACGGTCCGCCAGCCTGGTACAGATAGATCACACGCTTCGCCTTCGGAGCAAATTGCAGCGGATTGATCGCACCCAGCGATTTCCGATCATCCGCCTTGGCGCTTTGCGCTCTCAAAATACTTGGATTTAATAGCGAGTTCAACGCCACCAAGCCAAGGCCGGTAGCGCCTTGTTTTAGAAAGGCCCGCCGCTTGAGTACATCCAGGTCGAATCCGTTCATCTCTATCCCTCTTCTCAATCTCTGGTAATTACTTCGTGGAGGTTCATAATCACGCGGGCCACATTGCTCATGGCAGCCAGTTCAGCAGGCCGCATGTCACGGGGCAGCGGGGAATCGCCGATCTTCAAGAATTCGGCGGCAGCAGATGGATCAGATTTAAAATGAGCCAAGCTCTTAGCATGCAGGTCCATCAATACCTGCACTTCATCATTCTCCGGTCGGCGGCCGGTCGCCTGCTGAAAAGCCCATTGCATCTGGTTTTGCAAGTTGCTGCCTCCGTGTTGCAAGATCCGTTCGCCAAAGACACGAGCCGCCTCAACAAAAGTCGGATCATTGAGCAGATCGAGAGCCTGGAGAGGCGTATTCGAAGTCGTGCGAAAGACGGCGCATTCTTCCCGCGTCGGAGCATCGAAGTTCATCATGGTCGGATGCAGGAAAGTGCGCTGCCAGAAGGTGTAAATGCCGCGCCGGTACAGGTCGTCGTTGCGGCTTGCCGACCAGCTTCTTTTCGGGAAATTCAACGCGGCCAGGTAGCCCTCCGGCTGGTAAGGCCTGACGCTCGGTCCTCCAAATTGGTTGACGAGCAAGCCGGAAACTTCCAGCATAATGTCGTGAACCGATTCGGCATCCACGCGGAACCGGCTCTGGCGCGCCAGCAATCGATTGTCCGGATCGCGCCTGTCGAGTTCGGGAGACGACAGCGATGATTGGCGATAAGTATCGCTCAGCACGATCACGCGAACCATGTGCCGGATATCCCACGGATGCGTGCCGGAGGCGTCGTATTGTGGATTCATAAATTCCGCCGCCAGCCAATTAAGCAATTCCAAATGCGAGGGCCACTCGCCCTGCGATCCCACATCCTCCACGGTTTTGGAAAGGCCGGTGCCGAAAAACTTGCTCCACATACGATTCATATATACGCGGGCGGTCAGTGGATTTTGGGGCGAAATCAGCCAGTTTGCCAGATCCAAACGGGTGGCGCGACGCTCGCCGGTATCAATCTGACCCAGGAACTCCGGGACGGCCGGCTGCAAGACTTGACCGGAATCATCCATCCAGTTGCCGCGTGGAAGAAGGCGCGTCTCGCGCGGCTCCATACTCTCTGTAATCATCACTTCCGCGACAGCGCCTTTGAGAAGGTTTTCGCTCATCTCAAGCTTTGCCAGTTCCAGCCGCGCTGGAAATAGCTGCGGAGAAGAGTACTCAAAGTAGTCGCGGATTAATGCCGCCTGCTCGGAAGATCGTTTATCTTCAGGGCGCTCCAAAGCTCTGGCAAGACTTCGGGGGAGTCCGGCCTTCAGAGAAGAATCCCCTTCGCTTGCATCGTCATGCGATTCCGATTTAGGCTTGAGATTGTTTTCCCAGGAATAGACGCCGCTCGACAGCGCCACGCGGAACCTCCCAATTGTTGCCTGGCGGTAGTCCGAATCCTGATGCACCTGAACCACGAGAGTCGAGGCCGCCGAAGTGCGCAGCGGCTGCGCGAAACGTAAAATCAGGAACGGCAGTTTTCCCCGGCCCACCATGCCGAATCCGGTTTTTGGATTACCGTCTAATACCGCCATGGCCGGAAAACCCGTGGTCGGCAAAACGGTGCTGTAGGCTAGAACGAAAGGTGTTTTACTTGCGGGATGCCTTCCATCAGGCGAACAGGCCGCCTCTATTTCTGAAATAACAAACCGGTCGGAGCCGCGCGAAATATCCGCGCCGGGGAGACCGGGGCCGCTATCGACCTCGATGCCGAGACTCGTCCAGACGCCGGCACCGGGCTTCAATGTGACCGAATAGGTCTCATTATCCGGATTCGGCCCGCTCGCAATCACTAGGCCCGGACCTCCCGTGAAAGCAA
>CAXUBB010000300.1:0-687 GCA_964249105.1 uncultured Bryobacteraceae bacterium | reverse complement strand
ACATTGGGATGAGCGCGCTGTTCTTCCGGATCGAGATCCTCGCTTCGCACCGAGAGCTTGGCGCTTTTCGCCGAAACCGCTACCGGAATCGGGAATTTCCAGGCCAAGTCGCCGGCATTAGCGCGTGTCAGCAAATCCTTTTCCCACGCCAGACGTTCCCCAACCAGAGAATCGGCTTTACGGTCCAACTCGCTTTTTGTGCTCTGAATCCGTACATCGAGGGCGTCAATTTTTTCCTTTTCACCCGGTTGATAAACGGGCATCTTCGGCGCGAAGGCGTCAGGTCCGGTATCCATCACCATGCCGTTTTCCTTGACATCAGCGAAGAACGCCTTCATGGCGTAAAAGTCTTTGGTCAGAATGGGATCAAACTTATGGTTGTGACATTCGGAGCATCCCATGGTGCTGCCCAGCCAATTCGTGCCTATGGCGCGCACGCGTTCCGCTCCATATTTAGCCAGATATTCTTTGGGTTGCAAGCCGCCTTCTGCCGAGGTCCGGCCCATCCGATTGTAAGCGGACGCTACTTTTTGCTCCACGGTCGCGTTCGGCATCAAATCGCCCGCCAACTGCTCCTGGGTGAACACGTCAAAAGGCTTGTTGTCACGGAATGCTTGCAGCACATAATCCCGATACGGCCATGCGGGGCGCTCGCCATCGCTGTGGTAGCCGGCGGTATCCGCATAC
>CAXUBB010000299.1:0-7007 GCA_964249105.1 uncultured Bryobacteraceae bacterium | reverse complement strand
TGACGAACTGACCATCAGGCGTCCATGTCGGTGACGCAAACTCGGCGCGTTTTTAATCGCTGAGTTTTATGGGATGCGTGCCGTCCACGTCCACGGTCCAAACGTTTTCACTTCCGTCACGATCACTGAGAAATGCAATCTGCTTCCCATCCGGCGAGAAACGCGGCTGCGTTTCCATCGCCATGCCGCTAAGCAAGGGCACGGCGCGCCCGCCCGTAATCGGCAGAGTGTAGATGTCTCCGAGCAATTCGAATACAATCGTTCTGCCATCGGGAGAAACGTCGAGCGAGAGCCACGTGCCTTCATCGGTGTCGAACTCAATGGTTCGCTCCGGCTTTAACGGTAGAGTTTTGGGCGCTTTCGTGGGCGCTTCTTCGCCATGCAGGCTGAGACTCGCGAGTAAAAGGAAAGAAAGAAACTTACGCATAGAAATCTCCTGAGCCGTCAGCCGTTGGAGTCGCCCTGGACTTTCCGGCCATGCGCCGCGTACGCCCCGCGCTGGCCGGCTAATGATCTACTTGGTGGACCCTAGCGGAACCCGTCGTTCCCCCCACGTGGGCGGCGCAGGCTCGTGGCTTAGCCGGTTCACCGGTTTCTCCTTCAGCGCGCGTAGTCCTTCTTGCACGGCCCGCTCTAATTGCGGATCATGCCCTGCAATTACCTCTTTCGGCCAGTTCTCCACGTCCACATCCGGCGGAGTTCCTTCATTTTCTACCGCCCACTTGTCTTCAGTCGTGAAAAAGCCGCCGCGAGGCGCGATCATCGTGCCGCCGTCTATAAACGGCGGAGTGTCAGCCGTATGCACCAGACCGCCCCAGGTTCGCTTTCCCACCAGCAATCCCACGTTTCGATGCCGGAACATCCAGGGCATGAGATCCCCGCCGGAGCCTGCCATCTCGTTAACAATCATCACCTTCGGTCCCCAGATTCCCGCTTCCGGGCTGGTAAATGGATAGCGCTCGCCTGCCACATTGTTGAAGTAGCCATCAATCTTTCGCTGCAGCACGTCAATGATATAGTCCGCCGCCGAACCGCCGCCGTTGAAGCGCTCATCGATGATGGCTCCCTGCTTCTCCTGCTGCGCAAAGTAATAACGGTTAAAGCTTTGATAACCGGGCTGCGCTGTGTTCGGCATATAGATATACGCGAGCTTTCCGTTCGAAAGCTTGTCCACCAGCCGGCGGTTCGCCTCCACCCATGCTCGTGTCCGCAAGCCCTGCTCGTTTGATACCGGCACTACGGTCACCTGCCGCGACCCCGCCATCACCGGCTGGCTATTCACCGTTAGTACAGTTTGCCGGTCCGCTGTTCCATCCAGCAGCCGGTACAGACTATCCGGTGCCCTCAGCTCCTCGCCGTTTACCGCCAGCACATAATCCCCTACCGCTACATTCACTCCCGGCGTGGCCAGGGGTGCCCGCAGTTCCGGATTCCAGCTTTCCGTGTCGTAGATGCGCGCAATTTTATAGCGGCTGTTGTCGATTGTGAAATCCGCGCCCAGCAATCCTCCGCGTTCCGGCGGCACTCGCGGCATATCACCGCCCCGCACGAACGAGTGCCCAATCGCAATCTCCGCGCCCATCATGTCCAGCAGATAATTCAGGTCCGCCCGGTGCATGACTGACGGCAGCCACTGTCCATACGCTTCCTTCATGCGCGGCCAATCCGCTCCGTGCATGTTCGGCACATACAAGTAATCCCGCTGGTTGCGCCAGCCTTCATAGAAAATCTGCTTGAACTCTTCTTTCGGCTCGAGATACATCCGCAGCGAAACATTTAACCGTCCCGTTCCGGCTGCGGGGATCGCCGGCTTGTCCGCATCAACCAAAAACACAGATGGCGCGGGCGGCGGTCCTGACGGCGGCGCTCCCGTAACGGGAGCAGGATTAGCGCTGGCCGTCTGGTACGCCAGCTTGTGTCCGTCAGCGCTCACGCTGTAATCGACCACGCTCTGCGCAAAAGGAGTAGCCTTCCGGTCGCTCAACCGATACCGGTGCAGCGTTTGTCCCGGCGGCAGCCCGACAGCTTGTCCGCCCGTCAAATTTTCCAGGTAGAAAACTGTTCCTGCCGTACCCGCTCTCAGCTTCGAATACTGTCGAACCGGTACGCCGGGCACGGCGATAATCCGCCCCTGCAGTCCCTCAAAATCGATCTGCGCCGCAACCGGTTTTCTGGGTCCGTCCGCCTTTGCCCCGCGTTCCTCAGCGTGCTCATCGCCGGGCTTTCCCTCCGCTGTCGGAGCTGCTGCCAGGCCGCTATCCTCGTCGCTTTCCGGCAGCAACGGACTCGCTTCGCTCTTGCTTAACACCGCCAGGTACAATCCGAAGTGTTCATCGTGGTCGTACGACGTCATATCGAGCCACTGCGACTTCAAACCCAGGTCCGTCGATGCGAAGAACCATAAGTATTTCCCGCTTGCGTCCCAGACCGGCCATACGGAATCGGCCAGTCCATCCGTGATCTGCCGTTTTTCTGCCGTCTCCACATTGCTGATGAAAATCGCGTGATACAGAGATGGCAATCGGCTCGCATAAGCCACATACTTCGAGTCCGGGCTCCACACTGGATTCAGCGTGCGCGCAGGCACCATCCAGGGGTCCTCGCCGACTACTTTCGCTGTTCCGCTTGCCACATCCAGCACCCAAACCTTCAGATTCGTGTCCGTATAGAGCAGCTTCTTGGAATCGGGCGACCAGGATGCCGTGTAGTAATGGGTCGGGTGCGGCAGCGTGATTTCGCGCGCGGGCGCGATTCCGTTCTGTGATTCAATCACCAGCTTATATTCGCCTGATTTGTCGCTGAAGTAGGAAAGGTATTTGCCGTCGGGCGACCACGCCGGGTCACGCTCCGCTGATCCGCTCGAGTGCGTCAAATTACGCACGTCGCCCTTGTCCGCCGGAATGGTAAAGATTTCCCCGCGCGCCTCGACGGCCACGCGCTTGCCCGTGGGCGAGACAATCAGATTGCTCATCCGTCCCGCCACGTCTTCCCACCGCGGCATCATCCAGGGGAAATCGCCCGCCGCTGTGATCTCAACGATATGCGTCTTCCCGTTTTTGGTTTCCAGCTCGTGAATATAGCCGCCCTGCTCGAACACCACCGCGCCGGGACATGCGTCGAGCGCCTTGACATCGAAATCGGTGAACTTCGTGATTTGCGCGAGCTTCTTCCTTTTGGTGTCGAACACCCAGATATTGGCCACGCCGTCCCGATCCGAGATAAAGTACACCTCATCCCCTACCCACACCGGGTCCATGTCCTTGGAGTTCGTCCAGGCGGGCGTTACCACGTCATACGTGTGCAGATCGGCAATCCAAATGGGCCGGTTCTGCCCGCCCCGGTAATTGCGCCTTTCTTCATCCCACGAGTTGTTCATCCGGTACGCCATGTGCGAACCGTCGGGCGAGATCTTGCCTTGATAACCGCGCGGCAGCGCCAAGGGTTGCGGAACGCCTCCAATCACCGGCACGGTCCAAAATCGCGGCGCCGGACCTGGGGCCCAACTGGCCCGTGTGGAGGTAAACAGGACCGCTTGGCCGTCGGGGGTCCAGCCTTCCACCGTATCCGGACCGGGATGCCATGTCAGCCGCTTCGGCTCGCCGCCTTCCGCGCTGACGACATAGACATCCAAGTTGCCCTCGTACTCGGCGCTGAATGCCACCAGCTTGCCATCGGGAGAAAGGTGCGGATTCGTGGTCTGCCCCTGGAAGCTCGTCAGCCGTCGCGCCACTCCTCCTTGGCGTCCCACAATCCAAATGTTATTGGCATACGCGAATGCAATGTGGTCCGCGCTTACAGTCGGAGTGCGTAGCAGTCGCGTTCCTGCCATCATATGAGTCCCGCACAGCACAAGCGTCATGGTGCCCAAAACGATTGGCTTTATGCTTGCTGCCATTTGCCGCAGCGCCTGTTTAGTATTTGTCAAGATCTCCCCCAAAGACATCGTTGGTACCGGGTGTTGTTCTTGCCTAGTGGTCGCTCGCGCTCATTCCGCTAGCGGGCGTTTTTGTGTACTTCTCGATCCAGGCCAGAATATTCTCGTTCTTAGCCACGCGATGACTCGGATGACTTCCGCGTATCCCGTGCGGCTCGTCCGGTATCTCCACCAGCACGGCTGGGATTTTGCGCGCCTTCAGAGCGAAGTAAAGCTCTTCGCTCTGTGCAATGGGCGTCCGGTGATCGGCCTGACCCGTGATGATCATGGTCGGCGTCGCAAAATTTTTCGCGAAGAATACCGGTGAATGCTGAATGTATTGTTCCGGGTTCTCCCACGGCATCGACTTCATCCAGTTCGCCGCGTGCGAGTACCCGCCGTCCGCTGTTCCGACCTGCGTGAACCAGTTAGTGACTGGGTATTGTGACACGGCGGCGGCAAAGCGGTCTGTATGTCCGATAATCCAGGCAGTGAGCAAGCCGCCGCCGCTACCGCCGGTCACCGCCATCCGTTTCGGATCGATGTAACTTTTAGCAATCATCGCGTCAACTCCCGCCATCAGGTCCTTAAAGTCGTCCCCAGGATATTTGGTGTGAATCATTTCCCCGAACTCCTCGCCGTAGCCCGTCGATCCCCTTGGATTCACATACAGCACGACGAAGCCGCGGCCCGCATAAATCTGGAACTCCTCCTGAAACTCCACGCCGTACATGGCGTGCGGCCCGCCATGAATCTCAAGCAACAAAGGATACTTCTTCGCTGCGTCGAAGCGGGGCGGTTTGACGATCCATCCCTGAATGGGACGCCCGTCAAACGAGTCATAGGAAATTTCTTCCACCGCGCCAATGTCGTGGCCGGCGAGCAAGCCGTCATTCGCTTGCGTCAAGCGCGTCACCTCCGTCGGTTTCCCCAGAGGAAAAGTCACCACATCGGAAGGTTCACTCGGACTTGATCTCACGACCGCCACCCGCCCGTTATCTGAAAGCGAGAAGCTGTCCGATCCCGCATAGCTCGTCGCCAATCGCATGGAACCGCTCGTGATTGGCCGCTTAGAGCCGTCCAGTCCCATGTAGTAGAGGTGGGCCGTACCTTTGTCCTCGGCAATAGCATAAAGCCCTTTGTTGTCGCGAGACCATCGCGGCGCTCGGATATCGCGGTCGAAGTCCGCCGCCAATCGTTTCGCATTCGACCCGTCCCGATCCATTACGTATAAGTGCGTTACGCTGTAGCTCTGCAGATGAAAATCGAATCCCAAATAGGCGATATGCTTTCCGTCCGGCGACACCAGCGGAGACTGATCCGGTCCTTTGCGCGTCGTCAATTGTTTCGCCGGTCCACCCGTTAAAGGCACGGCGAAAATATCGCCGCCTTCGAGCGAGTATTCGGCATCCGGGCCGATAGTGGCGCTGTAAAGCAGCGTTTGTCCATCCGGGGTCCAAGCCGGTTCGCCGGCATGGTTTGCGGCATCAAAGGTAATCTGCCGCGGTACGCCCCCCAGAGCCGACACCACAAAAACTTGCGTGAATCCGGGCTGCACAAGTCCCGCGCCATCCGCCGACCAGCGCAGATGCGTAATATAAATCGGCGGATCAGCCCACTTCGCGCCGGCAGGTTTTTCCGGCATGTGAACTGTCCAGTCCGGCCTGCCGGGAACTCGCGCCGTGTAAGCGATCCACTTGCCGTCCGGTGACCAAGCGATGTTCGATGGAGCTTGCTCGCCGCGGGTGACCATCGTTTCCTGGCCGGTGTCTAACCACCGCATGTACATCTGCACTTTGCCGGAGCGGTTCGAAAGGTAAGCTAGCCGCTTCCCATCCGGCGAAAGTCTCGGTGAGGTGTCCCGGTAGTTGCCTTCCGTGATGGGCCGTGCATCCGTGCCGTCCGTTGCTGCCATCCACAAATTGCTGTAAAAGGCGTCATTCACGGAGTCGGCCCACTCCATTGACGAAATGACGAATCTGCCATCCGGACTAATTTGAGGGCTCGACGGAGTGCGCCATTCAAAAATGCTGGATGTATCAAGCGGCTTCTTTTCCGTTGCCTGCGCTAGAAAAACACAGGCCGCAAAGCACACGAGCGATCGCATACACACCTCCTGAAGGCATTCATCGTAGCATTTTGTCGGATGGTCAGGCGTACGCTTGCTCAGAATTAAATCAACACTGGTCCGCAATACCGCAAAAGATTGACATTCTTTCCAGCAGTGCTATCATCTCCGCAAGCCGTGTTGCTGTAATCGATTTCTTCTAGGGGGCATTCGTGCATAAACGCCAATACTGGCTACTGTTGTCTTTACTTTTTTCTTTCACGTTTCTTCAGCCGGGCGGTGTTGCCTATGCGCAAACAGCGACCTCCGGTGCGGTCGTAGGTACTATTACAGATCCGAGCGGCGCGGCAGTGCCCAACGGTAGTGTGCAACTTCTGAACACTGGGACAAATGCGACCACAACCCAGACCACCAACAATTCCGGCCAATTCACGTTTGGAAACGTCGTGCCCGGAACCTATAAGGTCACTGTCACAGCTGCCGGTTTTCGCACCAGCACAGTCGAGAGTCTGACCGTCGATGTCAATAAAAGCGTGACCGTGCCGGTTCAACTGGAGGTCGGCGGCGCAAATGAAGTAGTTGAGGTCAGCGCAGCGGCAACCAACCAGTTGCAAACGCAAGATGCCCAGATCGGCAACGTGGTTTCGACCAACGATATTCTGCGTTTGCCGACGCTGGGGCGTAACGCAACGGAGCTGATGAATCTTCAACCCGGCGTGGTAGCGGGAGGTAACGGCCTGCAGATGCGAGTCAGCGGTGCCATTGACGATCAAAATACAGTAACGCTGGACGGAATCGACATTACGCAGACCCTGGTCGCAACTTCTATTCCGACCCCCGCTGACAGCGTGGAAGAGTTCCGCGAGACCGTCGCCAACCCGAGCGCCTCCCTGACGCGCGGATCCGGAGCGCAGGTGACGCTGGTGGGCCGTCGCGGCAGCAATAACTTTCACGGGGCGCTGTATGAATATCTGCAGAATACCGACTTGAACTCAAACACCTGGGATAACAACCGGGTAGGCAAGG
>CAXUBB010000298.1:0-7020 GCA_964249105.1 uncultured Bryobacteraceae bacterium | reverse complement strand
TATTGATATGAATTTAAGCCCTTTGTGGGTTCTGTTTTTCCAGCAAAACGGCTTTCATGCGGTTCATTGGTCAACTGTCGGGGCAGGCAATGCTTCAGATGCCCAGATTATGGCCTACGCTGAAGTAAATCAGGTCGTTATCTTCACCCACGATCTGGATTTTGGCACGATTCTCGCCACTCGCAAAGCAAAAGGCCCTAGCGTCATTCAGATTCGCACACAGGATGTGCTCCCTTCAGCAGCAGGCGCTATTGTGCTTATGGCTCTTCAAAGTACCAGTATGCACTTAGAAACGGGAGCTTTAGTCACTATCGATCTCCATCGACACCGCATTCGACTGCTGCCAATTTGAACTCACAGAAGATCTGTTTTGATTTTCAGCATTGTCCCGGAGATCCAAGCTCACCCTGGATCTCCGGGGAGTGTGGGCCGCTAGGTTGTAGCGACCAGCTTCAGGTCTTCCTTCGATCCTCCCATGTCCTTCAGGCAGGCATACTGGAGAATGGGTTCCGCTACCGTCGTCAGGAGAAAATCGGCGGCTTCCTCTTCGCCGAGCGTGTGATCGAGCAGCTTGGCGACTTCCTTTTCATTGATTAGGCGGGCGATGCCGCGCACCGTGCCGTAGCCGGCAATTTCATAATGCTCGACCTTCTGGGCGGCCCCGATGATTGCCAGGTCGGCAATCAGTTCATCCTCTCCCTTCGTTTCCTGGATGCGCTCCTTTCCTTCCGCAATCAGGCCCAACATGGCCTTGCATTGCTTCGGAGTTGCCTTGATTCCCAGTAACTCAAATGCCTTGTGCAGCCGTTCGATCTGACCCTCCGTTTGCGCAAGATGTTTGGTGAACGCTTCTTTCAACTTCGGATTGTGCGCCGCTGCCGCCATTTCGGGCAGAGCTTTCGTCAGTTGCATCTCCGCAAACAGGAGATCTTGAAGCTCTTCAATCAGTAATTCTTTCAGTTGTGCCATGATGTATGTTCTTTCTTTGATCGGTTCAACAGACTACCTTGCAATCGTGACTTTTGCGGCCGCCTTCTTGGCATGGCCGTTTTCCGCCGCCGATACTTGAGCGCCTTCGCTCGGCACAGGTTGTGTACTCTCCCGCGCGCCGGTTTCCGATGATCTGAACTTCTGGAAAGCGGGCGCTTCGACGTACTCCCAGCCGTTGCCCTGATTCCAAGGGCCACGGGCGTCCGGTTCGCCGCGATCTCCGATCCCGGTGGAGTCATTGAAATACTGGTTCACGATGCCGGGCGTGGGAGGAAGCTTGCCGATCGATAAGAACGGCTTGCCCATGCTCTCCAAGGCCAGAGTGAACGCCTTCATATGGGTGATTTCACGGGTCATTAAAAACTGAAGCGCATCGAGAGTACCCTGATCACTCGTGAAGTCCATCAAACGCTCATAGGTAATTTTCGCTCGGGCTTCGGCGGCGATGTTGTTGCGAAGATCAACGTCCAGTTCGCCGGTTACCTTCAGATAATTGGCTGTCCAGGCAGAACCCATGGAGTTGCGGAGCGACACGCCTCCGCCACCGCAAATAGCAATCAGCGGATCGGTTTCCGCAGCGCTGCGGTTATGCTTCATCGGCTTTAAGTGCATGCGCGTCAAAACACCGACAACTTCCAGATGGCTCAACTCTTCCGTGCCGATGTCCATAAGCAAGTCCTTGCGGTCCGGATCGTCACAGTTGATCCCCTGCACCGAATACTGCATGGCAGCGGCCAATTCCCCGTTCTCGCCGCCGAACTGCTCCAGGAGCATGTTGCCGAAGGCCGGATCTGGAGTATCGACGCGGACCGTATACATCAACTCTTTTACGTGGTGGTACATATTTCCTTTATTCCTCAGCGCCAGGGCGCTGCTGTCACTGTTGCTTACATTCGGAGGACGCCTGCACGGAAGAAATGCTTCAAGTGATTAGGTATTACGTAGAGCTACCAGGTGTGTTGTTATGGAGGACGGGAGGTCTACTGACAAGGCGGATGTCGGTTCAACAGGTAATTTCACTCGCGAAAGAAACATATAACAAGTGGAGCGAGCATCAAGCTCCCCGGCTCGGCGCTTCGGTTGCCTTTTACAGTGTTCTGTCGTTTGCTCCGCTCCTAGTTCTTCTGACGGCTGTGATCGCTCTGGTGTTCGGCCAGCAGAGCGCTCAAGGCGCGCTGATCAGCGAGGCTAGGCAGTTGATTGGAGATCGCGGGGCTGACACGGTTCAATCCTTGCTCAAAAATGCTCAGAAGCCTTCTTCCGGCATCTTTGCCAGCCTTGTGGCATTCGCTACTTTGCTGTTTGGAGCCTCAGGCGTTTTCACTGAATTGCAGGCCGCTTTGAACGTCATCTGGGAAAGCACGGCGCAAAGCGCTTCCGGCTTTATGGGGATAATCAAACAGCGGCTTTTTTCATTCGGCATGGTGCTGTCCATTGGTTTCCTGCTGCTGGTTTCGCTGCTGCTCAGCGCGGGCCTCGCCTATATCGGCCACTCGTTCGGTGAACTGGCTCCGCTGCCGCCGTTTGTCCTGGAGGCAATCAATTTTGTTGTTTCCTTCGCGGTGATTACGGTTTTGTTCGGATTGATGTTTAAGTACGTGCCGTCGGCGAAGATTGCGTGGCGGGATGTCGGCGTGGGGGCGGTGGGAACGGCGCTTCTCTTTACGATCGGAAAACTGCTGCTAGGGCTTTATTTAGGAAAGGCGAGCGTTGGATCGACTTATGGCGCCGCCGGATCGTTTGTCGCGTTGATTGTCTGGATTTATTATTCAGCGCAGATCTTCTTTTTCGGCGCTGAGTTTACTCGCGTTTATGCACAAGCGCATGGGGCGGGCAGCAAGACCGGGGCAAGAAACAATGCGCCGCAGGTGAATCAAAAGGGAGCTGTAGGGTAACAAAACAATGAATATTACGATTCCCAGTTTTGAGCGTGAAGATGTAGCCCTATTGGTCAGCGCCGTTGAGAAAGCGCTTGAACATCTGCGCCAAGCCAATGAACGAGTGGGAGGCAACGATCCTGAACTAATTGAGTACGGACGCCGGTATGCTGTAATTTTGCAGAAGCTAAATGCGGTCGTGAACAGCTGATATCTTTCACCTGCGGCGACGACTTAGCAGGATGAACAACAGGGCCGCTACCACAAGCAGGCCCAGGCTCCCTGGCCAGAAGAACCAGCCGCCTCGGCTGCTGTAACCACCCGCCACAATACAGGCGGATTGCGTCATGGCTAGGACTACGGTGAGTAGTGTTATGCGTTTCATCTTATCCTTTCGGGTTTGTTCTAGTAACTGCCGGATTGCTGAAGCATTCCACCGTCAATGAAATAGGTTGCTCCCGTGACGTAAGAAGCTTCATCCGAGGTGAGATAAACGGCAAGCCCTGCAATCTCTTCCGGCTTCCCCCAACGGTTGAGCGGAATTTCGCTCATGAGCGCCTTTTCCATTTCCGGCTGCGCTTCAATATCCGCGTCAATGGGCGTATACACCGCGCCGGGACCGATATTATTGACCGTAATGTTGTTCTTGGCCAGTTCCACCGCAATCGTTCTTGTCAGCATCCGCAAGCCTCCCTTGCTGGCGCAGTAGGCGGAGTTCGTGGGCATGGGAAGGTCTTCGTGAACCGACGAGATATTGACGATGCGTCCGCCGCCTCCTTGCTTGATCATCTGGCGAGCCGCCGCCTGCGCAACCAGGAATGGTCCAACCAAGTTGACGTTTATTATCTTCTGTAGCTCTTCCAAGGGATAATCAACAAAGGCATATTTTCTTTCAATCCCTGCGTTGTTGACGACAATATCAAGCTTTCCGAACTCTTTTACAGCGCCGTCGATGAGCTGCCGCACTTGGTCGGGATTTGAAATGTCAGCCGGGATTGCAATCGTTTTTCCGCCGGAACTCTTGATTGCTTCTTCTGTTTTATTGGGGGTATCCGGACTCCCAACATAGTCCACGACAACGGCTGCTCCTTCACGGGCGAAGCGAATTGCAATAGCTTGTCCAATACCGGTGGCCGCGCCGGTTACAATGGCGACTTTATTTTGTAAACGCATCTTGAACTCAATGGTTGGAAGAGAAAGGAAGGCCGGTAGTTTCGCGGCGATAAGGAATTCTTTGCGATGTTTCGTTAGTGTTTCAGCATCCACAGAGAGGAAAAGGTTATGGAAACGGGATTATTGGCGGAAGCCAAGGATGTCATCAGTTATCTGGCGCGAGGAGTGGAGTTTGCAGCGGCGCTCGTGATTGCTATGGCGGCTATCGAAGCAACGATCAAATCTCTGGTTCTTTTTGTTCAGCGCGGGGCTCCCCCGGAGCGGAAAAACGAGGTTCGTCTGACGCTGGGGCGGTGGCTTGCTGTTGCCTTGGAATTCGAGCTGGCCGCGGATATCCTGAATACGGCAGTCACGCCGACCTGGAACGATATTGAGAAACTGGCTGCGATTGCGGCTTTACGGACTGCTCTAAATTACTTCCTGGAACGGGAAATCCGGCAGGAATCGACTCCGGAACAACGTCAAGCCGAGGAGACTACCCTGCGCGCGCATGCCGGTTCCATACGCCCTTGAATCGGTTTATTGACGAACATGTCGATGAGTCTTGAGAGCCGGTGGATTGCAGTGGGGGGCACGGTCATTGAGCTGCTCGCCGCTCTGGTCATCGCGTTTCACGCCTGTTGGGCGCTATACGCCATTATGCACCGTTATGACGCGGACCGGCCACGCTTGATTATTGCCGAAGGAGTTCTGACAGCTCTAGGATTTAGCGTCGCGGGCACGCTACTAAAAGCATTGGCGCTACAGAGCTGGCGGGATATCGGAATGTTCGCTTTTACTCTGGCCTTCCGGACCGCACTCAAGCAAATCTTCAAACGGGAGCGCGAGCAGATCGCAAGGCGAACCTAAGCGTTTTAGTGATTTTACGTATGCTGTAAATCGAAGTTCCTGGAGTCCGATTGTTATAAACGGAATCAAGAACGCGCAGGTGTTCCTAGCTTCGCGTTTGTCTCCTTTATTATGACCGCCCTTCTTGCCAAGTCATTCCAGGAGTAATGGAAGCAAACGGACCAGTGGGACCGCCGTTGACGGGAATTGCGAACCGGATTTACATTGCCGGTGTCCTGCCGAATAATCCTGACAATATGATCCGCTGGATTCAGCACCCGAAACAGGTGGACGACAAAACCGCCATGCCGAGTTAAATGTGACGAGTCCGATGCGCGGGGCATTGCAGGGTATCTTTACGTTGCAGTGAGTCTTCTGATAATTCGGGAGCAAAAGAGGACTCGATAGAATTGTTCTGTTATAAAGCAGCTCCATTCCACGAAAGGGCCTTTATGTGGGCAACCGACGATCAGCGACAACAAGCTGGAAAGGAAACGACATCATGCGTGAGCAGCAAATCAACCGCGTGAGCGGTAAAGCTCTCATTGTTCTATCCGTAACAGCATTATTTACGGTACTGAGCGGGTACACTCAGCCGCCCCAACCGGACGAAGGCACGGCAGCGCACATCTTTCAGTTGTCAATTGTGGCGCTGGTACCGATGATTTTGCTGTTCCTCACCACAGCGGATTGGAGACAGCCTCTGCGAAGCGCGCGACCATTGGCGTTTTCAGCCGCCGCTTTGATTTTTGCCTTTGGAGCCCTCTATTATCTTGAGCATTACCGGTAAGCCTGCAATATCGAGCTTGGGATGCAGGAGCAGTGTGCGTTTCCTGGAAGCGGAGTAGCACGAACAGTGAAAGGCGCAATGGGGTCCAATGTTGGAGCTATAACAAATAAAATTTCGTCAAAGTGCTGAAAGTACCGCAAAATCCTTGCAATCCTTGATGATCCGTACAGCAATACGTATGAGTAGGTAAATTCGATGGCAACTACTACTTTCAACAGATCAATTACCACCTCTGGCTCCTCCCAGGCTATTTGCGTGGAAAAGGCATTTTTTCGCAGCTTTCCCGAATTTCGCAAGAAGGCTAAGGTGCGAGCCAAGGTGATTAGCCACGGCCAAGTCTTAATTTCTGTTGTGGATGAAACTCTCTCCGCACAATTAGAAGACGATCCTGTAGTTGAGGCTTTTTTAAGGGTTTCTTGCTGAAGATACGCAGTCTAATCCAAAGAGGCTGGCTCCCCTCTCTCAAGCTGCTATTAATCGCGTTCAGAAGTTAACAAAGGATGTCGTCGTGGATGATAACGAAGTTCTTCCAGACGATATCACCTTCTAACAATTCCAAAGGGCACGCCACAATATAGCTCTGTGCAAGTTAATGAATGGACACTGTTGGCGCATCCGGACTTCGCAGAACCGTTTCGAAAGCTAATTGATGAAGTTGAACTCCTCGCAAGCAAAGACCAGAACAACTTTGTTAACCACCCCAAAGCCAAACTGCTTGCCCGTATAAAGGAATTAACCTTAAGAGAAATTCCTGAAAACCCTAATTCGCCATAGTTTGAGCAAGGCAATACATTAGGCAAAGATCAGCGGCATTGAAAGCGGGCGAAGTTCCTCCGAGGCTTTCGTCTATTCTTTCGATTCAGCAGCAAGTACAAGGTAATTATCCATGCTTGGGTGAATGATGAAAACACCTTGCGCAAAGCGGGAGCAGCAACAGATCCTTACAGGTTTTCGAAAAGCGCCTATTGAGTGGGAATCCGCCAAGCAACTGGGAAGAACTTCTTGCACAATCGTATCACCTGCTTCTGCCTAAGGAACCAGCAAAGACCAAAGGTAAACCCAAGGTCAGGCTCCCGCATTTTTATAAAGAGACGCAAAGATTTTAGTTTCAACTCATCTTTGTTTCCCACCGCCGATTTTTTCAAACTGACCCACTACCTGCACCTGCCCCGACTTGCACCCGCCCGTGCGCCGAGCCATGGGAGCGCGATGAGCACGCTCCGCATCGCCACCTGGAACATCAACTCGCTTCGCCTGCGGCTGCCGCTGGTGGAGCGGCTGGTGATGGCGCTCGATCCGGACGTGATCTGCCTGCAGGAGACCAAGGTGCCGGACGAGCTGTTCCCCGACGCAGCGCCCGGC
>CAXUBB010000297.1:0-7029 GCA_964249105.1 uncultured Bryobacteraceae bacterium | reverse complement strand
AACAATGGCTGGACGAGATTGAGCCGGTCGAGTTCGGCTGGACCAACCCGGCCAACTATGCCGATTACAGTTCCCGCGACATGACTTTGCGCTCCGATGCAGGCCGGTATGAGTGCGGCACGTTGAACACGGTCGGCTGTTTCGGCCACCGGGCCGCGCTTGAGTTCCTGCTGGAGGTTGGGGTGGAAAACATAGCGGCGGCGGTGGATGCACGGGCGCAGCAGATCGAAAACGGCGTGCGCGCCCGGGGCTATGAAGTTATGGTGGAACGCACGGCGCTGACCGGCTCCGGCATCGTGAGTTTCCGGCATCCATCCCTCGCAAGTCACGCTGTGGTCAGCGAGTTAAAGCGCCATCGGATCTCGGCGGCTCCGCGCCAAGGCTGGGTACGCATGGCTCCCCATTTCTATATCAGCCCCGAAGATATTGAAAAAGTCTTAGAAGTTTTGTCTGCGATTTGATATGAGAGCGCTTTACATTACACAACCCGGCCACTGCGTTGTCCGAGAGATCGAGGATCCGCTGTTGGCGGCAGGAGACGTGCTGCTGAGAACCAGGTTGATCGGGCTATGCGGAACCGACCTGAGCAGCTTTCAAGGTAGAAATCCGTTGGTGACTTACCCTAGGATTCCAGGACATGAAATCGCCGCCACAATTGTGGAGGTTGGGTCCGATGTTCCCGCCGGGTGGCAGCCGGGCATGGACGTGACGCTTTACCCGAATACGAGTTGCGGACGCTGCGCTTCATGCCGGCGCGGGCGCACGAATGCCTGCAAATTCAACGAAACGATGGGCGTGCAGCGCGAGGGAGCCATGAAGAATCTGTTTACGGCCCCGTGGGGGAAGCTTGTGCGGTCGAACGACCTCGGTTTGCGGGAGTTGAGCGTGGTGGAGCCGCTCGCGGTCGGGTTTCATGCGGTGCGGCGCGGGCGGGTCATGGCGGAGGATGTGGTGGCGGTGATCGGCTGCGGAATGGTCGGTTTGGGAGCTTTGGCGGGAGCGGCGGCACAAGGCGCGCGCCCGATTGCCATTGACCTTGATGACGGCAAACTGGCTTTAGCAAAGCAGGTTGGAGCGCGGCACGCCATCAACTCACAAGAGCAGGACGTACACACGGAACTGGAAAAGCTCACGGAAGGCTTAGGTCCGGACGTCATCATCGAGGCGGTGGGAGCGGCGGCTACTTATCGCATGGCAATCGAGGAAGCGGCGCATACCGGACGTGTGGTTTATATCGGCTGGGCCAAGGAGCCGATCAGCTTCGATACCAAGTTTTTCGTTCATAAGGAACTGGATATTCTGGGTTCCCGCAATTACCTCGACGAGTTTCCCGCCGTGATTGATGTTTTGCGTGAGGGCCGGTTTCCCGTAGAGGCCACTATTTCGGCTACCGTGCCGCTCGATGAAGCTCCCGATGCCCTCCGCCGCTGGAGCGAATCGCCGCAATCGTTCACAAAGATTCTTGTCAACCTGGATGTTTAAGCCGTGAGATATAAGCTTCTTGGCAAGACCGGCCTGGAGTTATCGGTCATCGGCTTTGGCGGTTCGCCGCTTGGGAATGAGTTTGGCCAGATTGACTCCGCAGAAGCCCAACGCGCGGTGCATGCGGGGGTTGATGCGGGCATTAACTACTTCGACGTTTCGCCTTACTATGGACGCACGCTTGCCGAGCAGCGGTTGGGCGAGGCATTAGCTGGGAAAAGGCAAAAGGTCGTGCTGGGAACGAAATGCGGGCGCTATGACAAGAACACTTTCAATTTTTCGGCTGCTCGGGTGCGTACGAGCGTTGATGAATCACTACAGCGGTTACGGACGGACTATCTCGACATCTTGCTTGCTCACGATATTGAGTTTGGAGACCGCGAACAAATTGTACATGAGACGGTTCCCGCCATGCGCGATTTGCAGAAAGCAGGCAAAGTACGGCACATCGGCGTTTCCGGTTTGCCGTTGCGGATGCTGGCGGATGTGGCGGAACGGGCGGACCTCGATTTGGTTCTTTCCTATTGCCACTACAATCTAATGATTCGTGATCTGGACCGCTGGCTGACTCCCCTAGCCGAACGGCTTGGGATCGGAGTAATTAACGCGTCTCCGCTGCATATGGGCTTGTTGACCGAGCAGGGCGCTCCGGAGTGGCATCCGGCGGCGCAGTCCGTAAAAGAGGCGAGCGCCAAGCTTGTGGAATTATGTAAAGCTCACCGAACGGAGCCTGCGATTGTGGCGCTTGCGTTCTGTTTGTCGCACCCTTTCGTATCGTCCACGTTGGTCGGTATGACCAGCGTTGAGCAGGTACGGCAAAACCTGCGGGCCTTGAACGCGGAACCCGACCCCGAGTTGCTGACGCAAATCGAGACGGTGATTGCGCCGGTGCGTGACATGACCTGGGCTTCGGGGCGGAAGGAGAACAGCGATGTATAAGCTGGACGCGCACCAGCATTTCTGGAAGTTTGAGCCGGGTGAGTATGCCTGGATCGACAAGAGTATGGAAACGCTCCGCCGCGATTTTCTGCCGCCCGATCTACAGCCTGTTCTTGCCGGCGCGGGCGTCAGCGGCACGGTAGCGGTTCAGGCAAGGCAAACATTAGAGGAGACTCGATGGCTGCTGGCGTTAGCCGCGCAATATGGCTTTATCCGGGGCGTTGTGGGCTGGGTACCGCTGCTGCACGCGAATGTGGGCGAGATCCTGGCCGATTTGTCGGCTGATATAAAACTCCGTGGAGTGCGGCATGTGCTTCATGACGAGGCCGATCCGTTCTACATGCTGCAGGAGGATTTTCAGCGCGGCATTCGGGAGCTGAAACGCTACGGGCTGGCTTATGATGTTCTCATTTTCGAGCGGCACCTGCCGCAAACCATCCGCTTTGCGAGCCGGCATCCCGACCAAGTCTTTATTGTGGATCACTTGGCGAAACCGCGCGTGAAAGCCCGGGAGCTTTCGCCCTGGCGCGAGAACATCCGCGAACTCGCCCGACGTCCGAACGTTTACTGCAAAATGTCGGGGTTGATGACGGAAGCGGATCAGGGACAGTGGAAAACTGAAGATTTAACGCCGTATCTGCAAACAGTGCTGGAAGCATTCGGTCCCAAGCGCGTCATGTTTGGCTCCGATTGGCCGGTTTGTTTATTGGCCGGGCAGTACGCACAATTGGTCTCGATTGTGGAAGGAGCAATCAGTCAACTATCCCCGGCGGAGCAGGAATGGGTTTGGTCGTGTACGGCGCAATTAGCGTACCGTTTGAGTTGAAATCCCCTGTCCGGCTGAGGTTGCCGTAGGTGCCCGCTCGCCTTTCGGCTCCGGCTTACCGGCATCCAGATCGTTCCAGTTCAGGATTGCATTGAACGCCAGAAAATAGGTTCCCTGCGTTTGCCAGCGCCAGAAAGGCCGCAGCGCGAACATGACGATGTGCCCCTTGCCGAGCGGCGCATCCAGAGCAAGCGGACGGTTCGCTAAAGCCTGTCCCCCGGCCAGCATTCCCGAAAGCAGCATATCGTTCGGGTTGGCGGGAAATTGCATAACCACGCGTGGGCGCACCGGTTCTGCTTCACCGCCAAAGGCGCGCATGAGCTGACGAAGGTTTTCCGCCTCGTCCGGTGGCGACTGCTCCCCTTTGGGTTTCGCGGGAACTCCGTCGGGTTCGTAAGGAGAGATGGGTACCGGCACGGCATTCGGCGTGATATTTTGCCCATAGGTCTGCGGACCTCTGCCGCTAAACGCAGCGGCAAAATTTCCTGCTCCCATTGCGAAAACCGGGTCCTGGTTGAAGTAAATGGGCAGATCTTTCCCGTCATAGCCGTAGGTAATGGGGCTTCTCTTATCGGTGAGCATTCCGCGCAGAATAGCGCCGCGAGCGGCCAGTTGTTCAGGATGCTCGGTTGTGACTCCGGAGGCAAGCCCGTAATCGGCCATTAACGCCGCTGTGGAGCCTTCCGTAATGAGAGTGCCACCCTCCCCGACAAACTTTGCCAGTTCGGCCATGCCGTCCATTCCCATGCCGCCGCGAATATCATCACTCTGATCCATCACGCCTAAATTGGGCGTCAGGTCCGATTTTTTGTAAGGAATCGGGTCGGGTCCGTTCTTTGGAATGCCATTCACCTGGGATTGAGCGGTTCCGCCGACGTGCGGGAAGATAATCACGTCATACTTCGCGCGCAGATTGCCGTCACGGAGCTTTTGATCGGCAAAGTAGGTGTAGGGCACGCCATAATAGTCGAGCGCGGCGCGTACCCAACCTTCATCCTGCGTTCGCTGCCAGGAATGGACGTAACCAATACGCGGAATGTCCAGTTCATGCGTCTTGACCGGCGGCGCTGCCGCGGTCGCCCACGCAACAAGTCCGAAGTCTTGAATTGATTTTTCGAGCTGGGAGCGGTCCGCGCCGGGAATAATGAACGATCCGGCGCGGAATTTATGACCGTTTAGCTCAAAGTCGCTTTCCGCCGCCAGCATCTTGACGTCTTTATGACGAAAGCGAAAACTCATCAGGCTGTTATCGGTGGTGTGGTCGATTACCAGAACATCGCCGCTTCCTTCAACCGAACCCGCCGCCTTTGCATCGGCAGTGAGGGCTGTCATCGGCGAATTCAGCACTGACTTGTCTGTCACGGGCACTAGCTTCACGTTGCGCATCAACTGCATGGTCCAGCCCGTGTCGTCATAAGGCCGGGGATTCGCCACGGGATAGTTTTGAATGGAGAAGTACATATCGGCCAACTCGCGGTAGGGTTGATCAGCGCGGATGATGTAGTCGCCTGCCGCAATACTTGTCTTGCCGGCCTGAAACCCGGCTTCGGCTTTTTGCACTTCCAATCCTTGCCGGCGCAGAGCGTTCACCATCTCCGCAGCATCGCTGCGGCGGCGCTGCCCTGCCGGAATCACCCAGGCATAGGTAGGTCCTTCCTTGCCCTTCTCCACGGACCGCTTGGTCTTCAGCCAGTAATTTTGCAGGTAAAGCTCCCGGTCTTTGCCTACCTGATGGAGCGCGAACAGCAGCGCGGATTCCTGGATATTGGTGTTGTTCCGGGGACCCCAGGCGATGGAAGACAGCGGCGGATTGGGCCGGTACCACTCACGGCTGGTCGTCGTGGCGCCTAACCGTAAATTCTTATTGATATCCGGGCCGTAGCTTTGCACCTCATAGAAACGTCCGAACGCATTGTGCGTCACCGCGATCCAGAACAGGTAATTCGGCACCCATCCGTCGTAAAAGCCGTAGGTCCAGACGCCCGGAACATTGCGCTTCGCCATCTCCATCAGCTCGGTTTGGGCCAGCAGCCACCATTCATTCACTTGAATGGGATCAAGGGAGTTGTTATAGGGGCCGGTGCCTGTGGATACATACAGGTAGGATTGTGCTTCGTGTAAATCGTGCAGTATTGTCGGGTGCCATTCCAGCAGGGTGCTCGTAATGTTCTGGGTCAGCTTCAGATACTGGCCGATACCGTCGCGATTATTGTCGTGCTGCACATACTTGCCCCAATACATTAAGGGCGGCCTGGGCTTTTTCGTTTTCTTGCCGTAATAATAAGTGTCCACTTCTTTCTCACGCCCATCTACTTCGACAACCGGGGTGATAAAAACAATCGTGTTGTTTCGAATGGTTTGGATCAGCGGCGTTTCTTCAACGATCAGCCGGTAGGCGAGTTCAATCAGCATTTCCGGGCCGCCCGTTTCGGGCGAGTGGATGCCGCTGGTGAGCCAGTAGATCGGTTTGGCGGTTTTGATGATTTGTTGCGCCTGCGCCTCGCTGGTTTTACGCGGATCGCCCAGCGCGGCCAGCATGTTTTTATAGCTGTTGAGCTGTTTGATGGTGCGTTCGTCGGCAATCGCCAGAACGACTTGATCGCGGCCCTCCTCAGTCTTTCCGATAGTCCAGAATTTAGCGCGTGGAGAGGCTTTGGCCAGCGCTTCATAATAACGGTAGATGTCTTTCGCGTAAGTAAGCTCGCCCGGCGTCCCTGGGATGCGGCCAAAAAACTTGAGCGGCGTCGGAACAGTAGCGGAGGCGGGCAGGTGGTCCACCAATTCGGTCGTGATGCGCGGATCTTGCAGGTATTGTTTGATGAGTTTTGTGTACTCTTCATCGTTTTGCTGGGCGGAAGCGGCGGCGCTGAGCAAACAGAGGCAAACCAAAAGGGCGCGTGACATGCGGTAATAGCCATTCATTTTGACTGCCGCAAGCGGAAGTGTCAAATATTATTTGAGTATGTGGCTTGATATCGCATTAATTGTTTTCGGCTTGGTGATCGTTATCGCCATGATGGTGTTCGTCCTCAATCCGCCGGAAGCCTGGGTTAAAAAGTACTTTCACCGCAAATAAACTTCACTGTCAGCTTCTCGGGAAGAGGCGAGCTTCGGGGTGCGTGGGGTCGGGCGGAAGCTGGATGGCCTTTTGCGCGGTGAAGGCTTCGTCGATCAAGGAGGAAAGCAGTTCCGGAAACAGCAGAGGTTCCGCAGCGGCCTCCCAAAGGAAATAGCCGAAGGAACCGGGACATGGGTTTACTTCGTTCAACCAGAGTTCGCCGGTTTTGTTGTCGCAAAGAAAGTCGATGCGGGGCGCTCCGGTTCCGTCCACCACTTCGAAGCATTTCCTTCCCCAGCTTTGGAGCGTCCTTGCCAGTTCGTCTGAAACGGCGGGATTTACTTCGCGGGTAAGGCTCAGCATTCCTTGACTGATGGCTCCGGGTTGTTTGCCGCCGGTCTTTTTGCCGCCGCTGCCCGAAAGATACTTCGCTTTGAAGTCCAGCAGTTCTCTTTCGGATTTGGGGCGTTCGATGGCGGAAGTAACAATCCCATTCCTTCCGTTGCGAACCGCCAAGTTGTATTCAACCAGATTTTTCACCAGAGGTTCGACAATGGCGTGAGTGTCGAGCCGGAAAATAATGGATAATGCCCCGCGCAGTTCTTCCCCAGTGGTTGCTCGCGCCACGCCGATGCTCGAACCCAGGTGGGAAGGTTTGACGATCAGGGGGAACCTCATGCCCTCGATCAGGCGATTGACCTCCTCCAGGCCGGGCAGCAACCCA
>CAXUBB010000296.1:0-7044 GCA_964249105.1 uncultured Bryobacteraceae bacterium | reverse complement strand
CGCCTTGCTTTTCGCCGCTTGCAGATGTGGACTGTTCGGTTTATCGGTTACCAGGCCGCCGCCATGAAAGGAGGCGACGGCTCCCACACGGTCGGGCACGGCGGCGGCGGTCCGAAATGCCATGGGGCCGCCCATGCAGTAGCCTTGGGTGCCCAGCTTCCGATTCTTCGCCACGGAGGATTGCCCGTCCAGCCATGCGGTAAATGCTCTCGCATCCGTCATCTGCGTCGTCTCGTTGAGAGCTTGCGCGAGCGGCCTTAACTGCCCGATGGGGGTAGCCGAGCCGGCCTCTGCCGTCGGCGCTTTCTTGGCGCGATAGAAAGGATTTACGACGAGCACCGAATAACCCGATTGAGCAAGCCGTTTGCCCATCTGGCGAAAAGCGGGTCGGAGCCCGAAAATATCGGGCCAGACGAGCACGCCGGGAGTTGTGCCGCTGGCGGGATGCACAAAATAGCAATCAGCGACGCCGTCCGGCGTAGTCACGTCCACATCCGATTCGGTGATGGCCACCGCATTCGCAACTCGCGGCAGCAGCATGGCCATGCCTGCTCCCAACACCAAACCGAACTGTTTTCTGGTTACCTGACCGAGACGCTCGTACTCTTGACGGTCCTTCTCGAAATGATATTGATCACACATAATTGTTTTCGATGATTCCTGTCTCTGCGGAAGACCGCAGGCGTATGGCGTTATCTTAGCCTCATGGGGTCTTCTCGGTAAAGCGAATCGGGCCGGCCACGAGGCGCAGCGGGCCATCGAGGCAGATCCGATGTTTGCTCCTATCGACGAGCCGCTGCCTGAAGATGAATGCTATCGCGGTCTTCGGTTCCCCTCTGAGGACATTGGCCGTTGGATCCCGCTGTTATTCCGTCTCCGATTGCGCCAACACAGGAGCGGGAGGGTCAAAGTAGCGGCATACAGAAATTGGCGGCGATGGACCTTGTTCATGAAAACCCCTCTCAGTGGTAGAAGCAGGGCCGATCATATCGCACGCTGACGGTAATGAACAAGTGACCACCAACTACTTCAGCATTGCGTAGTCGTCCCAGCATTAGGGCGAATCTGCAACATGGTTTATTTCTCCGTTAATGTCGGGGACGGGAGGCCCTCGAAGTGATAGGAGCGGTCTTACAATCGCTTGCCCGACCGGGTCCCAACAATGTTCCGCGACCAGACAGCGGCTATCCTGGTAAGGGCTGACCGTGTTCCTGAGTCATACGCTCACGCTGGCGCAAACTCCGTCGGTGCATACTGAGCAGCGAAGCTCAAGGCCATCACACCTCAGGAGTTCGTAATGACTTATCGCACGCCTGTTCCAGCCGACATCGACCGGCGTACAATTTTGCCGGAATCCAATAGGGCTGCAAGCATTCTTTGTGAGATGGACTTTGCTGCACGAGAGCACGAGCACGCGGCTGCGCAAATATCCATTCTGTTCAAATGCGAGAAAGCTAAACTCGTTACTCACGACGGCAACGGGAAAGTTACGCGCACAGCCGTTGTTCCGCAATCATTCGCTTACATCGCTCCTGGGCAGCCCCATCGTACTCACTGGAGCGGCTATGGTGAACTGCTCAACCTTTACTTTGACGAAAACTGGCTCCGGGAACTCGGGGAACAGATAGGCTGCCCGCTTCCCAGTTCCCAAGCTTCCTACCTTCCGGACCCAAGCATCTATGAGATTGGCCGTCTGCTTATGGAAGAGTTTACTTGGGCAGGCGCGTTGCTTCCATCCACCGTCGATCACGCGACTGTGCTGATGGCCCATCGGCTCCTTCGTGTATCAGGACGTTTCTCAACCCATCAATCAGCGGGACTCCTTTCCCAAACACGGTTACAACCCGCGATTGAGTTTATTAACGCGCATCCCGAGAGACACCTATTGCTTGAGGAGTTAGCGCGCCTGTGCCACTCCAGCGTCTTTCATTTTGCGCATTCTTTCTCCGCCAGATTTGGATGCGCCCCATGCGCTTACCAGCGCAAGGCGAGGCTGCAAAAGGCTCGGAAACTATTGGTCGAGACCGAGCTTCCGGTTCAGATGATCGGGTATGCGGTAGGCTTGGAGAATCCGACACACTTTTCGCGGCTGTTTCGGCGGGAGATCGGGTTTTCACCCACTGAACTGCGCCGTCTGCACCGGCAGCAAAAACTCTAACCTTTTTCCGCAATCACAGGCAAGAAGAGCGCAAGCGAAGCACAGACTCCTCCGTTTCCCTTTCATCTACTGAGGAGGAGAACAGAATGAGCTACAACAGCGCCCCTTATCTGCTCACGAATCAGAACAGCACGGCTTTTTGGCTGATTGACAACTTGTGGATGCCCCTGGCTACCAGTTCGCTCACAGGTAATCGATTTGCCCTGATGGAACAAGTGTGCGGCACCGGAATCGGCGGCCCGCAAGCCCATATGCATCCCAGTGACGAAGGAATGTACATTTTAGAAGGCCATTGTACTTTTCAAGCAGGCGGCGAGCGAGTGAAGGCCGGTCCTGGAACTTTCGTATCCATTCCACGCCTGACGGAACACAGCTTTACCGTGGATGTGCCCGGCACCCTATTGCTGAATTTTTATACACCGGCAGGATTTGAAAGTTTCATTATAAGTCTGGCGATTCCCGCGCCGGAACGAAAAGCGCCGCCTCCTGGATCAACTCCCATGCCGCCACGCTGGATGGCTTTGGAAGCTTCACGCGAGTTTGGACAGATTGCCGCCCCGACAATGCCTATCGCTGATCCTCCAAACGACAGCAACAGGGCGACCAAGCCTAGCGAGACAAATTCCACTAAGCCTTATGCTGTCCAAGTCGAGAAGGCGCCAGCCTATTGGTCACAGGACATTCTATGGACGGTCCTCGCCACGGCGGAGCAAACAGGCGGTTCCTATTCCCTGCTGGAGGAGTTATGTCCGAAGCGCTCGGGGCCGCCGCCGCATACACATGAGCAGGATGAGGTTTTCTATATACTTGAGGGCGAAATTACGCTTGTCGTAGGATCGCAGAGATTCACGGCGAAAGCAGGCTCCCTGGCTTATATTCCTGCCAAATATGTTCATACCTTTCGAGTCGAAACAGAAACTGCCCGCCTGCTGAATTGGTATCTTCCGGGAGGCTTTGAGCGCGCCATCACGGAGTTTGCGGTTCCAGCTACGTCGCGAACACTACCGCCGGCGCACATCGACACTCGCGGTACTCCCGAGCAAATGAGTGCCTTGTTTCAGCGGATCGGAATGACTCCGGTGGCCGTTCCCGATTTCCTGCGTTCCCAAAGCGATAGTTAGGCGATCTGTATTTGCAGCTTTGTGACGGAGGCAGGCGGAAAGCTGAAGCGCGAGGTATTGCCTGATACACGGAGCGCGTTGCTGCGGAGCGCGACCACGTTCGGCTGCTCAAAGGTATTGTGAGCGTTTACCTGCGCATTCGATAAAACCGTGGCCGTCGCATTCGCATAATGCCCATCCCGCAGCACAATTTCCGTTTCGCGAATCGCGGCGATATGGGGATTGACAACGGTCAGCGTTAAATTTTTCCCTTTCAGCGAAGCCGACCCGTGCAGGCCCCACAAGTGAGCCTGCTTGCCCTTGTCCTCATAAGTAATATTGGGAGCCGAGAAATTGGCTGCTACCGCCGTGGCATCCTGGTGCGCGGCGTACATCTTGAAGACGTAAAAATTGGGCGTGACGATGAATTTGTCCTCATGAGCAAGGAACAGCGCATTGAGATTATTGACAAGCTGGGCGCAAGCCGCCAGGCTCACCTTTTCCGGATGACGGTTGAAAATGTCGAGAGTCAAAGCGGTGGCAACGGCATCCCGCATCGTAATCTGTTGCCCGAAGATATGGGTGGGATCAACTTCCGTGCCCGCGAGATGCCACGGCCCGTACTCGTCAACAACCAGCTTAATGCGATGATCGGGGTCATACTCTCCCATGACGGCCCATTGATCCTGGAGAATGCGCTCGGTGAAATCGGCGTCTTGCAGCAGTTGGTAGTACTCGTCTGTTGAGAAGCTCAGCGCGTTCCGCTTGCCTTTTGTGCGCGCATAGTGGTGGACAGACCAGCCCGTGAACCGGCGTTTCCGGTAAGGGCGGCGTACGAGTAATTCTTCAAAGAATCCCCGCGTCCAGTCCATATCGTTGTTATCCGGGCCGGAACCGATGAATTGCAGGTCTTGCCCATACTCGGGGATCCAGGTGGTAAAGCGGCGGAACTCGGAGGCATACTCCTCGGGCCTGAAGTTTCCTCCGCATCCCCAGCTTTCGTTGCCCACGCCCCAGAACCGCACGTTGAAAGGCTCAGGAGACCCGGCTTCGGCTCGCATCTTCGCCAGGGCGGTTAATCCCGCTGGAGAATTGCAATACTCCACCCAGTGGTCAAAATCAAGGGCCGTGAGGCTGCGCAAGTTGGCGGCAAGGTAGGGTTCAGCCCCGCTCAACCGGCAGAAACGAATAAACTCGTTCGTGCCGAAGGAATTGTCTTCAAAGATCTGCCGGCCTTTTTCGTCTAATCGACGCGCATCCGGGTCGGTCTCCCAGAAGTTGGTGCGTGTGGGACGCTGCGCCCTTGGCCCAATGCCGTCCTTCCAATCGTAGCTATCCGCGAAGCAGCCGCCGGGCCAACGAATCACGGGCGCGTTGATTTCCTTTAAGCGGTCCAGCAGCGCGGCGCGAATGCCGTACGTGTTGGGAATCTTCGAGTTCTCTCCCACCCACACGCCGTCATAGATGACGCCGCCGATGTGCTCCGTGAAGTGTCCATAAACATGGCGGGAGATTGTGCCGAGCGGCTGTCCGGGAAAGACTTCAATCCGGGAGTCCGATGCCTGCGCCGTGCCGCGCGTTGCGGGCAGCAGGAATCCGCCGCTCAAAACAGCCGCTGTCTTCAGGAAGTTTCGTCTTTGTGTATGTTTGGTAAGATCCACTTCCGCTGGATTATACAGTATTTATGCAGATCTCCCTTTCCGGAAAAGTCGCTGTCGTGACGGGCGCATCGTCGGGCATCGGGCTGGCGATCACGCGAACATATCTTGACTGCGGCGCTGACGGCGTCATCGCAGAGGTGTTTCAGCCTACGGATGTGACCGATGAACTGAGGAAGTACGGAGCGAAGTACGGCGATAAACTGCGGATCGTCTACGGCGATGTGTCTGAGGAAGCAACCGCGCTGCACTTCACGCAGGCCGCGCTCGAAAGCTTTGGCCGGATCGATGTGCTCGTGAACAATGCGGGCGTCAGCGTCGTGCGCCCAATTCACGAGCATACGCCGGAAGAGTGGGATCGCGTCATGAACTCGAACGTCAAAGCCCTGTATTGGGGGGCTCGCCACGTCATTCCGGTTATGATCCGTCAAAATAACGGCCTGATTCTCATTACTGGCTCCATCTCCGGAGAAGCGGGCATTCCGACTCAAGGCGCTTACGCTCCCTCCAAAGGCGCGCTCCATCAGATGACCAGGCAAATGGCGATTGAGTACGCCCAGTACAACATCCGGGTGAATACGATTGCTTGCGGAACGGTGGACACGCCCATTGTGCATCGGTCAGCGGAAACGTCCGGAAACCCCGAAGCTTACTGGGACATGCTGCGCCGCAACCACCCGATTGGCAGGATCGCAACTGCCGACGAAGTGGCCGCATTCTTCGCTTACATGGCGAGCGACTATGCCACTTTTTTCACCGGGTCGATTCTGATGATGGATGGAGGTTACACTGCCCAATAGACTGCTCACACGGCCAATTCCTGGCCTTCCACGCAAAAATTACCTTGCAGGGCGTTGTTAGTTCCTGTATATTAGCTTCAGATTCACGGGTCTGTAGTCTTTCGAGTACTCGTATACGTGTGGGAAGGTTCCAGGTTGAAACAATTAAATAAGCTGTGTTTTGCTTTTGCATTCGCCTGCTTAGTGGGTACCGCCTTATGGGCGCAGGCGATCTTCGCGACGCTGACGGGTATTGTCAGTGACGCTTCCGGCGCGGTTGTGGCGAACGCGCAGGTTACGCTGCGTAACGCCGAATCAGGCGATGAACGGACATCGACGACAGACAGTCAGGGTTATTACACCTTTGCCTCCGTTCCGGTGGGCACTTATAACCTGACGACGACGGCCCCTGGCTTCCAGTCCTATAAGGTGAACGGCATTGCCTTGGGCGGCGGCGAAAAGCGCAACGTGAACGCCTCGCTGCAAATCGGCAGCACGAACCAGACAGTCGAGGTGACGGGCGCGGCAGACATCATCACACCGGTCGATTCGGGCGAAAAATCAAATATCCTGACGGCCAAACAGCTTGAGAATTATGTTCAGGTCGGCAGCAACGCCGCCGAGTACATCAAGATCATGCCCGGCTTCGGTATCCAGAACGGCGCCTCCAATAAAACGAGTTACACCGGCCAGACCATTGGTATTAACGCGAATGGTGATTCCGGCAGCCAGAGCCCCCTCAACAATAACTTCTCCTACAACGGCCTGCCCGGTAATACGCTCGACATCGTAGCCGATGGAGCGCACGTTTCCGATCCCGGCTGCAACTGCGATACCCCAGTCAATCCGAACTCTGATTTTCTTCAGGAATTCCGGGTATTGGCATCAAACTTCAGCGCGGAAAACCAGAAAGGCCCGATGGTCATCACTTCCGTCACTAAATCGGGCGGCGCGCAGTTTCATGGCAGCGCATTCTTTACCGCCAGAAACTACGTCCTCAACTCGAACGATGCCTACAATAACGCCATCGGTTTGAAACTGCCCCAGGACAAGTACTATTATCCGGGCGGCAGCTTGGGCGGTCCCGTTCTGATCCCCTGGACGCACTTTAACAAAGACCGCAATAAGCTGTTCTTCTTTACCGGGTACGAATACTTTTATCAGGTGCTCGACACGGGTACCCTTACCGCGACCGTGCCTACTCCAGGAATGCTGAACGGCAATTTCTCGCCATCCGAGCTTGCCAAACTGGGGAAAACCGTTACCGGCAACGGGGCAGGACCACTTAACCCGACTACGACTGCGTCTTGGCCCGGCGGCCAGATGCCTGCCAGCCTGATCGATCCCAA
>CAXUBB010000295.1:0-7091 GCA_964249105.1 uncultured Bryobacteraceae bacterium | reverse complement strand
AAATTTCATGGGAAAACCCGGTTCAATTTGAGTTAAGCGGAATTGCAAACAAATGGAAATTCCTCTCAGGTATGAGCGGGTGGGAGAAAGTACGGGGGGTACGTTCTACCCCGAACTTTTAAGTCAAAGCGGCACAATAAAAATATGAACGCTCCAACACGAACTGAATCGGACAGCATGGGACCGATTGAGGTGCTCTCCAGTCAATACTGGGGAGCGCAAACGCAACGTTCTCTGATTCACTTCGACATCGGCGACGACCGAATGCCGCCGGAACTCATCCGAGCCTTCGGGGTTCTCAAAAAGGCGGCTGCCCTGGTGAACTACGATCTCGGCAAACTGGACGAAGAGAAAAAAAACCTCATCGCGGCAGCCGCTGACGAAGTCATCTCCGGCCAATTAAACGCCGAATTTCCCCTGCGTATCTGGCAGACCGGCAGCGGAACCCAAACCAACATGAATGCCAACGAGGTCATATCCAATCGCGCCATCGAACTCGCGGGCGGAGTCATGGGAAGCAAAAAACCCATTCATCCCAACGACCACGTCAACATGTCGCAATCTTCCAACGATACGTTTCCAACCGCCATGCACATTGCAGCCGCCGAACAAGTGCAGCGCAAGCTGATCCCCGCTGTCGAGGAGCTATCCGATGTTCTCGGCCAGAAGGCGCGGCAATTTGCCGACATCGTCAAGATTGGCCGCACGCATCTGCAGGACGCCACCCCCATTACCGTCGGCCAGGAAATCTCAGGCTGGGTGTCCCTGCTGGATCGAGATATTCAACGCCTGCACGAAACTCTCGCCGGACTCTACGATTTGGCGATTGGAGGAACCGCCGTGGGAACCGGTCTGAACGCCCATCCTGAATTCGCCGAGCGCGCCGCCGCTAAAATCGCGGAACTGCCCCGCCTGCCTTTCCGCTCTCATCCAAACAAATTCGCCGCTCTCTCCGCGCACGACGAGTTGGTAGCCGCCAGCGGTTCGCTGAAAACTTTAGCTGCTTCGCTCATGAAGATTGCAAATGACATTCGTTGGCTCGCCTCCGGCCCCCGCTGCGGACTCGGAGAGCTAACCATTCCGGAAAACGAACCCGGCTCCTCCATCATGCCCGGCAAAGTCAATCCAACCCAATGCGAAGCCATGACCATGGTCGCCGCCCAGGTTTTCGGTAGCGACGCCGCTATCGGGTTCGCCGGTTCTCAAGGCAATTTTGAATTAAACGTCTTCAAACCGGTCATTATTTACAACTTCCTTCATTCCGTGCGCCTGCTCTCCGATGCTTGCCGAAGTTTCACGGAACACTGCGCGGTCGGCATTGAAGTGAATCGGACGCAAGTGGAACACGATGTCGCCAACTCGCTCATGCTGGTAACCGCTCTAAGCCCCATCGTCGGCTACGACAAATCCGCCAAGATCGCCCACACTGCCCACGTGGACGGTTCCAGCCTGCGGGAAGCTGCCGTAAAGCTAGGCTTCCTGACTGAGGAACAGTTTGATCAATACGTCAAGCCCGAACAAATGACCCGCCCCGCTTAGCGCCCATGCGCCCGGTCATCATTGTTTTTGCAAAAGCGCCCCGTCCCGGGTTTGTCAAAACGCGTTTGATTCCGCGGGTGGGAGCCGAAGGCGCTTGCCGGCTTCACGAGGCTTTCGTGCGGGACACGCTGAGTATGTTGCGGGAGCTGGAGAACATCTGCGATATTGAGATCCACGCCGACTCACCGTGGGACGACTGGGCGGCGGATCATTATATTCTTAAACTGCAAGCGGAGGGCAATCTGGGAACACGGATGCGGATCGCGCTGGAGAGCGGCTTAAACGAATTGCGTCCGGTAGCTGCCATCCTTGGGAGTGATTCGCCATCGCTGCCTGCCGCTTACGTACAGCAAATCCTCGATTGTCCGGCGGATGCGTGTCTCGGCCCGGCATCGGACGGCGGCTTCTACGCCATTGCGTGCCGGAAAACGATGCCCGCGATGTTTGACGGCGTCACCTGGTCATCGCCACAAACACTGGAGCAGACCGTGGCTGCAATAAAGGCTACAGGACTGACGGTAACCCTTGGACCTGATTGGTATGACATCGATTCCGGAGAAGATCTGCATCGGCTTGCTTCCGATAGAAATATGCGGCCCGCGACAGCGGAGGCGCTCAGGAGTGTTGGCCTGATTCGCTGACCCAATCAGCTCGCTGTTGTTCAAACGGGAGAAGGAGGCAATGCCCCAACTTTATGTCCTCCTGATTCTGGTAGGCTGGAACGCCGATTTTGCCGGTATTGGCGTCCCAAAGCTGGGTGCCATGAAGCAGATCCCAAAGGGCGAATCCGCTCGACCAGTTGGAGTTCGTGCGCGCCTGATTCGCCTCGTGGTGAATTCCGTGCAGACGAGGCGTCATGACCAGGAAACGAAGAATTTGCTCGATTTTTGGAGGAATCTCTACATTAGAGTGATGAAATAGGATGGAAGCAAACAGAAACGTCTGCCAGATCGAGAGCGCAAGGGGCGAGGCTCCCGCCACAACGATCTGCGCCAGCCGCCACGGAACCGAGAGAAGCATTTCGCCAAAATGGAAGCGCAACGCCGTGGAAGCGTCCAGATCAAGATCAATGTGGTGAACCAGATGGAAACGCCACAGGAACGGGACCTTGTGGGTAAGCACATGCCAAAGATAAAGCCCATAATCCAGGGTGGCCACAGCGAACAGCGTTTGCCCGACGGGAGAACGGGACAGAAGCGGCGCGAGACCCCAGCCTTTGGCGTGTACATTTCGAGCAAACCACACCGATGGCGGCCGCTCACAGAATTGCATCACCAGACCGGCGGCTGCCGCAATCGCCAGATTGCGGACCTCGCGATGGACCTTCGGTTCGCGTTGCGATTTTCGCAAGGCGCGGCGATATTCGAGCGCTATCAAAACGCCAGCCGCTCCGAGAATCACGCCGCCGCGAAACCAGCCGGGCAGTTCTTTATTTACATGAAACGGCGCGCATGACCTTTAGTATTATTATTCCGACTCTCAACGAGGAACTGGCCTTGCCGGACACTTTGCGGGCCATCTCCGCATTAAAAGGCCAAGCGGAGGTGATTGTCGCGGACGGCGGGAGCAGCGATAATACCCTGGCGATTGCGCGATCAGCCGAGGTAACGGTGATCCAGTCCGAGCGGGGACGCGGGCAGCAACAAGCGGCTGGCGCGGCGCTTGCGACCGGCGAAGTTTTGTGGTTCCTGCATGCCGATTCGCTCCCCCACCGTCAGGCTTTGGAATTCATAACAGCGGCGTTCGCCGACAGGAAAGTCGCCGCCGGTAATTTCACTCTTCGCTTTGATGGCGGTACACGCGCGGCGAGAAGTTTGACGTTGGCTTATCCCTACTTCCGCCTGTTGGGCCTCTGCTATGGAGATTCAGGAATTTTCATCCGGCGCTGCGCTTACGACGCGCTCGGCGGTTTCCGGCCCTTTCCGCTATTTGAAGATGTGGATCTGGTTTGGAGAGTCAAGCGGGCCGGCAAGTTCGTCCGGTTGCGTTGTCCACTCATCACCTCTTCACGACGCTTTGAGGGCCGCAGCTTCACCCGTACGTTCGCCCATTGGACGGTTCTCCAGCTTTTGTTTTGGGCCGGCGTGCCGCCAGTTCGGCTGGCCCGGATGTACGCCCATATCCGCCGCACTGAATAAAACGTCACTTATTACGCAGCGCGTCCCAGTAGAACTTTGCCTGCGAATAGTCGCTGCCCAGGGTTGAAGCGTCATTCAGCCCCCAGTTGTATGTTTTGTAATCGAGATGGCTGCCCGGCGCGGCGAGAAATCGCACCTGCTCCTGGGGTCCAAACCGGATCAGATATTTTTCGACGGAATCTCCGGTTTTCCGAAAATCATCGGCGTACCATTTGAAAATCATGCTGACATCCGCGGTACGGCGTTGGGGGAGAAACTCATTCAGCCTTTTGTTGGCTAGCCATCTTCGAAAATTGTCATCAAGCTGCTCATCGAGGCTTTGAGCGCTATACGCCTCCCGGCGCAACGGCGGACAACTCCGTGCGGCGCAGACCAGCGCTGCGTGAATGCGCGGATCGCCCATTGCGCGGAGTTGCCCTTCAATCCCGTCGAGAGAAATTTTTTCGCCATTCAGGGTATGGCGCGGCTCGGTAAACGGGTGCTTCGTTCTCCAGATGCTCTCCACCGGATAATTGGCAAGAACCCATCGCACAGTGAGCGCGTTATAAGCGTTAATCAGCGCGGCTTTCCGCTCCGGCTGAGTCAGTCCTTCAGGCCATTTGCTCGCGAGTTGCCGTAGATAGGCATCCAGGCGCGGCAAATCCCTCTCTTTCAGGGCGCGGTAATCGACTCTGGCTTCCGCATTGATATAGTTGCCCGTTAACTCGTTCCAGACGGAGTGATCCAGCGCGGAAACCTGCCCGATTCGTCGCACCACTTCAACCGCGAATCCGGGCGGAGTCTCGAAACAATAAAGCGCCGAACTTGGTGAACGAAGATTCCGGTCCGCAATTAAATAGGGCTTCTCGGGATTCTTCTGGTCGATATCATCAGGCAATCTTTGAATCTCTAGCGGAAGTGGTTCGCACCGGAAGCGGTCCGGCGCGGCGACATAGCCAACCGCCAAGGTGTCGAACGGATTAAATCCTGTAGTGCCGAGGTTTTGCCGCCAAAACTTCAGCCAATCCTCCGCGGCATCCCAAACCCAGGAGGCCGACGGATCGTTCTTCCGCAGAACGCCAAGCTCCTTTTCACCCAGCCACACTTTTGAAGAGATCTCCCACGGTGTCAGCACCAACGGAACCTTTGAATCAAGCAGAACCTGAAACGCCGGGGCATCCATCTCGAAATTGAAATCGCGGAAAGGTTTTGCCGAAGGCTGAGCGGAAAACTTCTGATGCAAACGCCGGCCGGCCACGGCAACAATTGGAGAGCGAAAGGCCTGTAATAAAGCCAGCCCGTCATCCACCTCGTGGCCTCCGCGCGCGACAGACGGATCGGTGTCAATCCAGACCGTAACGCCCGCTTGCGACCGAATGGCGGAAAACAGCGCTATGCAGGCGGCAAGCAGGCTGAGTCTCAAGCCGCGCTCCCGCCGAGCACCAGAGCGAGTGATGTTCGAAGCAGTTTCCGCTTGCGATCAAGACCGTATGGCAGCGGTAGTTGCGCCATGCCAATCAGCCGCCGCATGATCTCCACCCCTGCAAATTGCCGCATTAACTGTTCATTTAGTGATGCGACAGCGCTGTACAGTTCGGAAATGCGATTTAGCAGGTTCGCAGGCTGCTGTCCGGCTAGGCAAAAATGAGCCGCCATAACGCCAAGATCCCATTCCGGCGGACCGTAAAAACAGAACTCCGGATCAATGACATAGAATTGATTCCCACCCTTCATCCAGCTTCCGGGGAAATAATCTCCGTGTAGCAGGCACGCTCCCTGTGTCATTTTCGTTAAATAAAGCTTCCCCAAATCCGTAACAGCCGCGACATAATCGGCATTGGCCTGCAGCTCTTTGGCTAAGCGCGCCAGCCCCGGAGTAATCGCGTCTAAATTCAAGCCATTATCCCGTAGTAGAGGCAGCGAAAAAATGTGCTGGTGATTCAACCGGCGCATTGCCTTGTTCGAGAATACAACCGCTAAAGCGGGATTTCGAAAAGAAGAGTGCAGAATGGCAAGAAAACGAATGAGGATACGCAATCCGGCTTTAGATACCCACTTCTGGGGATCTTCGTAAAAGCCCTTTGGATCGGGAGCGGGGCCGAGATCTTCGAGCATCAGCAAGCGTTCCGCGGCGTCGAACCCCCATAATTCCGGAATATGAGCGCTGATCCCGGAACTATTCTTTACTTCTCTATAGAAACGAGCCTCGATCCGGGCACGATTCCAAGGAGCCGCAATCTGCGGATATTTCTCTGCCCATGGCCGCGATTGCTTCAAGATGAAACTGCGTTCGTTTGTGCGCACTCGCACGACACAGTTCATGTTCCCCTCACCGGCGCGCTCCGCTTGTTGAATCGTTTCGCCGCGCTTCAGCCAACCCTTCCTTTGCAGAAAGCTCGAAAGCGCTAAAGGCTCGGATGGATCTAAAAAGAACGCGCCCGGATAATTGGAGATTTTCACCCCCGCCAATCTACCATTTCCTGAAAGCCCAACTTCCTCGGGTCTCATGGAAAAACAAACCGAAAGATCTCCGGCAGCCTACATGGTGTTTAACAGGAACCGCAGCCATAAACTTGCTGCCTGTGTAACCGTCGCAGGCACAAGCCAAGCCCGCCGCCAGGGTCTTCTCGGAAAAGAATGGATCGAACCGGAAACCGGCCTCTGGATCGCGCCTTGCGAAGCGGTTCACACTTTCGGCATGAAAACAGCGATTGATGTCATTTTTCTCGATCGGCACAGCCGGGTCAGCAAACTGGTGAGTAACTTAAAACCGCGCCGCATCGCTTTCTGCCTGAAGGCCGCCTCTGTGCTGGAACTGAGAAGCGGGAACATAGCGCAATCCGAAACCCGCGTAGGCGACCAGCTTCAATTCCACCCTGCAAACCAATAGTCGAATGCCCACCCTCCTGAAATGTATCCTCCTTGGCGTTGTCCTCCTGGCGGGCGCTTACGATGCTCGTTATCGGAAGATCCCCAATTGGCTAAGTCTTAGCGGATTGATTTTAGGCTTGGGCATCAACTCTCTGCTCTCCGGCTGGGCAGGCTTGGGAGCCGCCCTGCTTGGCTTCGGCTTGGCAATGCTGATCTACGCGCCGCTTTATCTCATGCGCGGCATGGGCGCGGGCGACGTAAAACTGATGGCCGCCATCGGAGCCATCGTCGGGCCGCACGATTGGCTCGGCATCTTCATCGGTACCGCTTTAGTCGGAGGCTTAGTATCGCTCACGGCTATCGCCATCAAAAAACGAGTTGGCCAAACGCTCCTGAACTTAACGGTCATTCTTTCCGAGCTATTGCGATTTCGCCGCCCCGCCGAAGCCGACGCCCGCCTGGATGTCAGAAGCCCTAATGCCTTGCGCATGCCCCACGCTGTAAGCATCGCAGCAGGGTGCTTGGCTTTTTTGTATCTGAGCCGATAGATCTTTAATACCCTAC
>CAXUBB010000294.1:5721-7092 GCA_964249105.1 uncultured Bryobacteraceae bacterium | reverse complement strand
GTCCGCTTCCGGGGAAACTTGTTCCACAAAGCCCTGATATTTACGGTCAGGATAAGCGTCGGTGGTAACAACGCCTTTCTGCCGCGGGCCTAATTTCGGAAAGTCATTCTGGCTGATATCAAGTTCCACTTGTAAATAGTTGAGATCAGCCATGGTGACGAGATAGCCTTTCGCTCCTTTGTCGCCCACAAAGCCGGTAGTGACAAATTCGCCCTTTTCCACGTTGCGATCCAGAATTGTGCCGGTCACGGGAGCCCTGATGATTGTGTTATCCAGTTGTGTTTGGGCATAAGCAAGTTGGCCCTTTGCCTGCTCGATCTGGCCGAGAGTTTGCGCGATCTCTTCCTTGCGCGGTCCCAGCACGGAAAGATCAAGCGTGCGGGAAAGACTGGCAACTTTCGCTTCGGAGCCGTCGTACTTGGCTTGCGCGTCGTCCAAAGTTTGCTTAGCCAGAACGCCCTCCTTCACGAGTTGGCGAGTCCGCTCCAGTGAGGTTTTGGCATTAGCCTGATCCGCCTTCGCTTCGTTCACGTCGGAGCGGGCTTTCTCAATCTCTTCAGGACGCGAGCCGTTTTTCAGTTCTTCGAGTTTGGCTTGCAGATTAGCCATCTGCCCCTTTTGCTGCTCCAGTTGGGCGCGATACTCGTCATCTTCCAAGCGCACAAGAATTTGGCCGGCTTGTACCTTATCGCCCTTATCCACGCCAATGGACGCGACACGGCCATTTACCTTGGAGGCGACCTCAATCTTATGCGCCGCGATGATATAGCCGGTAGCGCTGAGAACGACTTGTTCGCCAGCCGCCGAGGCGCTGACGGGTGATTGTACTTGCACGACCTGAACCGGCGTGGCGGCGTTCACCTTCTGATAAGCCAGAAGCGCAGCAACGGCGCCGAGTCCCAGGAGAACGGCAATGCCAATTAGTTTTAACACCGGTTTTGACTCCTGCGGACGCCGCGCATCCCGGTCAATGCGCAGGCGCTTTAAATCTGTATCCATTGGCAAGTATTGAAGGGGCGCATTAGACTTCACGCAGCGCGACCAAAATCTCCTTTTTAGCTGCCTGGCGAGCGGGCAGCAGGCCGCCTAAAACTCCGAGCAGGACGGAAAACAAGAGGCCGATAGCGATCACATCAGGACCGATGCGGATATTAAAGTTGGTTTCGCTGAAAGTAACGAAGTTGCCGAGTCCTGTCGTGACATTATTGAGCGGCATTACAAGAAAACAGGCAAGCAGTCCACCGAGCAGCGCCAGAAAGACGGACTCCAGAAAAAAGCTGAGGAGAATACTGCCTCTGGTAAATCCAAGAATTCGCAGCGTGCCGATTTCCTTGGCGCGGCGGGCCACGGCGGCATACATGGTGTTCATGG
>CAXUBB010000294.1:0-5711 GCA_964249105.1 uncultured Bryobacteraceae bacterium | reverse complement strand
AAGGAGCTGCCAATCGCCATGATGATGCAAATAAATATCCTAGAAAACGAACGGGGGCAGCGGAAACAGTCTGCGCTTCGTAATATTCTTTTTCGCCCAGCACGGTGACGTTCAACCGGCGGTCGCTTTCGAGCGATTTCTTCAACGCATCGGCGGTAACTTCATCGGTTGCCTGCAAGAGAGCAGAACTATAAGTGTCGCCGCGATTGAAATCGGAAGCGACTTGCGCCGCATCTCCGAACACCTCGCTATCAATCTCGCTGCCGCCTCCATCCATGACGCCCACAACCGTCCAGGAGCCTTTACCAAAATGCAGAGATTTACCAATTTGCGCGGCCGGATAGCGGCTGGCAAGGGATTTACCTACCGTGATTTCACGCAATCCCGGTTGAAACCAGCGACCGGAAGTGATTTTGACTTTACGCATCCTTATGCCGCGCAATGCGATACCGCGAAGAGTGATGTTGATGCCATCCGGGTTGGCGCTGCTGGGCATACTGATGATGGTGACGACCTCGATGGAGGCTTTGGGTTGCCCATCCGTATCGGATGCAATGCCGGGAAAGCTTTTAATAACTTGAAACTGCTGCTGTGTAAATAAGCTGGTCAGTTCCGCATTCCCTCCTTTCCGCATGACAAGTAAATGAAGCGGGTCACCGGTGCTGGCAAAGGCCGTTTTCAATCCGGACACCAGGCCGAGAACGGCCAGCAGCACCGCAACCGTTAACGCGATGCCCACGGCGGTCATCAGCGTAGTGGTCTTACGGACTTGGAGATTACGGAGATTATAGGAAAGAGGGATTGCCATAGATATCAGCCGCTGTACTTCAGAGAATCGAGAATGTTCGTTTTGGCCGCGTTCCAGGCAGGAATAAAAGAACTAACAAATCCAAGCAGGACCGCAATGCCAAGCGACAGCAGTCCGGTAGCGGGCGTAATGGACATGTTGTGTAACTGTTGCGCAAAGCCACCCGCCGCCTTTCCCACGCCGGCCGCGAGAACGGCGGCCAGGGAGGTTCCAATAAGGCCGCCGATCAGCGCAATGGTAATGGCTTCGCCAATAATAATGCTGAGGACCATGCCGTTGGTGAAGCCGAGAGTTTTCAGCACGCCCACCTCCTTGATCCGTTCGCGTACCGACATCGCCATGGTGTTACCGGAAACGAGCAGGATGGTAAACGTCACGGCAGCGCTAATGCTGAGCAGAAATACCTTAATGTTGCCAAGGAAAGCGACAAAGCTGAGGGCGAATTGCTGCTCCGATTCAGTTTTCGTGGGCGGGGAGGAGTTGGCAAACATCTCATCGACGGCTTTCGCAATTTTGGGAACGTCTTCCGTGCTGTTGGCAAGCACCGCAACGGTGCTGTTAAAGCTGCGGCGTCCTATTGGCTGAGTATCGCGGAGATATTCAACATTGAAGAAAAGAGTGTCCTGAGCATCCGGATCGACAAAGATGCCGGCTACCTTCAACTCCAGGGTTCCAGGATAGATGTCGCCCTGCAGGATGACGCGATCGCCGACCTTTAAATTTAACTTTTCGGCTAGATCTTGTGAAAGCACGCAGGCCGTTCGCTCCCGCAGGAAAGCCTGCCTTTGCGCTTCGGGCATCTCCATCTGGGTGCGGATTTTTAGAAAAGCAGCAGGCTCTACCGCCATGCGCGCAAAGAAATTCTTGGAATCGCGATTATCCTTGTACGTGCCTCCATACCAGTTCCAGGCGGATACTTCTTTCACTCCAGGCACGCTGCGGACTTTATCTTCATAAGACCGGGGAATGGGCTGAGCGAGCGAGACCTTATGACGCACGACAAGGCGCAAGGCTTGGCCGGGAGTCTGCTCGGAGTAGAAAAGCGCACGGTACATAGCAAGCAGAACGCCCAGCAGACAAAGCGAGACCGCGATGCTTGAAATTGTAAGGAAACTGCGGCGCTTGTTGCGCAGCGTGTTCTTGAAAGCGAGAGATAGATAACGAAACATCTTCTCCTTTCTTTCTCCTTTTCGGTTAGAATAACTCAAAACCGCACCAAAGGGAACGAATTTCTTGGACTGCCGGTTCGAAGAAAATGATCTCATGGATTTCGACCGGGCCGACGAGCAATTTATGAAACGGGCTTTAAACCTGGCGCAAGAATCGGAGCAGGCCGGTGAAGTGCCGGTGGGCGCGGTAATAGTTGTTGCCGGCGAAATTATCGGCTGCGGATCAAACTTCCCGATTCGTGATGTTGATCCGACAGCTCATGCCGAAATCAAGGCTTTACGGGATGCGGCGCGGCGTACGGGGAATTACCGAATTCCGAACTCCACTTTGTATTGCACGCTGGAGCCTTGCGTGATGTGCGCGGGAGCGATTGTGCTGGCACGTATAGAAAGGCTGATTTTCGCCGCGAGAGATATTCGCTTCGGAGCAGTAAGGAGTAAATTTGTGTTGGCCGATTCGCCGCTTCTGAATCATCGCGTTCAGGTGCAAGAGGGACTGTTGGCGGGGGAGTCAAGCGAGTTGTTGATGAGGTTCTTTCAACAAACACGCAGGAGAGAGTAATCCCTGATTCAGTTTTGCCTGATGAGCTTGGGAGCAGAAGCCTCGACTGGAGGGGGAATTTAACACACTGGTATTCCACCTCCACAGGGTTCTTAAAGCGGATTAAGCTACCCGCTTCACAGGAAAGGAAGCGATTGGTTTGAGCGGTTTGGCGTCTTCAGTTTCCACGGGAAATGGAAGCACCTGTTTCGATTCCTGCCGCCCGGTACTGCCGAAATACTCATCTATAGGGAACAGGGCGAAGGGCTTTAACTCACGAAAGGTACGGCCCAGCTTCTGCTCAATACGGTACGCTTCATGGAAAAAAGCTCCGCGCTCCATGCCTAACTTACGGCAGCAGAGTTTCCAATCAGCGCCTAACAGATAATGATATTTAAAAAGCTTGTATTGGTTTTCGTCGAGAGTACGGCGACTCACCAAGCAAAAATCCGCCATGAATTCTTCGTTCTTCAGCCCCCACGTGGCTTTCCGCTGACGTCCCGGATTCGACTCCAAGGAAACGCGGCTCACGTATTTTTCTTTTGAACTGCAATGACGAAATTTGGCGTAGCAAGCTCGAAATATGGCTCGAAACACGCAATTACAGGGGGTAGACACCCCAGAGCGTCCAGGTCTTAATCCAAGACCATAACAATAAGTGCAGGCTTGTTGAGCTAGGGCGATAGTCTCAGATCGTGTCCACTGCATAAGATTTGTTTCTCCAACTCCCTTGCGATGAATTCGCTTAGCAGCGCTTCAGTACTAGAACCAACTTAGGGTAATTCGGGGATGAAGGAGAATTTGGCATATAGATTTTTCCAAGTTAACCCTGAGATTTAATGGTTATAGGGCTGACAAACTGTTGTTATCAGTAGGAATTTTCACTCAGACCGATTGCTGACTAAAAGCGGGAATTTTTTCATTTTAGCCAGCAGAATTGTGAGACCTATATCAAATTGAAATCATGTGCGGATTGCCAGACCGCTACGTTTGGCACTCTGCAAGCGCGGCTGCTGCAATTCCTGAGCTCACGAATCGATAACGGGGAGTTCACAGAACGCGGATTAGCCCGGCTGATAGGAGTGTCACAGCCTCAGTTCCATAACGTGCTAAGGGGCAAGCGCAAGCTGCAAACAAAGCTAGCTGATCGAATCCTGCAAAAGTTTGAGATGAGCGTTCTGGATTTGTTTCATGAAACAGAGTTGCGTGAACAATTAATCGCACGCTCAAGCGCTCAAGCTCAAGGCGGACGGGAAATCATCACATGCCTCAAGAGAGCTGGTACTGATCCGGAACCGTGTCCTCGAAAACCGTTGAGCCGTGAAGTCGTTCGGCGATCTCCAGTACGGGATTTAGCAAGCTGAAATAGGAAAAATCTTAGCAGCAGCGCTCTAAAGCTTTGGACAGCGCCGAGTTTCAGACTGGAGCGCGGTTTCCAAATTGGAACGCGTTTTGGCGTTTCGTTGTTTCTCTTTGAATCACGGCGGCCCGATTTGCCTCGGCATGGCCCATTCGCCGTCGCTGCCTACTCCCCTTAAACAATTGATCTAAGGCGGTTTAATCTGTTGCTCGCAATTTGAAACGCCCCTGGCGGCATCCGTGCTTTTTCTTTGGCGTGGCTGACAAAGATCAGCCCGGGAGACAAAATGAACACCGCCGCCACCATCGCCATTGACAAGTTTCACGCCGCAGCAAACATAACGAAAAGAGATGAGTTAATTACGGAGCATCTGTACTTGGTCAATGCTATTGCCGCTCACGTCCGAAGGTCGGTTTCGGTTCATATCGAATTGGATGACCTGATCCATGCCGGAACAATGGGTCTGTTTGATGCCGCTTCTAAATATCGGGCGGACAAAGAAGTTGCGTTTTCCACCTATGCCAAACACCGTATTCGAGGAGCAATTCTCGATAGCCTGCGGCAGCTCGATTGGGCTTCGCGTGATATGCGCAAGCGCTACAAGCAAGTCGAGACGGTGACTCGCGAGCTAACGGTGCAGTTGAAGCGCGAACCAACGGAAGCAGAAGTGGCAAGCGCGATGGGACTTGACGCCCGCCGCTGGCAATCTCTGATGGTCGACTTTCGAAATATGGCGTGCGCGGCTGCCAGCCAGACGAGAGTTGAGCGCGATGACGAGCAGCCGCTCAGAGAAGCTCCTTGCGCTCCCGCGCAGTATCCGGACCAGGTTTTCGCTCGCGCTGAAATGCAACGCAAACTGCAATCCGTCATTCAAACTTTACCGGAGCGCCACCAGGAAGTCATCAAGCTATATTACGAAGGCGATCTTTCCATGAAGGAGATCGGCAGCGTTCTTGGCGTAAACGAGAGCCGCGTTTCGCAGATCCACAAGAGCGCATTGGCCCGGATGCAAAGCGTTCTTGCCGGAAACGGAATCAGCTCCGCAACTGCTTTCGCGGCGTAGGCTCCTTACTGAATCGACAATCTATATGGCAGAATGCGAAGAACTCCGCCCCTCAACAGAGCTGGACTGGGTAGAACAGAGTCAGGCAAGAGAGGAGCGATATTGTGAATCTTACTCCACGCGAACGTATCGGTCATGGATTCGCCGGAAGAGTTGGTCAGGATATCGAGCAAGCTGCGCCGAGGCGGGAACATAACCAGGTTTGTATCGCCGTTAGCCGATAATTTAGCTTTCTTGCGAATGGAAGCAACCGCTTCGTCCAATCCTCCGAGTTCATCAACCAAGGCATTCTCGCGGGCCTGCGTGCCCATCCAAACCCGGCCTTGCGCTAACTGGTCGATCTGGTCATAAGTCTTCTTGCGCGAGGCGGCAACCTTTGTCACAAACGAGCGGTAAGTAGCCTCAATGGATTCGTGGAGCTTCTGCCGCGCCGCATCGGACAGAGGATCATAAAGAGAATCGAGATCCTCTAATTTGCCGCGCGCAATTGTTTCCTGCTGGATTCCAAGTTTATCGTACAGATTGTGGAAGTTTGGCCGCACATAGAGAACCCCAATAGAACCTGTGATGGTGTTTGGATAGGAGAAAATCTGGTCGCCAGTCATGCTGATGAAGTAACCACCGGAAGCGGCTACATCCGACATGGAGATGACCAGCGGTTTAGCGGCGCTAAGCAGCTTCAGTTCGTGTAAAATTTCATCGGACGCGACCGCATCACCGCCCGGCGAATTGACCCGCAGAATGACGCCTTTGATGCTGCTGTCATTTCT
>CAXUBB010000293.1:0-7114 GCA_964249105.1 uncultured Bryobacteraceae bacterium | reverse complement strand
GAAACTGGGCCGGATGGCGGGGTCAGCGGCAATAAAAGGCTCTATGTTGCCGTAACGCACGTTGGTAAAAGTAAGATTGGCCCGGGTATTGTAATCGCCCTGCAGTTGGGAATCACCCGTAGCATGAATCTGGCTTTTTGCGATATCAGAATCCAGGCGGAAGTGCAGGTTTTGGCCCTGCGTTTGCGCCGTGAACTCCAAACCGCCGGCGTTCCGGTTTCCTAGGTGCAATTGATTGGCAGACGCATTGGCGTTCAGGCGCGAAAAGAGCAGTTGAGGGCTTCCATTTACCTGGCGCAGATTGGCGGAGACATCGGCTGCCAATCGCAGTATTCCTCCCAGGCCGGGTTTTGCCTGCTGCGCTTGCTGAATTTTGGCGACTTGAATATCGGTGCTATCTATCTTTAATTGCAGTGCGCCGGTATTAAAATCGTTGGCAGGGTGCGTAAAGGAGCCGTTCAGGGTGACGGCGCCTGCCGGGATATCCAATTGCAGGGAAGGGATACTGACCATTGTGTTCGTGTAATGTACGGTTCCTCCCAACCGGTTGATGGGTTCCCCATACACACTGGCTCGCGCCAGGGCAAATTGCAGATCGGCGCTGGGGGCGCCCAGGGTACCTGCCACATGCGCATCGGCGGAAAGGTTCCCTCGGGCGGGAATGGTTCCCTGCCCTACGATTTGCAAGGCTTTTTCCACCGAAAGGTTTTGGATGGCTGCGTCAGCCGTGGTCGGGTAGTCTTTGGCGAGAGCGGTCTGGCCGTTTACCTTAATGCTGGAACCGGCGAAATTGGAAGCGACATTGTAGTTAACAGCGTTGTTGACCGTCCGGGCATTGGCGGTGAGATCGCCGGCGTCTTGATTTTGCACACGCAAGCCGCGGGCGGAAAGATCCGCGCTGACGTTTGCGATGTTCAACTCGGTTTGCGTTCCGGCTGGCCGCAGGTCGGCGGCGGCATCGGCGGTGAGTTGGATTAGCCCGGCTACACCCGGTGATTGTTTTTGCAGCGGCTGCATGTTGGCTAATTGAACATTAGCGGTTGCCAGATGCAATTGCGCGTGACCGATGGAAAAGCTATCACGGGGATGGTTGAATGTGCCGTTCGCATTGATGCGCGCATTGCCTGAGGCTAGTTCAAGCTGCGAGAGGGTAATGAGCTGGTCCGTTAGATTGACGGTTGTATACAGGTGATCAATCGGTTGCCCGTAGGCGCTGCCGTTTACGACTTGCAGATTTACCCTGCCAAGCGGGTTGCCGTAGGTACCGTTGATGTGGGCATCGGCATTGAGATTTCCAGTGGCCGGAATGGAGGACTCTCCCGCGAGGATCAGCAGATCGGCCACATCGCCGTTGCGCATGGCCACGTTGGCGGTTAGGGGCGAGCGCGGGAGAGGACTCCAATTTTTCAGTCCAATCGACGCGTCAAAGGTGGTTTGTAGGGTATTGCACGTAAGCAGGCCGTTCTGAATGTTTGCGCCGGATTTTGCGGCCGTCAGGTCGAGAGCGATATGGTCAAAGGCTCGTTGCTCCACGGCAAAATGGTCCATCGCCACATGACCCGTAATCTGCGGGGCGGATAAATCGCCTTTCACCTGAGCTTGTAGTTGGGCGGTGCCGTTGTGCAGAGTAACGGGCAAAGAACTCTGCGGCTTGGCGGAGCCGAAGTTAGCGGCGGGCAGGAAGTCGTTCAAGTTATGGGAGACCAGATTGACATTGAGTTGCCGGTTCAGCGCGCCTTCCAAATCGATACGGGAGCTGGGCATGGCGACGTAGGATTTGCCTACATCGACTAAATCCCGTGCTCCGTTATAGCCGGCGTTCAAACGCCCGCTGACGGGGACACCACGACTGCCCGGCGTGATAACGAGATTGGTTTGCGCAACATATCCGGTCGTACCCTTGGCTTTCAGGTCGCCGGTGGCTTTGATTGCGCCATTGATTGTTCCGTCATAGCCGAGGCGCTTGCCGGTCAGTATGTTCGCCAGCACGGGAAGCGAGAAGCTTCGCAGATTGCCTTCCACACTCAATCGCTCTAATTTCTCGATAAAGATCTTGGCGGCTAGTGAGCCTCCGAGAGCGTTCAGTTTCAAACCGTCGAGACTGATAAGATACGGGTCGGCGTGAAATGGCGAGAATAAGCCGATGCTTGAGAGCCGGGTGGTTCCGCTGCGAAATTGGAGGTCTCGCGAGTTCAGCGTGCCATCCACGGCATAATTGTTCCGCGCGTCCAGTTTGGCCGTACCGTTGGCTTGCAACACTCCGACTGCCTTTACGCTTGATACTTTCAGCAGGGTCGCCAACTCGTTCAGCGCAAATTCGGCGTTAAACTGCGCGGCGCTGTTTTGCGCGGGATTAATCGTGCCGGAGGCTTGAAAGCTGGTCTGTCCCAGGCCGAGATGCGCCGTTTTGATTTGGATGACGTTATTTTTTGTATCTACCTGAAGGGAGGCTTCAGCGCTTAAGGATTTGGGGGCTGCTTTCGCCGCCGAGTCAATCGGCAGATCAAAACTCTTCTGCATTTCCGGTAGCGCTACCGTGGCATTGAGCGTCGCGGCAATTCGCGGATTGTTCATGTCTTGGAGCGAGCCGTTGACCAGCGCCTGTGACTGCGCGGTATTGAAAGCGGCGTTCGTCAGGCGGACAGCATCCTTTTCAATTGTCACGGGGATGTTCACATGAACGCTTAAAGGCGTGCCGGTTCCAGAGGTAATCAACAGGGGATCAATCCGGAGATTGCCCTGATAACTGGGATTGAGGACGTTGTAATCCAGCAGAGCGCGGAGGTTTTCACCACGAGCATTGAAAGCGCTTTTTTGTTGCCTATATTGGAGTAGGCCGTTTTCGATTTTGAACTGCCCGACCGCCAGGTTAACGACGGTTTCCAAGCCGGATTTGTCGCTCGAAGACTGCTTCTTTACTTTGGGTTCCGGGATATTGGTTTTGCCGTCCGGGAAGACAATGAGATTCACCTGCGGCTGCTCGATGCCCAGATATTGGAGGTCCACCGCCTTCTTTAGACCGGAGAAGAGTTTCAGGCGCACTTCGAGCAGGGCGATGCGGGCCAGCGGATCAGCCCCTTTGCCTTCGGTTCCATGCAGGACGAAGTTGCGGATGCGCGCTGTGAGGTGCGTCCAGTCAAACTGGAAAGAACCCAGTTCAGCCACGCCGCCGGTGGACTCTTCCGTTACGGCCACGATTTTCTCGCGCACATAGTTCGAAAACCACGCGCTTTGCAAGATCAGAATCGCCGTCACAACCAGCACAACGACCAGGGCGGCGCTCGATCCCGCGATTGTCAATAAAATTCGTTTTCGCCTACTCACTGGAGGTTCTCCTCATAAAACTCCACCTTATTGCTCTTGCGCTGGTCATCCAACCAGGCGAAGAACTGCTCATTCACTTTTTCGCCAGCCAAGATATCCCGAATCTCTTCCCGCAAGTCATCTAGCGAAGCTTTGCCGGGATGGGCGCGCATCAATGCAGCCCGGTGCTCGCTATAGTACTTTTGAATGTCTTCATCAGTGATCAGCACAGCGGGTTTGAAGCGCAGATCAATAAAACGCAGCACGGTCAACTGCCAGCGGAACTCAAAGCGTAGATCCGGTTCGACTAAACCATAGCGATGGATGGCCTGCTGCAACGCGCCTTGCGTTTTGTAACGCCCTTTTTGGAGCTTGTCGAGTTGCTGATCGGCTTCTTCCCAGGAGGCTCGGGGATAATCTCCTAGCTGAATTTCGCGGCGGATAAATGCTTGGTCGATCAGGCGTTTGCCAGCCTCGCGACGCGCTTCACCATTCAGAACTAGCGGCTGGTCGTTCAAGAACTCGGTGACGCGGATGTTGCGGTCGATATCGCTGTCCTTGACGATTGCATTACCTATACGCACGGCGATACGGTCAATGATGACGGGGTAGGCCAGACAGCCGCAGAGCAGTCCCGTTATGAGCGCTCGCCATTGCATTAGAAAGCCTGCCCGATGGAGAAAAAGAATTGAACGTGGCCCAAGCGTTGAGGACTGGCATTGCAGTTCGGATACGCAGGGTTTCCAATATGCTCGGGCGGGCAATTCAATAGATCTTGAATCGTTTCGTTGCGGTTGAATCCGAGATATCTCGTCGGATTGGGCGTATAAGCCAGATCCAAGCGCACCGGACCGATCGGAGTTTTATAGCGAATGCCGAATCCGGCGGCTTGCACGGCGTAGTTGAAATCTTGATTATTGCGCTGGTTATAGCGCAGCGAGATATCCCCAAAATTACGGTAGATGTTGCCCATGTCGTGAAAGAAAACGCCGGTGATGTTGGGCCAGAGCAGCGGGAATCGCAGTTCAACGTTGTTGAAGAGAAGGCCGTTGCCGCCGATGGGAAATCCGGTGGGCGTGCTGGTGACTGGTCCGGGAGTCTGGGTAGCTGTTCCAATATCGCGCGGACCAGCCTGATTGTCTCCGAAACCGCGCATGGAAACGCCGCCGCCGCCGAAAAAGCGCTCTGGGAGCGGTATGGATTCGAATTGAGTCGAGCCTGCGGCGATGTTGAACGGAATAATACCGCCTACCTGGGTTTGACGCGCCAGAACCAGATTGTGGCCGATAGGCGTGTAGGTCGCGTTTCGGGCCAGCACGCGGTAGAAGCTTCGCTGGGAGCCGAAGAAGTTCCCCGCCACTCCGGCATCCACCGTATTCCAGAATCCATGATGCGCGTCGGCGGGGTTGTCGCGATGGTCCTGAATGTAGCTGGCGGAAAAAATGCCGATGCGAACAGGTTGCAGCAAAGTGGGGATGAGAAGCGACGGAATGTTGATATTACCCGTGCTCACGCGCCGGTAAGCAAAACGCACGAGGAGGGTAGAGGCGCGATTGAAACGCTGCGAGCTTTGCACCGAAGCCTCGGCGCGCCGCGAGGAAAATGTTTGTACGTCCTGAGTTGTGTTGTAGAGAACTGAAAACGTGACAGTGCGGTTGAATGAACCAAGAAAACGCGGCACGATGTAACTGATGGACTCACGCTGTTCCAGCGTTGAATATCGGGCTTGCAGGGAAACGGTCTGGCCGCGCCCCAGAAAGTTCTGCCGGTTCACGTCAAAAACAACGATGGGCGAGACGCCCTTGGCTCCTCCGGAGTTTGCATAATTCGTTGTGGTCCCGCCGAACTGGCCGACAAATAGGCCAAAGCCGACATTAAGGGCGTAACGCGCCGCTTCGTCAAAATCATAGAGAACGTCCTTATACTTCGTGGTTCCTTCCGGATTCTGAATGGCGGTGTTGACGTTGGCGAAGACGCCGAGATCGCTCAATTCACGCGCAATATTGTTAATCTTCACCGTGGAAACCGGCTCGCCTTCGTGAATATCGATTCTTGGCTGAACCAGCGACGGCCGGGTCCGGTATAAGCCGGAGAGGATGACCTGGCGCACAAACTGCTGCGGGCCTTCTGTGATCTGATAAGTCAGGGCCACGGTGTTATTCTCCGCGTTCGGAACGTCGGAGTAGCGGAATGTGGCGGATGGAAAACCGTGCGAAAGGTAGTACTCAATAATCCGGCTGCGGTCGGACGAGATATTGATCTCGGTGTAGGGCTGACCTTCGGCGGAGGCGAGTAGATTTCTAATAGGAGTGAGGTCAAGACGCGCCGAACCTTCGATTTGCAGCTTCGAGACAATCCATTGCTTGCCCGGACTAATCACAAACCGGACGGAAAGATCGTTCTCCTTGCCTTGGTAGTTGGTCTCGACCGTCGAGGTGACTTTAACGTTGCGAAAGCCGTTCGCTTCATATAAGTCGGCAATCGCCTCCTCGTCGCGTTTACGGAAATTTTCGCTGTAGCGCCCGTAGCGATTTACAAACGTATTGGCATGCAGGAACATTCGTTCCTGGAGCGTTTCAGGAAGAAAGTAGTCGTTTCCGGCAATGTCGATGTTGACCAGCCTGCGCCGCGGTCCGGTGGCAATGTAGTAATTAATCGTCTGCTGATCGTTTTGCGGCTTTTCTTGGCGAAATGTCACGTCCACATCGGGATAGCCTTTGGATTGAAAGTAATCGCGCAGATTGTGCGCGCCTTCCGCCAGCAGATCATTATCGACCGAGTTTTCCTCGTAAACCGGCACATACTTCCGAAGCTTGCTTTTGGAAACTTTCGCTTCCACCGCCTTGATCGTGATCTTGGGCCCGGCGTTGATATCGAGCATGGGCCGGGCGCGGTTCGTGTCGGGATTGTAGTCCAGCGACTTGAGATCAATCGAGGCGGTTAAACGGTTCGCCTTGGCATAGCGTTTTTGAATGCCTTCGGTTCCCTTATCGGTCAGCGCCTGCGTAATCTGACGCCAGCGATTAATCAACGGAATTCGCCAGCCGGTCGCGCGGATGATAGCGCCGTTGGAAAGCTTGGTATCGCCCGTGATAGTCGGCACATCATATTTGGCCCGCTTTCCCGCGTCCACCAGGAAACGAATGGTCATCTGGTGCGTGTCCGGATCTTCAATCGTGGCGACGTCTACTTTGGCTTCGTAGAGGCCGTTGCGGCGGAGTTCCTGCGTGATGGTCGCCTTGGCGGTTTGCAGGGCCTCCTCGTCGAAAGGGGTACCCAGGTTCAGTTGCGAATTGCTGATGATGACGGCGCGGCTGGGCGGGTCCTTGATGTCGCCCTGAGCGCCCACATGCCCGATAAAGCGCCTGGGTTTGGTCAGAAAACGGAGCGTCACGCCGCCATCGCTGCTTTGCGCATCCACCTGGAGATCGTCATACAGGCCGGTCGAGAATAAACGGTCCAGCGTGGCCGCCACTTGGCGCGGATTCAACGGTTCTCCCACTTGCACCAGTTGCATGCGGGCCAGATCGCGCCCGTCGATGGGCTGCGCGGCGGGCTCGTATTGAATCGCGGTAACGGTCTTGCCCGTGAAATCCTGCGCCTGGACCGCTCCTGGAAGAGAAAAGCATAGGCATGCTCCGAGCAACAGCATCCGGCTACGCGACAACAGTTCAGTCATTATAGCCGCTTAACCACTCCTAAACACATATCTCGTAAGAACAACCTCCGCAGACCCTGCCCCAACCAAAGTTTAACCCTGTGGGGTTCGAGAAAGTTTCCCTGGCTCTCAGTGTCTCAGTAAGCCTCATAA
>CAXUBB010000292.1:0-7163 GCA_964249105.1 uncultured Bryobacteraceae bacterium | reverse complement strand
GAGATTCGCGCCCGCACGCTGGACTTGGCGCGCTCCAGCAAGCTGATGATGCCCTCGGTCTACGTCGGCGGAGTTCTGCATGAAGAAGCGCCCGCCGCCGAAACCATCCAGCGAGCCGTTGCAATCGGCGATCTTTGCAAACCATTCGGCTGCATTGCCGTCGTCCATAACCCCAGCCCCAAGCCCAAGAGCGCCGAAAAATCCGACGACGAACTCAAGCTGCAAGCAAAACTGCTCAATCAAATGGGCCAAACCTTAGGGCAAAACGGCCTGACACTGAGAGTTCACCACCACACCCCGGAAATGGTGGACAACGCTCGTGAATGGCGCTACATTTTGCACAATACCGATCCTCGACACGTTCAGCTCTGCATGGACCTGGACTGGGTTCACCAGGGCGGACAGGACCCTGTAGCTTTACTCAAGGAAGCCGGACGGCGCGTCACCGAGATTCACGTCCGCAACAGCAAAAACAAGTTATGGCTGGAATCCGTGGGAGACGGCGATGTTGATTATCGTGAAATTGCCAACTATCTGAGCACTTCCGGCCTCTCGCCGCTGATCGTGGCGGAACTGGCCTATGCTCCCAAAACGGAAATTACCCGCTCACTAGAGGAAGACCTGCGCCGCAGCCGTCTTTATACTGAACAAATCTTCGGTATTAGCGCGTAACCGCCTACTCGCCCTTGAGTCCGAACGCATATAGCGTGCCGTCATAAGTCGTGGCGAAAACCCGGCCGTCATTTACCGCGATGGCTCCCAAATGAGTAAAAGAAGACATGGTTTTACCGCTGGAAAACAATTCCTTGCCGGTCTGGGCGTCAAAGGCATACAGAGTCGCATTGCCTTTGTTCTGCGCCATGCGCTCCGCCGCCGTGTAGACTTTTCCGCTCTCGCTGATCTGACGCGTGAACTCGCCGCTTGCGACGGAAAAAACAACGCCGTTCGCTACAGCAGGCGGCTCCGGCACGGCCATGTTATGCGAAATCCAGGCTGGCGTCAGAACCGGCTGGCCGTCTTTATCTTCCACCTTAAACGCCATGATGCTGCCGTCGGGCGCTGGACCGTTGGTCAGAGCAAACGCGGGCGCTTTGGAAGCGGGCGGCCCCCAAGCGGACGCGTAAATCCAGCGCACGCCCTTTGAATCTTCCCAGGTGGCGAAAGCCCCCCAAAATCCCCGTCCGGCGATATCAGCCTCTTCATTCGCGTAGAGCGGAGTTTGAAACAGCGGCTTGCGATGCGTTTCCCCTCCCAGCGATTTTCCGTCGAGCAGAAAGAGAATGCCCTCCTTACCGGCGCCGACCACCAACTCACGGCCTTTATAGGGAAACACCACGGGAGTCATGTTTCCCATATCCAAATCTTTCCGGTTCAGATAGCTTGCGTTAACGGGCGTATAGAAGTCCAGCAGCTTTAACTCTTTGGGCGAGAGCGCCAGCAGAGTGTTGCCGTATTTTCCGCTTCCCGGTTGAAAAGAGCCGTCGCCGCTCTCGGCATAAATCACCCCGTTTGAGCTAATGGATGCTCCTCCCCGGCCCCAGATTCCCGCGCCATTGCTGTTGGATTGAAAGAAAGTGGCCGCCTTGTCGGGGCTGTTCAAATCCATGGCCCATACGCCCGACTTGGCCTGCGCGCATCCCTGGGAAATGGTTGTGTAAACAACGTTGTCTTTGACGTTCAAGCTCCAGTTTTTTGAATAAGCCGGAACGAACGGCTTGGGAGGAAACCGGTCTTCTCCGTTCACGATGTTCAGCGCGTGCAGTTTTCCATCCGTGGAGATGGCATGCACCGTGGGACCCTCTTTGCCGTTAACAATTATGGGCGTGGCATTCAAGGCATTCGGACAAAAATAAGATCCGCTGCTTTGCGGCCCGCTCGGGGGAGGTCCTTCATTGGTGAAATGCTTTTGCCAGACGAGCTTGCCTGTGTCGGCATCCACGACAAACAAATTATCCGAACTGCCGCCGACAACCACATAAGTTTCCGCCCCGCGATTTGTATATACGGGATTGATGACAACGGGCGATGTCAGTGAATTCAACTCCTTCGGCGCGTTGTCAAGCTTCAGCTTCCAGAGCAACTGCATCTCCTTGACGGACTCGGCGGAAATCGCGGTTTCATCCTTTGCCCAACCGCTGCGTTGCGCGTCTCCGCCAAACGTGAGCCAACTAGCCGCCGCCACCGAGCAACTCACCGCCAGCAGGGCCAGTTGCCGGGAATATCTTCGCATCATTGAGCCTCCCAGGCCAAAACTCTTAGCATATCTTTGAATCTTTGTAAGGATAATCGTGTTGTGTTCTCATCCAGTCATATGCGCGTCTGCCTTATTCTTTGCGCCCTGATCCATTTTCTTGCTCAGGCTCAAGTCCGCCCTCCCGCGATGGTGGCTGTAGCGGATTACACCAGCTACAACATTGGCGACACTGTTCGCATCAGGCTGCAACCGGCCATCGCCGCCGCGGTTTCAGTCCGCTACGCCGGCGAGACCGCGCCCGTCGCCAAAGGCATTTCGATAAACAGTTCCGCCGAATACACGGATATTTGGAAGATATCGCAAGCCGCGCGAACGGGCCGCTACGAGTTGGATATCACTCCCGCCAGCGGGAAGACAGTGACAAACGCAACCTCCTTTGCCGTGTACCGACAGCTCGTCAAGGTTATCTCCGTGGAACTGGACAAAACCTTTTACACATCGGGCGACAGCGTCGCTCCGACGATTGTGGTGCGAAACGTTTCCAGCCAACCGCTTGGGAATTTGCAGGTCGAGTTCGAGCCTTACACTTACCCCTGGATTGCGCCCGCTCCGGAGGAAAAGCCGATGTGGAAACACATCGTCGATGGAGATCTCTCTCTACAGCCCGGTGAGAGGAAAGAATTCCGCGTCAAGAAAGCCGCCGTGGTGCAAGCGGAAAAAGAACCGGTTGCGATCTACTACTCGGTGGTCATCCGGGACAGCCGTCATCCCGCTCATATCTATGATCTCGCTTTCGCGCCGCCCGCCTTCACGGTTCCCCCCGACAAATCTCTGCCGAAGCAGTATCCGTTCCTTTATTTGTATTGGCATCTGTCGGATGTGCCCAGTTCCCAGGCTTACCGTCACTTTTACCCGCCTGAATTTGTTTCAAGCGTAATCCGCTTCGACACGAGCCACACTCTGTTTCCAGCGGGCGCTTCTCCCGCCGTCGCCTTTTCAGTGAAGCAGGCTGCCCACGCTCAAAAAGCGGCGCGGCTCCGCATACGAGTCCTCGATTCCGCCGGGCATGAACTGGAAAACAGCCAATTGCCGGAGCCGATTGACGGTTCTCACACGGTAACCTTGCAACGTAAACCGCCGGGGCGCTACCTGCTTCAGGTGTCGCTTCAGGACCTTCACGGCACGGTCTTTGAGCGGAACCAGCTTGAACTGGCGGTGAATCCCTTGCCGAAATCCATCCTTGTTTTTTGCGCCCACCAGGACGACGACACGGCGCATCCCGGAATCATTCGGGCCGCCGTCGAGAACAACATTCCCATCCGCTTTGTTTATCTCACCGGCGGAGATGCCGGCGGTTGCGACCGCTTCTACATGCATTCGTGCGATGCCGCCCGCGCCATGGATTTCGGCGAGGTGAGGATGGAAGAAGCCCGAGCTTCCTTGCATCACCTAGGCGTGGGGCGTGAAAACATCTTCTTTCTCGGCCTGCCGGATGGCGGTCTGGAGCAGATTTGGCGCAATTACCCCAAGTCTGACGGTCCTTATTTGTCCGTGCTGCTGGCGACCGAGCATGCGCCGTACCGTGAAGTGGCGATACCGAACCTCCCCTACGCGCGCGAACCGGTCGTAGCAGCCGTAAAACAATTCATTCAGCGCTTCCGTCCTGACCTGATCATCACGGGACATCCCGACGAGCGACATGTCGATCACCGGACCAATAATTGGATGGTCGTGCAAGCCATGCGGGAGCTGCTGCGGGACGGCGGGCTATCGCGCGATACCAAGCTTCTGGTGGATTCCGTTTACGGCCCACTGCCGGGCAAGCGCGCGCCTTACCATTACGAGAAGCAGAAATTCTTTGTTTCCGGCGAGGCGGCCAAGTTGGGCCAGGAAGCAACCTGGTATTACCAGTCGCAGGACGGCAATCACCAACAGGCTCATATCGTGGACTTTGACAAGCTGCCGCGAGAAGAAGCTTACCCGCACTTCTGGATTACCGACTGGCCGGACCACGCGGGCTGGAACGAAGAAGCATCTCCAGGCAATTAATAAACAGCGCGTTTCTGCTCCTTGCCCTTCGAGGCCAGCGAAAAGCGCGGCTCAACTTCCGGCGCGACTGCTCCCGTGACGCGGGCCGCTGTATACTCTCCCACCGCCGGTCCGTGCTTGAAGCCGTGGCCCGATCCGCCCCCCACAAACCAGACATTCTCAAAATCGGGGTGGCGGTCAATCAGAAAATCGCCATTCGCGGTGTTTTCATACTGGCACACGCGCGAATCGACCACCGGCGCGTGCGCCAGGGCGGGAAAACGCTCCGCGACATACCGGCGCGCTTCGGCCACTTTCTCGGGACGCACGAAGCGATCTCCCGTATCCGGGTCGAACGCCGGCCCGTGAAGATCGAAAGCGACTTTGAAGCCGCGCGTGTCCAGGTCCGGAAATCCGTACATGCCGCGACCGTCGCTGAAGTCAATCCATACGGGCATGGCGGGAGGCGAGAAGAGGGGCTGTCCCGCCGGTATCCCAAAAAACAGCACCTCCTGGCGTGTCGGAAAAATGCGATGGCCAAGGAGCCCCGGAAACACCTTGCCGAGCCAAGGCCCGCACGCAAACACGAAAGCGTCCGCCGTGATTAATTCGCCGCCGGCTGTCTGAATCGCTTGCAAAAGTCCCTTCCCACGCGGCGCGGTAATGGCCGCCTGGCGATAGTCGCCGCCCTGGGCGGTGAATCTTTCGACCACTGCCTGCACGGCCTGTCGGGCCATCAAGGCTCCGCTCTCCGGCTCAAAGATCGCTACCGTTCCAGGCGCAAGGCGGATCTGCGGGTACAATCGCGACAGATCAGAGGCGGATAAATCCCGAAAAGGCACGCCCTCTCTCCGCAGCGTTTCCCTGCTCTGTTGCGCGTACGCGTTATCGGGCTTTGCCATCCACAGCACTCCGGTGCGCCGCAGCAGGCTGCGCTTCGTCTTTTCAAAAAAATCCGACCAGAGCGTCAGGGAACGCTTGGCCATGCGCGTGTAAACTTCATCCGGCCCGTAAGCGCAGCGAATAATACGGGTCTCGCCGCCCGAGCTGGCGCGGCTGCTCGCCGGCCCGTACTGGTCCAGCAGAATGACCCGGTGGCCCCGCGAAAGCAGATGATAAGCGGTCCAAGCGCCAAACACGCCCGCGCCCACAACCGCATAGGTTCGTGGCTTGGGCGCGGCTTCGAGCAATACGCCGGTCAGCATCGATCCTGCCCATTGACGGCGGTTGATGGGGAGCATGCGCGCCAACTCAAAATGAGAACTTCAGGCTAAGCTGAATGATGCGCGGCGTGTTTTCGGTCCCGTAAGCCGTGCCGAACGGAGCGCATGACGATTGTGACAAATCAAGGCACACGCCGTTGTATTGGGCATAGTTCAGGACATTGAGAAACTCGCCGCGAAGCCAAACCTGAAAGCGCTCGCCTCCCAGATTCTTTGCAACCGAAATATCCACGTTTCGGGCGGCGCGCTCCCGCAGTTGCGTGAGCCGCAGCGGCGAGTTGCCGATTTGGTAAATGGACGAAGGCGCGGCGAAAGCAGCGGCATTCACCCAGTTGTCCGGCGTCTGATTAGCCGGTTTCAGATTCGTGCTGATCAGATCCGGCAGTTGCGGCCCAGGGAACCCATAATTGCTGAGCTGATTGCTGGAGCTGTTCTGAATGCCAAGCAGCGGCATCCCGCTCGCCAACCGCACCAGTGAAGACACCTGCCAATTGCCAAGCGCCTCTTTCACCACCTTGGGAGCGTTATTGCCCCAATGCTTGCCCCTGCCGTAGGGAAGCTCGTAGACCAGGGCCGTCGAGAAACTCTGCGGTATGTCATGCGTGCTGATGGCGTAATCAAGCTTGGTGTTGTACGAATCTCGCCAAACGTTTCCGGTCGCCCAGCCGAAGTAATCTTCGGGACCATTATCGAGCGCCTTTGACCACTGGTAAGTCACCAGCAGGCTCAGTCCGGAACCGAAAGTCTGATTATATTTTGCATTGAGCGCGTTAAAAGAAGACCTTGCGCCAGGCAAGGAGCGCGTCCATTGCAGATACGTATATTGCGGATAAGGGCGCAGTAATTCGTTATAGGCGATGGTTTGCTGTTGCGCGAGATAAGTGCCCGCCGGGGCAATTCCATAGAAAGGATTGGCGACCTGCTGATTCAACTGGTCCCCCAGGCTGAGATACTGGCCCGGCAATTGATCCGCATCCAGATTCGGATTGCCATATAACAGCTTGCGTCCGCGATTGCCGCTGTAGCCGACTCCCAGGACGGAATGCGAGGAGAGTTGATACTGCAGATCAAAGCTCCAGACCTCGCTGTAAGGTGTCGGATGCGACCCTTTGGGCCAGATCTGCCCCTGGCCGGTTCCCACCAGAGTCAGCCCGCCCTGTGAGCTGCCCTGCGGCTGCATAATGCCGTACGGAAAAGGATTGTTGATCAAATTCAGCGGCGTGTAACCGTTGTTGCTCGTCGCAATGTAGGAAGTTGATGAGCTGAATCCATAGAACTGGCCTGGGTTGTCAAAAGTGATCATGGCCGAAGCGGGGAGGAAAAAAATTCCCGCGCCCGCGCGCGCAATCAGGCGGTTCGTCACTTTGTAAGCAATGCCCACCCGAGGCGCGAAATCATGATCGTTTGGCGCCCACGCATAACGGCTGTTCCCGTTTACGCCCGCGTATTGAAACTCTCCGCGCAGCGTTGTTCCCAGAGCGGCGCTGATCGGATTGATTGCCGTGGTGTCAAAGAATGCCAGCCGGTTAAAGCGTTCCGTCGCGGGCCGCTGATTCTCATAGCGCAAACCCGCGTTGACCGTGAGCCGTGAGTTCACGCGCCATTGATCCTGCGCGTATGCGCCAAAGCTATGCAGCCCCATGGCCGGATCAATATTAATGGATCTGCGCCAGGATGCCCTTCAGATACTTGCCGTGTTCCACCGCTTGCTGGACAAT